>DATLGI010000094.1:0-44127 GCA_035540535.1 Pseudonocardia sp.
GTGCGGTGCGGGGGGAACCGGAGGACCTCGGGCAGGTGCATGCCGGTGATCGTGCCGCGGCCCGGCCCCGAGTTGTCCACAGGTGCGGGCAAGGTCTGTGGACACCCCGGGCGGCGCGGGGCCGGGCCGCGGCACGATCACCGGCATGCACCTGCCCGAGGTCCTCCGGTTCCCCCCGCACCGCACCGTCCTGCCGTGCGGGCGACGGTCCCGCCTGGTCGGGCTCGATCCCGCCCGGGCCGCGGCCGTCGACGACCTGGAACCGCCGCTGGCCGCGATGCTCGACGAACTCGCGGCGGCGCCCGTCGAGACGGCCGCCCTCCTGGGCCGGGCCGCGGTGCGCGGCGCGGACGTCGCCCGGGCGGCGGCGCTGCTCGGCCTGCTCGTCGATGCGCAGATCCTGGTCGACGCGCACGACGTCGACCGCGGGGTGACCCGCCGCCGGGAGGCCGCGGTGGTCGTCGTCGGGGACGGCCCGCTCGCCGTCGGGATCGCCACCGGCCTCGCCGCCGCGGGGGTCGGGCGAGTGCACGTCGAGGCCGCCGGCGCGGTGGCCGCGACCGACCTGGGCACCGGGTACCTCGACGCCGACGTGGGCCTGCCGCGGGCAACGGCGGCCGCCGCGGCGGTCCGGCGCGTCGCGCCCACCACCGGCACCCGGCCCTCGCGCAACACCGACCTGGTGGTGCTCGCCGACGCGCTGGTGCCCGAACCGGGCCGCGTGGCGCGTTTGCTGGCCGAGCGCGTGGCGCACCTCGCCGTCCGTACCCGCGACGGCGTCGGCGTCGTCGGTCCGCTCGTGCTGCCGGGCCGCTCCGCCTGCCTGCACTGCCTGGACGCCCACCGCGGTGACCGGGACCCGGTCTGGGGGCTCGTCGCCGCGCAGCTGGTGGGACGCATCGGCAGCGCCGACCCGGCCGCCACCGCGGCCACCGCCGCGCTGGGCACCGCGCAGGCGCTCACCGCGCTCCCCGGGCCGGACGCCGAGCCACCGCCGGTGCTCGACGCCACCCTGGAACTCGACGCCGGCCGCGGCACGATCCTCCGCCGGGCCTGGGCACCGCGGGCGGGCTGCCCCTGCGGCGCCGTCCGCGGCGGCCCGACGTGCCGCACGTGACATGCGGGCCGGTCCGCGCGAGGGGGACAATGAGGAGGTGATCGAGCAGGTGACACCCGCGCCGCACCGGTTCCGGCGCAGCAGCGAGGAGCCGACGTGACGGACATCCCACGCCGCACCGCGGCCCGCACGGTGAAGCTCGCCAGCCTGCCGCTCGGGGTGGCGGGCCGGGCGGCCGCCGGGTGGGGTCGTCGCCTCGTCGGGGGCGACGGCGAGGAGATCTCCGCCCAGCTCATGGCCAAGAGCGCCGAGCAGCTGTTCGCCGTGCTCGGCGAGCTCAAGGGCGGCGCGATGAAGTTCGGTCAGGCGCTGTCGGTGTTCGAGGCGGCCGTCCCCGAGGAGTACGCGGCCCCGTTCCGGGAGGCGCTGACCAAGCTTCAGTCCGCGGCACCACCGATGCCCACCCGCGACGTCCACCGCATGCTCGCCGAGCAGTTCGGCCGGGACTGGCGCGGCCGCTTCCGGGAGTTCGACGAGGTACCTGCCGCCGCGGCGAGCATCGGACAGGTGCACCGGGCCGTGTGGCACGACGGGCGCGACGTGGCCGTCAAGGTGCAGTACCCGGGCGCGGAGGAGGCGCTGCTGTCGGACCTGCGCCAGCTGTCCCGGATGAGCAGGCTGCTGCAGCCGCTGGTGCCCGGGCTGGAGGTCAAACCGCTGCTGTCGGAGCTGCGCGAGCGGATGACCGAGGAGCTCGACTACCGCGACGAGGCCGACAACCAGCGGGCGTTCGCCGCCGCCTTCGACGGCGACGAGCAGGTGCGGGTCCCCCGGGTGGTCGCGTCGGCACCGCGGGCGATGGTCACCGAGTGGGTCACCGGCCGGCCACTGTCGGCCGTGATCCGGATGGGCACCCGGGAGGAACGCGACCACGCCGGCCGCCGGCTCGCCGAGTTCCACTACTCCGCGCCCGCCCGGGCCGGCCTGCTGCACGCCGACCCGCACCCGGGCAACTTCCAGATCCTCGACGACGGCCGCCTGCTGGTCGTCGACTTCGGGGCCGTCGCCCGCCTGCCCGGGGGGCTCCCCCGCCCGCTGTCGGAGATGACCCGGCTCGCGCTCGCCGACCGCCCCGGCGACCTGCTCGCGCTCCTGCGCGAGCAGGGCTTCGTCCGGCCCGGTTCGCCGATGCGCGCCGAGGACGCCATCGCCTACCTCGCGCCGTTCACCGAGCCCCTGCGCACCGGGACGTTCCGGTTCGAGCGGCGCTGGCTCCAGGCCCAGGCCGAGCGGATCGGCGACCTGCGCAGCCCGGACTTCCGCACCGGTCGCGAGCTGAACCTGCCCCCGCAGTACATGCTCGTGCACCGGGTGACGATGGGCACCCTGGGCGTGCTCTGCCAGCTCGGCGCCGAGGTGCCGCTGCGCGGCATCGTCCGGCACTGGCAACCCTGGATCTTCGACGCGGACCCCGCCGGATAGGCGGACCACGCGGGATCCTCCCGCACCGGATCCTCGGCGGAGGTCGCACCCGGCCGGGCAGGACGTGCCGCGGTTCCACGGCCGGACGACGCGTCCGACCCGCCGCCCGAGCCGGTCGTGAGCTACCGGTGGCCCGCGACGGGCGCGGCGGCTGGTTCGATTCCGGACCGCGCCGCGCGCCCGTCGGGGGCGGCGCCCTCAGACGGCGCCTCGGTGGCCACCCACAGCCCGGAGCACCGGGCCGTGCAGCGGCGCCGCCACACCGGCCGCGCGCTGCGCGTGCTCGGCGCGGCGGGCGGCGAAGCGTGCGAGCCGGGCCCAGCGGCGGCCCGCGGTCAGGCGGCGGGCCAGCGCGTGCCGGCGGGCCACCTCCTCGGCCTCGCGCTGTCGCGAGCGGGCCAGGGCTTCGTGGAGCAACATCGCGATCACCTCGCGGTCGGGGGCGGACGGGCGGGGCCGGGTGTCGGTCGGGACGGGACGCAGGCGGGTCATGTCGGTCGGTCTCCCTCGCGGTGTTCGGTGTCGGGACGGGTGGGGTCCCGGATCGGCCGGGTCAGGCGCTCGCGCCGGCGAGCTCGCGGTCGCGGGCCAGGTCGGCCTTGCTGGGCCGGCCGCGCGGCCGCTTGCGGGCGATCACGGCGCCGCGCTCGAAGATCTCGCCGCCCCACACCCCCCACGGCTCGGCGCGGTTCAACGCACCGGCCAGGCACTCGGCCCGGACGGGGCAGGGCGCGCAGAGCAGCTTCGCGCGCTCGAGCCCGGCCGGGGTGTCGGCGAACCACAGGTCGGCGTCGCCGGAGCGGCAGGGCAGGGCCAGCCCGGCGCGGGGTGCCGCGTCGAGCAAGAGCCCCAGGCCGGGGGCGGGGTCGCCCGCGGGCCGCCCGGTACTGATCGCTCCGCCCGCCGGCGGAACTGATCGGAGTAGCACCTCGGACCTCCTGGTCAAGGGGATCGGACAAAAAAATCAGGGCCGCGGATCCGGTGGGATCCGCGGCCCTGAGGTCTGTCGGCCGTGTACGTCGCCGCTATGTGCGGCGGCGCCCGGTCGCGGATACACCTGTGCTGTTGTCGTCGGCCGGGATGGTCCCGAGCACGCGGAGGACGGGAACCTGCTGCTTCCACGCGAACGCGTGGACGGCCGGGGACTCGCTGCGCACACGGGTGCCCGGGATTCCGCAGAACGTCGTGGTCTCCATCGAGGCACCCCCTTCGGGCGAATCGCAGGCGCGGGAACGGCTCCGGTGAGTCCGTCGAGAGCTGAGGCTAGAAGGCGCCCCGGGGGCGCACAACCCATTTCGACGCCTAGTTCCCCGCGGGATCGGCGGCCGGTTCCTCGCCCGCCACCAGGGCGAGCACGGCGGGGCCGTAGCGGTCCAGCTTGCGCGCGCCGATCCCCGGGATGGTCACCAGCGCGGCACCGTCGGCCGGGCGCTGCTCGGCGATCGCGGTGAGCGTGGCGTCGGTGAAGACCACGTAGGCGGGAACCTGCTGCTCCCTCGCGGTGGAGGTACGCCACTCCTTGAGCCGGTCGAGCAGGTCGACGTCGACGTCGGAGGGGCAGTCGGCGCACCGGCGCAGCTTCAGCGCGTCCGTGCCGGAGAGCGGCTGCCCGCACACCCGGCAGCGCGGCTTGCTCCCGCCCCGGGCCGCGGGCACCCGGGCCACCGCGTGGTGGTCCGGGATGAGGCCGTACAGGAAGCGGCTGCGCCGCCGGTGCCGGCGCCCGCCCGGCTGGCGCGACAGGGCCCACGAGATCGCCAGCCGCCGCCGTGCCCGGGTGATGCCGACGTAGAGCAGGCGGCGCTCCTCCTCGATCGCCTCGTCGTCGCCGTCGGCGTGCTGGATCGGCAGCGTGCCGTCGACCAGGCCGACGAGGAACACCGCGTCCCACTCCAGGCCCTTCGCCGCGTGCAGCGACGCGAGCGTGACGCCCTGGACGGTGGGCGGGTGCGAGGCGTCGGCGCGCGTGCCGAGCTCGGCGGCGAAGCGCCGGAGGTCCGCCTCGGGCTCGACGGCGAGCAGTTCCTCGGCCAGCTCGACGATCGCGAGCAGGGACTCCCACTGCGCGCGCTGCTGCGCGCCGCCGGGCGGCTCCGGGGTGAGGCCGAGCGGTGCCAGCTCGGCGCGGACGGCGTCGACGAGGGCCGGACCGCCGGTATCCTCCGCTCGGCCCCCGGCCGCCCGCAGCGCCACCATCGCGCGGCGCACCTCCGTCCGCGCGAAGAACCGCTCGCCGCCGCGCACCTGGTACGGCACCCCGGCCTCGGTGAGCGCCTGCTCGTAGACCTCCGACTGGGCGTTCACCCGGAACAGCACCGCGATCTCCGCGGGCGGCGTGGCCTCGTCCACCAGCCGGCGGATGGTGGCGGCCACCGCAGCGGCCTCGGCGGGCTCGTCGTCGTGCTCGCTGAACTCCGGGTCCGGCCCTGGCGGCAACTGCCCGACCAGCCGCAGGCGGGTGCCGGCGACCCGGCCGCGGGCCGAGGAGATCAGTGCGTTCGCGCAGCCGACGATCTGCGGGGTGGACCGGTAGTCGCGCTGCAGCCGCACCACGACGGCCTCCGGGAACCGGCGGGGGAAGTCGAGCAGGTAGCGCGGGGTGGCGCCGGCGAAGGTGTAGATCGTCTGGTTGGCGTCGCCGACGACGGTGAGGTCGTCGCGCCCGCCCACCCACGCGTCGAGCACGCGCTGCTGCAACGCGGTGACGTCCTGGTACTCGTCGACGACGAAGCAGCGGTACCGGTCGCGGAACTCCTCGGCGACGGCCCCGTGCTCCTCCAGCGCCGCCGCGGTGTGCAGCAGGAGGTCGTCGAAGTCGAGCAGCTCGGCGCGGTTCTTCAGCGCCTCGTAGCCCGCGTAGACCGCGGCGACCTGCTCGGCAGGCCCGGGCGTCTCCCGGCGCAGCCGCGCCACCGCCGCCGGGTAGTCCTCGGGTGCCACGAGGCTCGCCTTCGCCCACTCGATCTCGCCGGCGAGGTCGCGCAGCGACGCCGCGTCGGTGCCCGCCCGTGCCCGGGCCGCGGCCTGCCCCACGACGCGCAGCTTGCCCTCCAGCAGCTGCCACGGCTCGCCGCCCACCACCCTGGGCCAGAAGTAGCGCAGCTGCCGCAGCGCGGCCGCATGGAAGGTGCGCGCCTGCACCCCGGCCACCCCGAGGGTCCGCAGCCGGGTCCGCAGCTCGCCGGCGGCGCGGGCGGTGAACGTGACCGCGAGGACCTGCCCCGGCGCGACGTGCCCGGCCCGCACCAGATGCGCGATCCGCCGGGTGATCGTGCGGGTCTTGCCGGTGCCCGCACCCGCGAGCACGCACACCGGCCCGCGCGGGGCCGTGACCGCGGCGAGCTGCTCGTCGTCGAGACCGGACCGCAGGACGTCGGGGGGCGCACTCACCGGCTCATCCTGACACCCGGCGCCGACGGCGCCCGGTTGTGTCCGCCGGCACGAAATGCGCCGGGGCCGGCGGCGGTTGATCCGGACATGCTCACCGTGTACTCCACCGCGTGGTGCGGCTACTGCCGCCGGCTCAAGATGCAGCTCGACGGCGCCGGAATCCCGTACACCGAGATCGACATCGAGCGCGAGCCCGACGCCGCCGGGATCGTCGAGCGCGTCAACGGCGGCAACCGGACGGTGCCCACCGTGGTGTTCGCCGACGGCACCGCGGCCACCAACCCCTCGTTCGCGCGGGTGACGGAGAAACTCGCCGACCTCGCCGCGTGACCGTTCCCGCGGCGGCACACAGCTCCGCGCCGCCGCACACACCCCGAGTGCGCCGTACCTGAGCCGTGGCTCGTGTACGGCGCTCGTGGGCTGTGTGCGGTCTCACCGGAACGCCCGGCGGATCCGGGCCGCGGCCGCGCGGAAGTCGGCGAGGTCCGACCAGCCCCAGCGCGCCACCCCGAGACCCTCCGCCCGCAGCCAGTCCTCGCGCACCTTCTCCCGGTAGACGGCCTCGCCCGCGTCCTCTCCGGGCCGCAGCAACCGCCCGTACTTCACGCGGCCGTCGAACTCCCCGACGGTCCGCCGCTCGATCCACCCGAAGTCGACCTCCCGCACCCGCCCGTCCCCGGTGCGCACCGCCCACTGCAGCACGGGAGCGGGCAGCCCGGCCCGGGCTATCGCCACGCGGCTGCGCGATTCGCCGACACTGCCGCTGCGGCCGTCCGCGAACGCGACCACCCGCCGCGCGAGAGGTGCCCCGGGCCAACCCCGAGCCCGGCGGACCGCCTGTTCCAGCGCACCTGCATCCACCAGCCGCGCCGCGAGTGCGGAGTCGGCGACGACGACGCCCTGCTCGAACGGCACCGACCGCACCACGTCGACGACGGTGCGGCCGGGCGACGTGGCGGCGATCCCGTCGACGAGCACGATCTCGGCCGGATCGAGCGGCGCGGTCCGCAGGTGGACGCGCGGGTGGACGCGGCCACCGCTGCGCCGGGCGCGCGTGACAGTGACGCGGTCGAGCCGGACGCCCCAGGTGGACACGCCGTGCAGCACGGCCGCGGAGACGTGGCTGATCACCGCCTCGGCGCCGAGCTCGCCGAGCGTGGCCCGGACCAGCAGCCGGTGCCGTTCCTCGGAGTCGTCCGGGAGCGCACCCGCCAGGTAGGTTCCGCGCCGGATCGCGACGAGCTCGCCGCAGCGGCGCATCCGCTGCACCTCCTGGGCGGTGAAGCCGCTTCGGCGCAGCTCGGAGGTGCGGAGCAGCCGGGACGCAGCAGGATCCATCCGTTGATCGTGACCGCTGGCCTCCTGCCACCGCGAGACCATCCGCTCGCCTTGTGGACAACCTGTGGATGCGCCGTCGCCCTGCCGGTCGCACACAGGCCAAGGGCACCGCGCACAGGCCAGGGCTCGTGTGCGAGGGGGCGGGAGTGTGTGCGGCGATCGCTCAGCCGGCCGCGGCCCAGGACTCCAGCATCGAGCGGGCGATCGAGACCTTGCCCGGCAGCAGGAGCAGCCGCTGCCCTGGACCCTCCCCGCCGGCCCGGACACCCCAGTCGCCCCGGGCGAGCGCGGCGCGCAGCTCGGCGCGGGTGACCCACACGGCCTCCGCGATCTCGCCGTCCGCGGGGCGCACCGGCGCGTCCGGGTCCGCCACCGCGTGGAAGCCGATCATCACCGAGCGCGGGAACGGCCACGCCTGGCTGCCGAGATAGCGGACGTCGCGGACGGCCAGGCCCACCTCCTCGCCGACCTCGCGCACGACGCACGCCTCCAGCGACTCCCCCGCCTCGACGAAACCGGCCAGCACCGAGAACCGGCCGACCGGCCACACCGGCTGGCGGGCCAGCAGCACCCGGTCGGCGCCGTCGTGCACCAGGCAGATCACCGCCGGATCGGTGCGCGGGTACTCCTCGTGCCCCCCGGCCTCGCAGCGGCGGTGCCAGCCGGCGGCGCCCGGGTGGGTCGGCGAGCCGTCGCGCGAGCAGAACCGCGCGGCGTCGTGCCAGTTCAGCACGGCCACGGCGGAGGTGAACAGGCCCGCCCCGAGCGAGTCGAGCGCGGCCCCGGCCATGCGCAGGTCCACCCAGCCCGCCGGGTCCTCGCCGGCCGCGAGGTCGATCTCCCCCCGGACCGCCCAGAACGCGACGCCGCCGCGCTCGCCGAGCAGCACGGCCTCGTCCGGCGGCTCGGCGCCCGTCGTCGGACGAGTCCGCAGCTCGCCCCCCGACCCGAACGCGACGTCCCAGGTACCCGCGTCGCCCACCGCGAAGCCCGCGCCGGGCTCGTCGCGCCAGGTAACCGGGGTGCGGCCCTCGGCGTCGACGACGACGAGCCGCGCGTGCGGCCACCCCGCCACCTGCCGAGCGCGGTCGGTGCGCAGCCGCTCGTCGCGCAGTACGGCCGAGCGCGACAGCACCGGCGGGTGGGACAGCGCGTCGAACAGACGCTCGGCGGCCCGCGCCCCACCGGCGAAGGCGCCCTCGCCGCGGGCAGGCAGGTCGTCGACGGCGGGCGGTCCGGCGGCCGGCGCCTCTCCGCCGGGTGCGGCCCCCGTCACGGCCCGACGACCCCGCCGAGCGCGCGCACCCCGGCACCCATCACGTCCGCGTCGCCGACGACGACGCCGGTGAACGCGGTGGGCGCGAAGAACTCCAGGGCGACGTCCGCGACCTGCTCCACCGTCACCGCCTCGAGCCGGGCCGGATGCTCCCGCAACCAGTCGAGGTCGAGCCCCTCGGCAGCGAGCGAGCCGATCATCGTCGCGAGCCCGCCGTGGCTGTCCAGCGAGATGAGCAGCGACCCCACCGCATAGCGCCGGGCCGCGTCCACCTCCGCGACGGTCGGGGGGACGGCGCCGAGGCGGCCCAGCTCGTAGCGGGTCTCCAACAGCGCGGCCGCGGTGACGTCGCTGGCGACGTCGGTCTCGACGCCGAGCAACGCGCCGCCGGGGATGCGCTCGATCCCGGAGTGCGCCCCGTAGGTGTAGCCCTTGTCCTCGCGGATGTTCTCCATCCAGCGCGAGGAGAAGTAGCCGCCGAAGACGAGGTTCGCCAGCTGGAAGGCCGCGTACCGGGGGTCCTCACGGCGCAGCGCCGGGGCGGACAGGCGCAGCTGGGACTGCACGGAGCCCGGACGGTGCACCAGCAGCAGGTCCTCGGCGCGCGGCGCCGGCGGCGCGGTGAGCTCGCGCGCCGTGCCGTCCGCCGTCCAGCCGCCGAGCGAGGCCTCGACCTCGGCGAGCACGGCGGCCGGGTCGACGTCGCCGACGACGACGAGCGTGGACCCGCCCGGCACCAGCGCCGCGGCCTGCAGCGCACGGACGTCCTCGGCGGGCACCCCCGCGACGGCCTCGGCGGCGGGCGTCTCCAGCGCCAGCGGGTGGTCGCCGAACCGCCGGCGCTGCAACGCCTCCCGCGCGATGGTGTCGGGCTGGGCGCGGGCGACCGCGATGCGCTCGACGAGCCGGTCGCGCTCGCGGGCCACCTCGGCGTCCGGGTGCGTCGCCGCGGTGAGGACCTCGCCGAGCACCCCGAGCACCACGGGCAGGCCCTCGACGAGCGCGGAGCCGCCGAGCTGCAGGCGCTCGGGGTCGACGTTCACGCCGAGGTCGCCGCCGACGGCGGCCAGCGCGTCGTCGATCCCGACCCGGTCACGCGTCGGTGTGCCGGTGAGCAGGGTCTCCGCGAGCAGCTCGGCGGTGGCGGCGTGCACCGGGTCGGCGGTGGCCGACGGACCGGCGAACGGCACCCGCAGGCGCAGCTCCGCCAGCGGCACGCCGGGCCGGTGTGCCACCAGGACCCGCAGCCCCGACGGCAGCGTGCGCTCGGCGACGTCGGGCAGCGGGACCTCGCGGGTGGCGCCCAGCGGGGGCAGCGGCCGCGGCCCGGCCGGGGTGCGGCCGATCTCCTCGGCGCTGCGGTGTGCCTGCCGCACGGCGGTCACGCCTGCTCCCTCGTGGTCGGTTCGACGCGCAGGACGGCGCGACCGCCGGAGCGCAACGCCGCGGCGGCGGTCCGCACCCGGTGCGGTGTGACGGCGGTGAGCCGCTCGGGCAGCTCCGCGGTGATCTCCGCGCGGCCGTACAGCAGCTCGCGGGCGCCGAGCCCGAGCATCCGCCACATCACCCGGTCGTTCTGCCGGTGCAGGCCCGACGACCAGCGCGCGACGAGGCGCGCCAGCTCCTCGGCGCTCGGTCCGTCGGCGGCGAGCCGGTCCAGCTCGTCGTCGACGGCGGCGAGCACGCGGTCGGCGTCCACCGACGCGGGGTGTACGGCGGTGATCGTGAACGTGTCGGGGTCGCGGGCGTCGAGCGGTCCCATCAGCCCGGCGCCCGCGGAGACGTCGGTGACGAGGCCGTCGGCGTGCACCAGCCGGCGCTGCAGCCGGGCGGCCTCGCCGTCGCCGAGGACCGACCCGAGCAGCGCGTGACCGAGGTAGCCGTCGAGGTCGGCCGCCGGGTCGGGCAGCCGGTAGCCGACGGCGAGGGCGGGCAGCGGCGCGTGCGCGTCGGGCACCGCCCGGCGGCGCTCCCCGGCCGGCGGCGGTTCGCCGAACGACCGCGGTGGCGGCACCGGCCGCGCCGGGATGTCGCCGAAGTGCTTCTCGACGAGCGCGAGGGCGGCGTCGACGTCGATCGGGCCGAGCACCGTCAGCTGCGCGTTGGCCGGCGCGTAGTAGGTGTCGAAGAACGCCGCGGCGTCGTCGAGGCTCGCCTGCTCCAGCTCGGAGAAGTCGCCGTAGCCGTTGTGCGCGTTGGGGAAGGTGTCGTAGAGGACCGGCGGGAGCAGGATCCACGGGAACCCGCCGTAGGGCCGGTTCAGCACGTTGAGCCGGATCTCCTCCTTGACGACGTCGACCTGGTTGCGCAGGTTCTCCTCGGTCAGCTTCGGCGCGCGCAGCCGGTCGGCCTCCAGGAACAGCGCGCGCTCGAACGCGGCGGCGGGGAGCACCTGGAAGTAGTCGGTGTAGTCCTGGTGGGTGGAACCGTTGAACAGCCCGCCGGAGCCCTGCACGTGTCGGAAGTGCGCCAGCTTCCCCAGGCTCTCGCTGCCCTGGAACATCAGGTGCTCGAACAGGTGCGCGAAGCCGGTGCGGCCCTCGGGCTCGGAGCGGAACCCGACGTCGACGTGCACCGCGACGCCGACGACCGGGGTTGCCGGATCGGGGACGAGCAGGACGCGCAGGCCGTTGGCGAGGCGGGTGCGGTGCAGGTCGACGGTCAGGGGGCTGGCGGTGACGGGCACGACGTCGACCCTAACCGTCCCTCCGTCGACCGGCCGGGGGCAGCACCACGAACTGGCGCAGCCCCAGGTCCGGGTAGGTGACGGGGCCGCGGGGCCCCGGTGTCCGATCGACGTTGATCCCGGTCTCGGGCAGGCCGAGCAGCTTGTAGCCGTCGAGCAGGCGGGTCGTGGTGTTCCAGAACGCGCCGGTGCCGGTGTAGGCGTCGAGGAAGCTCCGGGCCGCGGCCTCGTCGGTCGCGCAGACGGTGGCGGCCAGGCCGGAGGTCTCCCGGATCGCGACGGTCGCGGCGTCCACCGGCCCGTCCACCTGCGCGACGGTGACGTGGGCCTCCGCGCCGGCGTCCAGTGCCCACTCGTGGCCGAGCGGGTGGTCGTGCGGTGGCAGCGACGGGACGATGCCGCGCTCGCGCAGCACCCGCTCGGCGACGGGCCAGAGCCGCGCGTAGGCGGGGCGGTCGAGGAGCAGCAGGTTGAGCCGGTTGCAGACGCCGAGCCGGTCGGTGCCGTCGTGCACCAGCCGGGCGGCCAGTGCCTCGTCGGCGCTGGCGTCGAGGTAGAGGACGCCGCCGCCGTCGGCGTGCGCGAGGACGCGGGTGCCGGCGGCGGCGCCGAGCGCGGACAGCCGCCGGGTGACCTCGCCGCTGCCGCGGACCACGACGAGCGGGACGAGGTCGGGCAGCCCGACCATCGCCTCGGCGCCCGCGTGCCCGGGGGTGGGGACGAGCTGCACGGCGTCGGCGGGGATGCCGTGGCGGTCCAGGGCGGGCCCGATCGCCAGGTCCACCAGGGCCCGGGCGCTGCCGAGCGCGGCCGAGCCGGTGCGCAGCACCGCGGCGCTGCGGGCCTTGAGCACCTGCGAGGCGACGTCGACCGTGACGTTCGGACGCGCCTCGAACACCGCCCCGATGACGCCGACGGGCACGCGGCGCTCGAACACCCGCTCGCCGGTGGGCAGGGTGCGGATCTCCCGCTCCCGCGGCGACTCCGGCGTGCCGGCGAGCACCTCGAGCTGGTGGGCGATGTCGTCGAGGCGCTCCGGACCCAGCCGCAGGCGGTCGAGCAGGCCGGCGGCCATGCCGTCCCGCTCGGCGGCCTCGACGTCGGCCGCGTTGGCGGCGAGCAGCTCGCCGGCCCGCTCGCGCAGCAGCATCGCGGCGGTGCGCAGGGCGTCGTCGATCGCGTCCCCGCCGGCGGCCCGGACGGCCGGTGCGGCCGCGGCGGCGCGCTGCGCCGCCTCGCGGACGGCGGCCGCCTCGGGCGGGTGCGGCACGGACGCGGCGGAGGTGTTCACGGCCGACAAGGTTGCCACGACGCCTGCCGCCGATGTCCCACCGGTGGCCGCACGTCAACTCTCGGGCACGGCGGACACCACGACGTCGTCGGCGTAGTGCCGGGCGACGGGATCGAACTGGCCGCCGCAGGTGATCAGCACCAGACCGGGCGGGCCACCGGTCGCGAACACCTCGGTCGGCAGGTCGGCCTCTGCGTACCGGTGGACTCGGCGGCGGTCTGAAGCCGGGCGACCGCGGCGTCGAGCCGGGCGAGCCCGTCGCGCATCGTGTCCTTCAGCTCCCGCGACGCGTCCGGCGCGGCGAGGACGGCCTCGGCTGGGGCGCGCGCCTGCTGCTGCAGGTCGAGCACGGCGCGCAGCCACGCCTGGTCGAACGGCCCGCCGGCGCGGGCCTGCAGGTCCTCGAGCATCGCCTGCGTCTGCGCGTCGATCTGGTCCCCGAGGACGATCCCCCGCTCCGTCGCGAATGCCCGCACCTGCTCGTCGATCGCGCGGCCGGCCCCGGCGACCTCGCCGCCCAGCCCGCGGACGTCCTGCCCGGCGCCCCGCTCCTGCGCGAGCGAGCCGAGCGCGACGAGGGCCAGCGCGCCCCGGTGCGCCCCGCCGACCAGACCTCGCTGCTCCACCGTCGCCACCCCGCCGGGTGCCGGCGAGGGGCCACCGGACGCGGCCGCCGACTGCGCCGGCGAGCCCTCCCCCGGGGGTGGCGCCGGCGAGCAGGCGGTCGGTGCCGCGACGGCGAGGGCCACCGTGATCGCGGCGACGACGGTGCGGAGCGGACGGGTCACGGGATCCTCCCGGTACCGGGGCCGGACGGACGGACGGACGAAGGGCACGATGCCCGGGCCCGGCACCGCGCGCATCCCCCGACCCACGACGGGGTACCGCGGACACTCAGCGTGGCGGCGGGGCCAGGTGCACGACCTTCGTCGTCGTCATCTCGTCGAGCAGTTCCGGGCCGTACCCGTAGCCCGAGCCGCTGCGCCGCCGCGGCTGCGCGGCCCCGCCCGGCGCGCCGCCGAACACATCGTTGACCTTGACCGTGCCCACGGGCAGCTCCCGCCACGCGCGCTGCGCGTGTGCCATGTCGGCGGTGAGGACCGTCGCGGCGAGGCCGTGGTCGTCGTCGGCGGCCGCGCCCAGCGCCGCGCCGAAGTCGGCCACCACCCGCACGGGCGCGACCGGCCCGAACGTCTCCTCGCGCCAGACGTCGGTGTCCGCGGTGACGCCGGCGAGCACCGTCGGCGGGTAGAACGCGCCCGGACCGTCGGGCACGGCACCGCCGGCGCGGACCTCGGCCCCGGCGCGCCGGGCGGCCTCGACGTGGCCGTGCACGTGCTCGCGGTGGCGCCGGTCGACCAGCGGCCCGATCCGCTCCGCCCACTTCGCCGCCTCGCGCTCCAGCGCCGCGAGGAACGTCCCGGCGACCCCCTCGTGCACCAGCACCCGCTCCACCGACACGCAGATCTGCCCGGCGTTGGCGAACGACCCGAGCGCGGCCTGCGCCGCCGCCCACACCGGATCGACGCCCGCGTCGACGATCAGGGCGTCGTTGCCGCCGTTCTCCCGCAGCACGTGCGCGCCGGTGCGCGCGCCCGCCTGCGCGATCGCCCGCCCGGCGGCGCTGCCGCCCACGTGCGCCACGACGTCGACGGCGGCGCCGGCGAGCGCGGCGCCGACCGGGCCGTCGCCGTCGACGATCTCCAGCACGCCCGCCGGCAGGTGTGCCGCGAGGAGCTCGGCGAACCGCCGCCCGGTGGCCGGGCAGCGCTCGCTGGGCTTGTGCACCACCGTGTTCCCGGTGGCCAGCGCGGCGCCGATCAGGCCCGCGGCGATCGCCACCGGGTCGTTCCACGGCGTGATCACCGCGACCACCCCGCGCGGCTCCGGGACCATGAGGTCGGCGGCCGCCCAGCCGCCGTGCAGGGTGCGCCCGCGGTGCACCGGGCCCAGCTCGGCGTACTGCACCAGGGTGCCGATGCCCGCGTCCACCCCGCCGCGGGAGTCGTCGCGGAGCTTGCCGGTCTCGCGGGTGTTCAGCTCGGCGAGCTCGTCGGCGGCCGCGCGGACGGCCTCCGCGGCGGCGTGCAGCGCGGCGCCGCGTTCCGCCGCGGGGGTGCGGGCCCAGCCCGGCGCGGCCGCCCGCGCCGCCCGGACCGCCTCGGCACACCGCTCCTCGGTGGCCACCGGCACCCGGGAGACCGGCTCGCCGGTGCGGGGGTCGTCGACGGTGATCTCGCGGCTCAGCAGTGTCGTCACGCCGGCACGTACCCGGGACGCTGCGCCTCAACCCCGGTGCGGCAGCTTCCTCGGCGTGGACGGCGGGGGCACGACGGGGCCGCAGTCGCCGTCCGGGGCCTCGTCGAGGTCGACGATCACCGGTGCGTGGTCGCTGGGACCCGTGCCCTTGCGCGCCTTGCGGTCCACCCACGCCGCCGCCACGCGGCCCGCCGGCTCCGCGCCGGCGAGAACGAGGTCGATGCGCATGCCGAGATCCTGGTGGAACCGGCCGGCGCGGTAGTCCCAGTAGGTGAAGACCCGCTCGCCGGGCCAGCGGTCCCGCACGACGTCGCGCAACCCGAGCTCGGCCAGCCCGGCGAGCGCGGCCCGCTCGGCGGGGGTGACGTGGGTCGAGTGCACGAACAGCGCCGGGTCCCACAGGTCGTCGTCGGTCGGGGCGATGTTCATGTCCCCGCAGACCAGCGCCGTCGCCGGGTCGGCCTTCGCCACGCTCGCGTGCAGCGCGGCCAGCCACTCCAGCTTGTAGGCGTAGTGCGGGTCGTCGGGAGTGCGCCCGTTGGGGACGTAGACCGAGGTGACGCGCAGGCCGCCGCAGGTGGCGGTGACCGCGCGGGCCTCGGCGGGCGCGTCGGGCGTCGGGAAGCGCGGCTCGTCGGGCAGCCCGCGCTCGACGTCGTCGAGCCCCACCCGCGACAGCAGCGCCACCCCGTTCCACCGCCCCTCGCCGTGGTGCGCCACGGCGTAGCCGCGCTCGGCGAGCGGGCCGGCGAAGGCGTCGTCGAACGCGGCGTCGGCCAGCTTGGTCTCCTGCAGGCACACCACGTCGGGGGCCCGCTCGTCGAGCCACGGCAGCAGCCGAGGCAGCCGGGACAGGGCCGAGTTCACGTTCCACGTCGCCACCCGCACGGGTCGAAACTACCCCTGCCCCGAGCACCCGGACGCCGTCGGCGACCAGCGTCCGACCGTCGGCCACCGCGCCGGTGAGCACCACCAGGTCACCGACCGCGGGGCGCTGCGCGGGCGCGGCGAGGTCGGCGGTGACCGTCAGCCCGTTTACGCCGACGACGGTGGCCGTGTCGCCGGTCAGGGCCGTCACGGTGCCGACGACCTGCGCCTGCGGTGCCCACACCGCGACCGCCGTCGCCGCCGCGCCCGTGCCCCGCACGCGGACCAGCACCCGCTCGCCGGCCTGCAGGTCGCCGAGGGCCGCGTTGCCGGCGCCGCGGACGCTGGTGTCGCCGCCGGTGCGCAGGGTGCGGGGTGCGCCGCTGTCGGGGGCGACGGTCAGGGTGTCCTCGCCGACCGCGGTGACCGTGCCCGCCACCAGCGTGTCGGCGCCGAGCCGGTCGAACGGCCCGCCCCCGCCGTGCCGGCCGCGCCCGCCGAAGGCGCCGTCGTCGACCGGACCGAGCCCCGCGCTGAGCGAGAGGTCCGGGCCGCCACGGTCGCCGTGGCCCCGGTCCCGTGGCCCGCCCGGCCCGGGCAGCACGAACGCGGCGACGACGCCGGCGACGACCAGCAGCGCGAGGACGGCCGCGCCGACGACGGCGCCGCGGCCGCGCGGCCGCCACCATCGGCGGCGCGCGGGCAGGGTGGTGGTGGGCGGATCGGTGGGGGTGCTCATCAGGTCCTCCGGGCTCGGGGTGCTTCCCCGCCGACCCTGAGCGCGCCACCTGTGCGGAAGCTGAAGCCGGGCGACGCCTTCAGCGGAACTTCAGCGCCGGACCCGCAGAATGGCCCGGTGACCGCGCGGGTGCTGGTGGTGGAGGACGCGGAGGCCATCCGCGCCGCCGTGCTGGCCGGGCTGCGCGAGGCCGGCTACGGCACCACGGGCCGGGTCGACGGCCGCACGCTCGAGCAGGACCTCAGCACCTTCCGCCCCGACCTGGTCGTCCTCGACGTGATGCTGCCCGGTCGCGACGGCTTCGCGCTGCTCGACGTGGTCCGCCGCAGCAGCGACGCCGGCGTCGTCATGCTCACCGCCCGTGACGCCGTGGACGACCGGCTGCGCGGGCTGCACGGCGGCGCCGACGACTACGTCGTCAAGCCGTTCGCGCTGGCCGAGCTCGTCGCGCGGGTCACCGCGGTGCTGCGCCGGACGGGCCGCACGCCGAGCGTCGTCGAGGTCGGGGACCTGCTGATCGACGCGGCGGCCGGCGCCGTCGTGCGCGCCGGCGTGCCGATCGAGCTGACCGCCACCGAGCTGCGCCTGCTCGACTACCTCGCCGCGCAGCGCGGGCGGGTGGTGGGCAAGGCGCAGATCCTCACCCGCGTGTGGGGGTACACCGAGTACGACCCGAACCTGGTGGAGGTGCACGTCTCGGCGCTGCGGCGCAAGCTCGGCGAGCCGCGGCTGGTGCACACCGTCCGCGGGCTGGGCTACGTCCTGCGCGCCGACGGGCCGCCGTGACCGGCCTGCGCACCGGCTCGCTGCGCCGGCGCGTCACCGTCTCGGGGCTGGCCGTGCTGGCGGCGGTGCTGCTGGCCGTCGGGGTGCTCACCGACGTGCTGTTCGCCGCGCAGTCCCGCGCGGACCTGCGCGCGGACCTCGGCACCCGTGCCGGCCTCGCCGTCGAGCTCGCCGCCGACGGCACGGACCCGGACGAGCTCGTGCGCCGGATCGAGGCGCCGGGGATCCGGGCGGTGGTCGTCGAGGCGGACGGGACGGTGCACGGGAGCGGGCGGCGCGGCGGGCCGCGGCTGCCGCCGGAGGGCCGCGGGGCGCGTGGGCCTGAGACGCTGCGGGCGGAGCTGGCCGGCGGGGCGGAGCTCACCCTCGTCGCGAGCGACGTCGCCGTCACCGCCGCGCGGCAGCGGTTGCGCCGTACCTTGTTCCTGCTCAGCATCGCCGCGCTGGCGGTCGCCGGGCTGGTGATGCTGGCGACGGCTCGGCTCGCGCTCGCGCCGCTCGACGCGCTCACCGGCGTCGCGCGCTCGATCACCCGCGGCGACCGCGGGCGGCGCCTCGCCCCCTCGCGCACCGACACGGAGCTGGGCCGCGCGGCCGAGGCGTTCGACGGGATGCTCGACGCGCTGGAGGGCGCCGAACGGCAGGCCAGGGCGGCCGAGGCGACGGCGCGGACCTCGGAGGCCCGGACGCGCCGGTTCGTCGCCGACGCCGCGCACGAGCTGCGCACCCCGCTGGCCGGGGTGCAGGCCGCGGCGGAGGCGGCGGTCGCGCCGGAGCTCGAGGTCGAGGAGCGCGACCGGCTGCACCTGCTGCTGCTGCGCGAGTCGCGCCGCGCCGGTCGGCTCGTCGACGACCTGCTCGTGCTCGCCCGCCTCGACGCCGGGCTGGAGCTGCGCCGCGAACCCGTCGACCTGCTCGCGGTGGCCCGCGGCGAGGCCGAGCGGGTGCGGCTGCTCGCACCGGACCGGGAGGTCGCCGTCACCGGTGACACGGTGACGGTGCCGGGTGACGCGGCCCGCCTCGGCCAGGTGCTGGCGAACCTGCTGGACAACGCCCGCCGGCACGCGCCGCCGGGCGGGCGGATCACCGTGCGGGTGGGTCCGGGTCCGGCCGTGCTGGTGACCGACACCGGGGCGGGGGTGCCGCCGGCCGACCGCGAGCGAATCTTCGACCGGCTCGTCCGGCTCGACGACGCCCGCTCGGCCGACGCCGGCGGCGCGGGCCTGGGGCTGGCGATCGCCCGCGGCATCGCGCGGGCGCACGGCGGCGACCTGCGCTGCGTCGATCCGCCGGACGGCCGGGGCGCCGCCTTCGCCCTCACCCTCCCCGCGAGCCGGGGTGACCGCGTGCGCTAGTCGTCGTCGGGCAGGCTGGCCTTGCGGACGTAGAGCAACCGGTCGCCCCGCTCCAGCGCGTCCACGGCGGAGGCGTCGACGCGGAAGAGCTCGCTGTCGCGCACCACGCCGAGCACGATGTCGGGCAGGTGCCGCGGCGACCCGCCCACCTCCGACTCCTCCACCGGCCGCTCGCTGATCGCGAACCCGGCGTCGGGGGTGAGCAGGTCCTCCACCACCTCGACGACGTTCGGTGTGGTCGTCGCCATGCCGAGCAGCCGACCGGCGGTCTCCGCCGACACGATCACCGAGTTCGCGCCCGACTGCCGCAGCAGGTGCACGTTCTCCGACTCCCGCACCGAAGCCACGATGGTGATCTGCGGCGCGAGCTCGCGGGCGGTGAGCGTCACGAGCACCGCGGTGTCGTCGCGGTTGACGGCCACGATCAGCGCGGCCGCCTGGTGCACCCCGGCGATGCGCAGCACGGCCGAGCGCGTGGCGTTGCCGGTGACCGTGACCAGCCCGAGCGCGGACGCGGCGTCGAGATTGGACCGGTCGGTGTCGACGACGACGATGTCCTCGGGCTCGGCATCGTCGCCGAGCAGCGTCTCCACCGCGGCGCGGCCCTTGGTGCCGTAGCCGACGACGACGGTGTGGTCGCGCACGCGGGACCTCCAGCGCTGGATCCGGAAGGATTGCCGGGACCGCTCGGTGAGCAGCTCCACCGTGGTGCCGACGAACACGATGAGGAACACCAGCCGCAGCGGCGTGATGACGACGGTCGTGAGCAGCCGCGACAGGTCGGTGACCGGGGTGATGTCGCCGTATCCGGTGGTGGACAGCGACACCGTGGAGTAGTAGAGCGCGTCGAGGAACGAGACCTCGGTGCCGTTGTCGTCGACGTAGTCGTCGTTGTTCAGCCAGACCACCAGCGCGGCGGCGAACAGCGCCCCGATCGCCACCGTGAGCCGCCGCAGCAGCGACACGATCGGACCGACGCCGACGTCGGGCATCCGGACCGGCCCGACCAGGGCCGGGTCGACGGCGGGCCGGCGCCGCCGTGTGCTCACCACGGTGCGCAACCCTACGGCCTGCCCCCGTCAGCCGGGGCCAGCACCCAGCTCCGCCAGCACCGCCCGGAACTGCGCGTACCGCTGCGGGCCGACCCGCTGCGCCCACTCCCGCTCGATCCGGCGGATGCGGGCGTCCACCGCGGCGACCGTCCGGTCCCCCCGCGGCGTGCGCAGCACCACCCGGGCCCGGCGGTCCTGCGGATCGCGCACGGTGCGCACGTGGCCGGTGCCCTCGAGAAAGGTGACGAACTGCCCACCGGCCTGCTTGGTCATCCTCAGCCGCCGCGCGAGGTCGGTGATCCGGATGCCCTCCGCCGGCACGTTCCACAGCAACCGGAAGTGCGACTGCCGCAACCCGCCCCAGTCCTCCCCCGCGAAGGTGGCGCGGATCTGCTCCATGAGCCTGCCCATGAGCACGGCGACGTGGACCCCGTCCGCCGCGGGAACGGCGTTGACAGAAGTCATAAAGCAACTTTACCATCAGCACATGGTCAAGCAGCTTTACCACCACGCGGTCGCCGTGCACGATCGCTCGCTCCTCGGACCCGCCGACATCCCGGACGCCCGCCTCGCCGCGGTGGTCGCCGACGGGCTCGGCGTACCGTCGGTGACGCTGCTGGGGTCCCGCGCCGAGGTGGTGCCCTACGACCTGCCGGCCATCACCACCTCGACGAGGACACCACCGCGATCTGGCTCCAGGACGTGCCCGCCGTGCCCGCGCGCCGGGACACCCGGGCGCTGGCCCGCGCGGCGTACCTGCTGGGCGCGCGGCATCGCCAGGCCCGGCGGCAGCCGGTCGGCGAGGTCGGGCGGGTGCGCCCGCTGGCGTCGGTCGCCGACCCGGACGGCCGGCGCACGATCCGCGCCTACGCCGACGGCCGGGTCGCCCACCAGGTGGTGCCCGCCCTGCGCGACCCCGAGGTGTGGCGCCACCCGCTCGTCGCCGGCGCCTTCGACGCGGCGCTGCGCCGCGACCTGCTCGCCGCGGCCGACGACCTGCCCGCGCTGGTGGACGAGCTGTCCGCCGCGCCGCACCTCCCCGCGCACGGCGACGCGACCCCGAACAACCTGCTCGTCGACCCGTCCCGACCGGAGCTCGTGCTCATCGACTTCGGGTTCTGGGGCCCGGCCCCCATCGGGTTCGACCTGGGCCAGCTGCTGATCGGTGAGCTCCAGCTCGGCGAGCGCCCCGCCGCGGAGCTGGCCGCGAACGAGCCGGCGTGCCTCGCCGGGTACGTCCGCGGCCTGCGTGACGAGGGGTGCACGGTGCCCGAGCCGGTGGTGCGCCGCGCGCACGCGCTGCAGATGCTGCTGTTCTGCGGGCTGTCGTCGCTGCCCCTCGACGACCTCGGCGGGCCCCCGACGCCGGAGCGGCTGCGGGTCGCCCGCGAGCGCGCCGCCGGGGCCCGGTTCGTGCTGGACCTGCTCGCTCAGTCCGCCACCGGCACCCCCTCCACGAGCGCCCGCAACCCGGCGGCACCGAGCAGGCCGGACGGCCCGCTCCCGGCTCCGGGCGTCATCGCCTCCGGGCGGAGCGTCACCCCGGCCCGGACGTAGACGAAGGCCGCCCGCACCCGCTCCTGCGGGCACCCGGCCAACGCCGCCCAGGCCAGCCGGTACACGCTGAGCTGCACCGACAGCGCGGGCAGCCGGGAGGCGTCGGGCACGGCGCCGGTCTTCCAGTCGACCACCGTCCAGCCGCCGTCCGGGTCGGCGAACACCGCGTCCATCCGCCCGCGCACGGCGATGCCCGCGACCGTCGTCTCGAACGGGACCTCCACCTCCACCGGCCGCCGCTCGGCCCACTCGCTCGCGAGGAACGCCCGCTGCAGCTCGGCGAGCGCGTCGTCGTCGACCGCGCCCTCGTCCGCCGCACCGGGCAGCTCGTCGAGGTCGAGCAGCTGCGCGGCGCCGAACCGCCGCTCCAGCCAGGCGTGGAAGGCGGTGCCCCGCCGCGCGTGCGGGTTCGGCGGCAGCGGCAGCGGGCGGCGCAGGCGGGCGGCGAGCCCCGCCGGGTCGGCGGCCAGCTCGACGAGCCTGCTCACCGACAGATGCGCCGGCAGCACCACCGTCGGGCGGGCGGCGCCCGCGGCGCGCTCGGCGAGCAGGACGTCGACGTCGGCGGCCCACCCCTCGGGATCGGTTCGGCCGTGCGGTTCGACGTCGGCCCGGTCCGTTGCGGGCAACTCCAGCTGTGCTCCCGGGGCGGCCGCGCTGGCCCGCCGGTCGGCGTCGGCCGCGCGCGCGTCGTCGATCCGGCGCAGCGCCGCCCGGACCAGCTCCGCGCCCGCGTGCACGTCGACCGAGCGGGCACCCAGCGGATCGGCCGGCCACCGCGCCGTGTGCTCGCGGGCGGTGAGCGGGTTCTCCGCGCCGTCGCCGGGCGGCTCGGCCCAGTGCTCCACCACGGCGGCCCCGGTCGCCACCGCCGTGTCGCGCGCCTCCACCAGGAACTCCGACGGCGCCTTCGGCTTCTCCCCCGTCGCCGCCCACCGGTGCCCGGACAGCAGCAGCACCCGCTCCGCGCGGGTCAACGCCACGTACCAGAGCCGGCGCTCCTCGACCAGGCGCCGCTGCTCCAGCGCGTCGTCGTGCGCGCCGACGGCCGTCTCGAGCTCCTTGCGGTCACCGCCGTCGGGCAGCGCGAACGCCGGCAGGTCGGGCGCGTCCCCGCGCAGCGGCACCGGCAGCTGCGCCGGCGTGGTGAGCCACGTCCCGCCGAGCCTGCGCCCCGGGAACACCTGCGCCACCAGGTGCGGCACCGCGACGACCGCCCACTCCAGGCCCTTCGCCGCGTGCACGGTGAGCACCTGCACGCGGTCCGGCGCCACCTCGACCTCGCCCGGGGTGAGCCCGTCCTCGGCCGTCTCGGCGGTCGCGAGGTAGTCGAGCAGCGCGGGCAGGGTCGGCACGGCGGCGCCGGCGGCGAACTCGGCGACGACGTCGGCGAACGCGTCGAGGTGCGCCCGACCGACCGGGCCCGGCCGCGCGGCGGTCTCGGCGTCGAGCAGCAGCAGCCGCTCGGCGTCGGCGACGAGGTCGGGCAGCGGCGCCGACGCCCGCGAGCGCAGCCAGGTGAGGTCGCGCGCGAGCCGGTGGATCCGCGCGTACCCGGCGGCGGAGTAGTGCCGGGCCGGGCCGGGATCGTCCAGCGCGTCGACCAGGCCCGCCTGCTCGGCCTGCTCGCCGGGCAGCGCCCCGAGCGCGAGCTCGGCCGGGGTGAGCGGCCCGCGCCGGGCCGGGAGGGGCGGCACGAGCTCGCGGGCGCGGCGCCACAGCGCGGCCAGGTCGGCGACGCCGAGGCGCCAGCGCGCGCCGGTGAGCAGCCGCACCGCGGCGGGACCGGCGAGGGGATCGGCCACCAGGCGCAACGCGCTGACCAGGTCGCGCACTTCCGGCGTGGCCACCAGACCGCCCAGCCCGACCACCTCGACCGGAAGGCCGCGCGCCCGCAGCGCCGACGCGACGGCGTCCATGTCGGCGCGGCGCCGGACGAGCACCGCCGAGCTCGGTGCCGGCTCGCCCGCCGCCTCGGCGGCCCGCCAGAGCGCGGCGACGGCGTCGGCGGTCCAGTCCAGCTCGGCGTCGACGTCGGGCAGCAGCGCGATCCGGACGTCGCCCGGCCGGGTCCTGCCGTCCTCCCGCCCGCCGGCGGGCCGCAGCTCCCCGACCGGCACCGCCCCCCGGCGCAGCGGGGCCGAGGCGACGTTGGCGAGGGTGAGCACCTCCGCGGGATTGCGGAAGCTGGTGAGCAGCCCGTGGACGTCGGCCGGCGCGCCGGTGCCGTCGGGGAAGTCGGTGCGGAACCGGGTGAGGTTGCCCGCGCTCGCCCCGCGCCAGCCGTAGATCGACTGGCAGGGGTCGCCGACCGCGGTGACGGCGGGCCCGTCGGGCCTCGGCGCCCGGCCGGGCGGCGTGCCGAACAGCGCGCGCAGCAGCACCCGCTGGGAGTGCCCGGTGTCCTGGTACTCGTCGAGCAGCACGGCGCGGTAGGTCGCGCGCTCGACGGCGGCGACCTCCGGATGGGCGTCGGCGACGCGGGCGGCGACGGCGAGCTGGTCGGCGAAGTCGAGCACCCGCTCGGCGCGCTTGCGCTGCGCGTAGGCCGCCACCAGCGGCAGCAGCGCCGCCCGCGCGCGCTGCGCGCCGACCCAGCGCCGGTAGCCCTGCGACGGCTGGGCCCGCTGCCGCTTCCCCGGCGGGGCCGCCTCGAGCGCCGCGGCGAGCTCCTCCGCGTGCCGGGCGACATCATCGGGATCGACGAGGTGCTCTCCCAGCTCGCCGGCGAGCGCGAGCAGGTAGGCGGTGACGGTCGGCGGCTGCACCTCGACGTCCAGCTCGCCGGCCCAGCTCGTCACGACCCGGTGCGCCAGCTGCCAGGCGGCGGTCGGGGACAGCAGCCGCGCGGCGGGCTCCGCGGGCAGGCGCAGGGCGTGCTCGGCCACCAGCCGGCCTGCGTAGGCGTGGTAGGTCGACACGGCGGGCTCACCGGCGAGCAGCGCCGCGCGGGTGGCCCCGCCCGGGTCGATCTCGTCGAGCAGCCGCGACCCGGCGAGCCGGCGCAGCCGCGCCCGCACCCGGCTGCCGAGCTGCTGGGCGGCCTTGCGGGTGAACGTCAGGCCGAGCACCTGCTCGGGGCGCACCGCTCCGGTGGCCACGAGCCAGACGACGCGCGCGGCCATCGTCTCGGTCTTGCCCGCCCCGGCCCCGGCCACCACCAGCGCCGGCCGCGCGGGCGCGGCGATCACGGCGGCCTGCTCGTCGGTCGGCGGCGGCAGGCCGAGCGCGACGGCCAGCGCCCGCGGGGTCAGGTCCATCGCCGCTACTCCGGGACGGGACGGCCCGCGTCCTGGGCGGGGCAGCTCGTGCGCACGGGGCAACGGTCGCAGTCGCTCGCGGCCCGGGCGGTGAATCGGGCACCGGCGGTGTCGGCCGCGCGGGCGCGCACCTCCTCCTGCCAGCGGGCGAGCTCGCCGTCGTCGAGCGGAGGCTGGGCGGGTTCCTTCGGCTCGCCGGTGGCGCGCCGGTCCGCGACGTACACCAGCCGCGCGCCGCCCGGGCCCGGGGCCGGGGCGCCCAGCACGTCGTCGAACGCGCCGAGCGCGGCGGCGAGCTGGTAGACGGCGAGCTGCGGGTGCTCGGCCACGGCCCGCGCGCCCGGCGCGGTGCGCCCGGTCTTGACGTCGACGACGACGGGACGGCCCTGCGCGTCGATCTCCAGCCGGTCCACCCGCCCGCGCAGCCGCACCGCACCGCGCCCGCCCGGCCCCTCCTCGGCGGGCAGGTCGAGCTGCACCGGCTGCTCGACCGCCACCAGCCGCAGCCCCTCCGCGCGGCTGGCCCGCACCCACCCGTCGAAGGCGGCCAGCATCGCCCGCACCCGGTCCAGCTCGCGCCGGCCGAACCAGGGCGCGCCGGCGTCGAGCCGCGCCCACGCGGCGCGCAGCGCCCCCTCCAGCTCGGCGGCGTCCGCACCCGCGGCGCCGGCCTGCACGAGCGCGTGCACCAGCGAGCCGGTGACGGCGGCGAGCGCGCCAGGGTCGCCGCCGCCGTGGCGCTCCAGCACCCAGCGCAGCGGGCAGCGGGCGATCCGCTCCACGTCCGACGGCGAGATCGGCACGACGTCCTCGGGGGCGCGCAGCGGTGCCTCCGAGCTCACCGGGGCGAGGCCGTACCACTCGTCCGGGTGCGCGCCCGGGACACCGGCGGCGGCCAGCCGGGCCAGCTGGGCGGCGGCCCGCTCCCGCCCGTCCCGGGTCCCGTCGCCGGCCGGCGCCGTGACGGCGCGGCGCAGCTCCCCGACGAGCTCGGCGAGCACCAGTGCCCGCCCGGGGCGGTGCACGGGGCGCTCGGCATGGTCCGCGGCCACGGGATCGAGCTCGTCGAGGAACCGCGACGGCTGCTCGTCCTCCCCCTGCACCGCGGTGACCAGCAGCGTCTCCCGCGCCCTGGTGCAGGCGACGTAGAACAGGCGCCGCTCCTCGGCGAGCAGCGGCGCCGTGCGCGACACCGGGTCCGCCGGTGCGGCGACGCCCCCGAGCACGTCGACGAGCCGTTCCGTGCCGAGCAGGCTGCCGCGCAGCCGCAGGTCCGGCCAGCTGCCCTCCTGCACTCCCGGCACCGCGACGACCCGCCACTCCCGGCCGCGCGCGGCATGCGCCGTGAGCAGCGCGACCGCCTCCCCCTCCGGCGCCCGCGCCGCGAGCGACTCCCCGGGCAGCTGCTGGTCGGCGAGATACTCCGCGAAGCCGGCGACGTCGGCTCCGGGGAGCCGATCGGTGTAGCGGGCCGCGGCGTCGAACAGGGCGAGGACGGCGTCGAGGTCGCGGTCGGCGGCCGCTCCGACGGGCCCACCCCGGGCGCCGGCCTCGCTCCACCGGCCGGCGAGCCCGGTGGCCTGCCACACCCGCCAGAGCACCTCCTCGGCGCTCTCGCCGTCGCGCACCCCGTCGCCGGCGATCGCCAGCAACGCGCCGACCCGGCGCAGCGGGGCCGTCTCGTGCCGGGGCAGCGCGACGAGCGGGTCCGGCCGGCCCTCGGCGGCCGCCCGCAGCAGCTCGACGAGCAGCGGATCGCTGCCCGCACGCTCGGCACCCTCGCCGGAGCCCGCCCCGCCGCACGCCGAGCCGCGCTCGCCCGCCGCGCCCCCGGCAGCCGGGCCGGCGTCCCCCGGGCCGGGTCCGGGCGGAGTGCCGCTCCCGCTCCCGGCGGCGTGCAGGCGAAGCAGTCCGCGACGCAACCGGCGCATCCGCATCGGGTCGGCGGCGCCGAGCGGCGAGGCGAGCAGCGCCGCGGCCGCGTCGGCGTCGATCAGCGCCGGCCGGGCCGCGCAGCGCAGGACGAGCAGCAGCGGGGCGACCGCGGGCCGCTGCGCCAGCGGCAGCTCGTCGGCCGGAGCGGCGATCGGCACGCCCGCGGCGAGCAGCGCGCGGCGCAGCGCGGGCAGGGCCCGGCGGGCCGACCGCGCCAGCACCGCCATCTGCGACCACGCGACGCCGCCGGTGAGGTGGGCCCGGCGGAGCCGGTCGGCGATCCACGCCGCCTCCTGCGCGGCGGAGCCGAACACCCGCACCAGGACCGTCCCGTCCTCGGGGGCGACGCCGGAGCCGGTCCCGCCGCCGTCACCCGTTCCGGGGCCGGCGGCACCGCCCGCCCGGTGGGACCGACCCGGACCGCTCGGCCCGCCCGTGCTCTCATCCGGGCCCGGCCCGCCCGCGCGCGGCGCCGTCCGCGCGCGCCCCGGCCCTGCTCCGGGCAGCCGTGCCGCCACCCGGGCGGCGGCCACCCGGATCGCCGGGGCCCCGCGGTGGTCGGCGCGCAGCACCACGGTGGGCGCGTCCACCGCGGCGAGCCCGCCGGGGTCGGCGCCGCGGAACGCGAGGACCGCCTGGTCGGGGTCGCCGGCGAGCAGCGTGGTCCGCGCGGTGGCGCCCAGCGCCCGCACGAGCTCCATCTGCTGGGGGTCGAGGTCCTGCGCGTCGTCGACGAGCAGGTGCCGCACCCGGTGGCGCTCCGCGGCCAGCAGGTCGCGGTCCGAGGCGAGCGCGTCCAGAGCCGCGGCCACCAGCTCCGCCGCGTCCAGCGCCGGCGCCGTGGCCTGCGGGGCGCCCCGCCCGGCGGCCCCGCGCAGCAGCACCACCTGCTCGTAGCGCGCGAAGAACCGCCCGGCGGCCACCCACTCCGGCACGCCGTTCTCCTCGCCGACCGCGACCAGCTCGTCCGGGCCCAACCCGCGCTCCGCGGCCCGCGCCAGCAGCTCGCGCAGCTCCGCGGCGAACCCCGGCAGCGGCAGCGCCGGGCGCACGGCGACCGGCCAACCGGAGCCCGCAACGTCGCCGGCCAGCTCGCCGGCCAGCAGGTCCCGGACGACGGCGTCCTGCTCGGCCCCGGCGAGCAGCCGCGGTGGCGGGTCCCCGTGCCGCGCGGCGTGCAGGCGCAGCACACCGAACGCGTAGGAGTGCACGGTGCGCACCGGCGTCTCGCGCACGGTCCGCCCGGCGTCCCCGTCCGCGTCGGGCCCGCGCAGCAGCCCGGTGAGCCGGTCCCGCAGCTCCCCCGCCGCCCGCCGGCTGCCGACCAGCAGCAGCACCCGCCCCGGATCCACGCCGGCCCGCACCCGCGCGGCGACGCACGCCAGCAGCAGCGCCGTCTTGCCCGTACCCGGTCCACCCAGTACCCGCAGCGGCCCGGACGCGTGCTCCAGCACCCGCCGGGCCGCCTCCTCCCACACCGGCACCCGAACCGGCGCCGGGGCGCGGCGCACGAGCCCGGGCGGTACCGGGGAACGATCGGAGCGAGCCACCGGGCGATGCAATCACGCCACCCCGACGGTCCGGCGACCCACCTCGGCGCCCACTGCGGCCGGCACCCCCGCCGCCCGGCGCGCCGCACACATCTCGCGGCCACGGCACACGAGCTGCACGGCACGTGCCGTGCAGCCGGCTCGTGTGCGGCCGTGCTCGGCCAGTTCAACGGACCGGGCCGGGCGGCCGGTGGCACGATGACCGCGTGCCCGAAGCGCTGAACCTGGTCGCCACCGGTCCCGACGACGGCCCACCCGTCCTCGCCCTGCACGGCGTCACCGGGCACGCGCAGCGCTGGCGCGTGCTCACCGCCGAACTGCCGCACCTGCGCTGGCTCGCCGTCGACCTGCGCGGGCACGGGCACTCCCCCTGGACCCCACCGTGGGGCATCGAGCAGCACGTCGCCGATCTCACGGCGGTCGCCGACCGGCTCGCCCTCCGCCGGTTCACGCTGCTCGGCCACTCGTTCGGCGCCGCGATCGCGGTGCACCTGGCGCACGCGCTGCGTCCGCGCGTCGAGCGCCTCGTGCTGCTCGACCCGGCCATCGGCCTCGACCCGCAGGACATGCTGGAGACCGCCGAGCAGAGCCGGGCCGACGAGTCGTACGCCGATCTCGCCGCCGCCCGCGCCGACCGGGCGGGGCGCTGGGCCGGCGTCGCCGACGACCTCGTCGAGGCGGAGCTCACCGCCCACCTCGTCCGCGACGGCGACCGCTGGCGCTACCGCTACTGCCGCTCCGCCGTCGTCGCCGCGTGGAGCGAGATGGCCCGTCCCGCGCGCGTCCCGCCGGCGGGCCTGCCGACGCTGCTGGTGCCGGGCAAGCAGGCCGACTACGTGGCACTGGCCTGGGTCGACGCCTGTCGCGCCGCGCTCGGCGAGCACCTCACCGTCGCCGAGGTGGACGCCGGTCACATGGTCTACCTGGAACGGCCGGCCGAGGTCGCCGCCCTGATCCGCGGGTTCTGCGGGTAGCCGTGGACGAGCAGACCGTCGAGCGGGTGCGGGCGGTGGTCGCGGCGATCCCGGCCGGCGAGGTCCGCAGCTACGGCGAGGTGGCCGCGCTGGCCGGCCTGCGCTCCGCCCGGCTGGTCGGGCGGATCCTCGCCGAGGACGGCCACGACCTGCCCTGGCACCGCGTGCTGCGCGCCGACGGCACCTGCGCCCCGAACATCGCCGCCGAGCAGTCCGCGCGGCTGCGCGCGGAGGGCGTGTTCCTGGTCGAGGGCCGCCTACCCCGCCGCTGAGACCGCACCTCGGAGCCACACCGCGGTCTGCGGGACCCGGGAACCGCGTCGCGGCTCGGACGTTCGGTACCGGGAGACGATCGCCTCGACGACGGCCGGGTGCGCACCCAGCGGCGCGGCCACGACGTCCGCCCCCGAGGCGGCGAGCCGCCCCTGGAACACCCCCGGCGCCAGCAGCCAGGACGCCACGGCCACCCGCCGCCCGCCCGCGGCGCGCAGGCCGGCCACCAGCGCGTCGACGCGCGGCGCTGCGCCGGCCGCGAAGCCGACGCGCACGCGCCGGTCCAGCGCGGCCCCGAGCAGCCGCCCCGCCTGCCCGACCTCGCCGAGCGCCGCCGGATCGGCCGATCCCGCGGCCGCGAGCACCACGACGTCGCCCCGACGCAGGCCGGCCCGCGCGAGCCGGTCCACCGCGGCCGCGACGAGCAGCGGGTCGGGCCCGAGCGCCGGCGTCACCGTCCACCGCGCGGCGCCGTCACCCGAGAAGCGTCCGGGCTCGCCGGCCGCGGGTCCGCCGCCGGGAGCCGGGACACCGACCCGCCTCGCCGCGGCGCGCGGCGGCCCCACCGCAGGACCGGTCGGATCGCCGGCGGGTACCGCCGCCAGCTGCGCCGGCAGGTCCGCCCGCACGTGGTACCCGCTCGCCAGGAACGCCGGGACGACCACCGCGCCCGGCAGGCCCGCCACCGCGTCGGCGACCGAAGGCGCCCGCACGTCGACGTACCCGACCCGGACCACCACGTCCGGCAGCGCGGCCCGGACGGCCCGCGCGATCGACCGCATGCAGGCGTCGGCGGCGGTGTCCCGGCTGCCGTGCGCGACCAGCACGAGCGGCGTCCTCACCGGCCGTCCCCGTCCGGGTCGTGCCGGCCCGCGGGATCCACCGCCAGCCGGTACCCGCGCTTCACCACCGTCTGCACCAGCCGCGGCACCCCCAGAGCGGCCCGCAGCCGCGCGACGGCCGTCTCCACCGCGTGCCCGTCGCCGCCGGCCCCGGGCAGCGCTCGCAGCAGCTCGGCCCGCGCGACGACCCGCCCGGGCCGGCGGGCCAGCGCCCGCAGCAGCGCCATCCCCGCGGGCGACACCGGCCGCAGCACCCCGTCCACCAGTACCGCGTGCCCCCGTAGCTCCAGGGAACGCCCGGCGACCGGGAGCCGGCTCGCCCGCCGGGGCAGCTCCGACTCCAGCCGCCGCACCATCGCCCCCAGCCGCGACCGCGTCGGCTGCACGGTCGGGACGCCGAGCGACTCCAGCGGCGCGGCCGTCACCGGTCCGACGCACAGCGCGAGGACCGGTCCGCGCAGCGCGCCGAGCAGGTCCTCGCGCCGCCCGCGCTCGCGGGCCCTGGCCAGCACGCTGGTCGCGGCGAGGGCACTGGTGAACGCGAGGACGTCGACGCCGCCGCCCAGCACCGCGTCGGTGAGCCGGTCCAGCGCGGCGACGTCGGCCGGCGGCAGCCACCGGTACACCGGCACCTCGACGACGTCGGCGCCGGCCCCCCTCAGCGCCTCGACGACCTCGGGCAGGGGCTCGCCGTGCAGCTGCACCGCGATCCGCAGGCCCTCGACGCCGCGGCCCAGCAGGTGGTCCAGCACCTCCGCGGACGACTCCGCCGGCCGCGCCACCCCGGACGGCGCCGGCACGGTGGCCCTCCACTCGGCGTCCACCAGCCCCGACGCGCGGATCGCGCCGCGCGCCTTGGGCCCGCGCGCGACGAGGACGCCGCTGCCCAGGGCGCACAGCAGGTCCTCGCCCAGGCCCCACCCGTCCGCGGCCTCCACCCAACCGCGGAAGCCGATCCCCGTCGTCACGACCGTGATGTCGGGCGGGCGGGCGACGAGGTCGCGGGTGGCGGCGAGCAGGTCGGCGTCGTCGGCGAGCGGGACGAGCCGGATCGCCGGCGCGTGCCGCACCACCGCACCCCGCCGCTCCAGCATCGCGGCGAGCTCCCCGGCGCGGCGCGCCGCCGTGACGCCGATGGTGAAGCCGGCCAGCGGCGGCACGTCCGCAACGATCCCGGACACCGTCACGGCAGGCCGACCCGCACCCACCCCATGACGATCGCCACGGGGTACACCGGCACGCCGACCGCCGGATCGTCCAGGCAGCGCCCGTCCACGAGGGAGAACACCTGCTTGTACACCGGTGACGCAACGGTGGGCACCCCGGCCCGGTCGCCGACGATGCCCCGCGACAGCACCGCCGATCCGGAGAACGGGTCGATGTTGCCGAGGGCGTGCACCCGACCGTCGAACGTCCGGAACAGTGCCACCTGGTGCTCGCCCAGGAGGGCCGCCACGCCGCGCTCGGGCTGGAGCCGCGCGTAGCGGCACACCGCCTCCCACCGCGGCCCGGCCGCGAAGGCCGTCACCGCGCCACCTCCGGCAGCCCCAGCGACACCGGCACCGGCTGCCCGCGCTCGGTGCCGAACGAGATGGTCGGGTCGGGTGCGTCCGGCGCGTTGACGAAGGAGACGAACCGCGCGAGCTTCTCGGGATCGTCCAGCACGCCCCGCCACTCGTCGGCATACCCCTCGACGTGCGAGTCCATCGCGGCCTCCAGGTCGGCGCAGATGCCCAGGTCGTCGTCGACGACGACGGCGCGCAGGTGGTCGAGCCCGCCGTCCATCGCCTCGATCCACCGCGCGGTGCGCTGCAGGCGGTCGGCGGTGCGGATGTAGAACACGAGGAACCGGTCGACGATCCTGATCAAGGTGGCGGTGTCGACGTCGGAGACGAGCAGGTCGGCGTGCCGCGGGGTGAACCCGCCGTTGCCGCCGACGTAGAGGTTCCAGCCGGACTCGGTGGCGATGATCCCGAAGTCCTTCGAGCGGGCCTCCGCACACTCCCGCGCGCACCCCGACACCGCCGCCTTGATCTTGTGCGGCGCGCGGAGCCCGCGATAGCGCAGCTCCAGCTCGACCGCCAGGCCGACGGAATCCTGCTGCCCGTAGCGGCACCACGTCGTCCCGACGCACGACTTCACCGTCCGCAGTGCCTTGCCGTACGCGTGCCCGGACTCGAACCCGGCGTCCACCAGCCGCCGCCAGATCGCCGGCAGCTGCTCGACGCGAGCGCCGAACAGGTCGATCCGCTGCCCGCCGGTGATCTTCGTGTAGAGCCCGAAGTCGCGGGCGACCTCCCCGATCGTGATCAGCCCGGCCGGTGTCACCTCCCCGCCCGGGATCCGCGGGACCACCGAATAGGTGCCGCCCCGCTGCAGGTTGGCGAGGAAGTGGTCGTTGGTGTCCTGCAGCGCGGCCTGCTCGCCGGCGAGCACGTGGCCGGCCCCCAGCGACGCGAGGATCGACGCCACCGCCGGCTTGCAGACCTCGCAGCCCCGCCCGGTGCCGTGCCGCTGCACGAGCTCGGAGAACGTCCGGATGCCGCTGCCGGCGAGGATCTCGAACAGCTCGGCACGGGAGAACCCGAAGTGCTCGCAGAGCGCCGTCGGCACCTCGACGCCCGCGCCCGCCAGCAGCGTCCGCAGCAGTGGGACGCACGACCCGCAGCTCGTCCCGGCCCGGGTGCCCGCCTTGAGCGCCGCCACGTCGTGGGCGCCGGCGCGGATCGCCGCGCACAGCGCGCCCTTCGTCACCGCGTTGCACGTGCAGACCTGCGCGGTGTCGGGCAGCGCCTCCGTACCGAGCTCCACCCCGCCCGGCGCGATCAGTGCGACCGGGTCCGCCGGCAGTGCCGCCCCGACCAGCGCGCGCAGGCTCGCGTACCGCGACGCGTCCCCGACGAGCACCCCGCCGAGCAGCGTCCGCGCGTCGTGACCCACCACGACCTTGGCGTACGTCCCGGCCACCGGATCGTCGACGACGACCTCGAGCGCGCCGGGGGCGGTGGCGTGCGCGTCGCCGAAGCTGGCGACGTCGACGCCGAGCATCTTCAGCCGTGTCGACGTGTCCAGGTCCGCGGGCGTCGTCACCGCATCGCCCCCGAGCAGCCGGTCCGCGACGACCTCGGCCATCGCGTACCCCGGCGCCACCAGCCCGTAGGTGCGGCCCTCCAGCGCGGCGCACTCCCCGACCGCCCAGACGTGCTCGTCGCCGGTCCGGCACCGGGCGTCCACCAGGACCCCGCCGCGCTCGCCGAGCGGCAGCCCGGCGGCGCGGGCGAGCGCGTCGGCGGGCCGGATGCCCGCGGAGAACACGACAAGGTCGGCGTCGAGTTCCACCCCGTCCGACAGCCGCCCCACCAGCCGACCGCGTTGCTCGCCGATCGCGGTGACCGACACCCCGCACCGCACCGCCACGCCCTGCGCCTCCACGAGCCGGCGCAGCAGCGCGCCGCCGCCGTCGTCGACCTGCACCGGCATCAGCCGCGGCGCGATCTCGACGACCTGCGGTGACAGCCCCAGCGCACGCAGCGCCCGCGCCGCCTCCAGCCCCAGCAGCCCGCCACCGACCACCACCGCCGACCGGCGGCCGGCCGCGCGGGACCCCACCGCCCGCGCGGCCGCCGCCGTGATCGCGTCGAGATCGTCGAGCGTGCGGTAGACGAAGCAGCCGGGCAGGTCCCGCCCCGGCACCGGCGCACGAACGGCACCGAACCGGTGGCCAGCACCAGCGCGTCGTAGCCGTGCTCGGCTCCGCTCGCGGTGCGCACCCGGCGCCGTTCCCGGTCCAGCGTGACCGCCGGGTCACCGAGCCGCCGGATCACCAGCGGGTCGTCGACGGCCGGCAGGGTCAGCTCCTCGGCACTGGCGCCGTCGACGTAGCTGGACAGCGCCACCCGGTCGTAGGCCGGCCGCGCCTCCTCCGCCAGCACCGTGACGCGCCAGCACCCGGCCGTGTCCCGCTCGCGCAGCGCCTGCACGAGCCGGTGCCCGACCATGCCCCCGCCGACGACGACCAGCTCCCTCATGCGGCTCCCTCCGCGCGGACCGGTGTGAGCGCGGGCGGGTCGGACTCGGCCAGCCAGCCGCAGATCCCCTGCACGGCCTCGGCGCAGCTGCCGCAGCCGGTGGTCGCCCGCGTCACCCGGCCCAGCTCGGCGACCTCGCGCGCGCCGGCGCGCCAGGCGGCGACCAGCGCGCCCTTCGTCACGGTGTTGCAGCGGCACACGACCGCGGACGCGGGCAGGCGGCCCGGGTCGGCCGTCGGCGTCGCCCCCGGCAGGGCCCGGCCGAACAGCAGCGCGAGCCGGTCGGTCGGCGCAGGCGCGCCCGAGTCGAAGAACTGGATCATCGACGCGGCCGCGTCGGGCAGGCCGATCATCGCGCCGCCGACGACGCGGTCGCCGTCGAGCGCGAGCATCGCGTAGCGCCCGCCCGCGGGGTCGGCGAACCGCAACACCTCGCCGCCGCCGGCCGCCGGGTCGCCGACGGTGGCGAGGTCGACGTCGCGGGCCTTGAGCCGGGTGACCGTAGGGGTTCCGCGGTAGCGAGCGCGGGGACCGCGCCGGTGAGCAGGTCGGCGAGCACCGCGGCCTGCTCCCAGCCGGGCTGCACTAACCCGGCGACCGCACCGGGGTGCTGCGCGCAGTCGCCGACGGCGTGCACCCTGGCGTCGGAGGTCGCGAGCCGGTCGTCGACGAGAACCCCGCGGTCGACCGCGAGCCCGGCCGCCACCGCGAGCCCGGTCTCGGCGCGGACCCCGGCGGCGACGACGAGCGCGTCGGCGGCCACCAGCTCCCCGCCGGCCAGCCGCACCCCGGCCCCCGGTTCCCAGGCCGCGGCCGACACTGCGAGGCGCACCTCGATGCCGAGCCGGTCGAGCGCCGCGGCCAGCACCGCCCCGGCGCCGGCGTCGAGCTGGCGTTCCATCAGATGCGCCATCGGATGCAGCACGGTGACCCGCACCCCCCGCGCGGCCAGCCCGCGGGCGGCCTCGCAGCCGAGCAGGCCCCCGCCGAGCACCGCGAACCGCGCGCCGGGCCGGGCTCGGGCGAGGATGCGCGCGCAGTCGTCGAGATCGCGGAACGCGGTGACCGCCCCGTCGTCGAGCCCGTCGACGGGCGGCAGCCACGACCGGCTGCCGGTGGCGAGGACGAGCTCGTCGTAGCGGACGGTGTGACCGTCGGCGGTGTGGACCCGGCGCCGGTCGCGGTCGATCGCGGTGGCCGCGACCCCGGTGCGCAGGTCCACCCGCCGCCGCACGGCCCAGCCCGCGGGGTGGAGCTCCACCGCCCGCGGGGCCAGCCCGCCGGCGAGGACGGTGGAGAGCAGTAACCGGTTGTACGCGGGACGCGCCTCGGCGCCCAGCACGGTGAGCCGCACGCGCGTCCCGTCCGGGTCGCGGCGCCGGACCTCGTCGGCGAGCCGCGCACCGACCATCCCGTTGCCGATCACCACCACCCGCCTGCTCACGGGACCGACGGTAGGAAGCCGCGATTACGCTCGCGCGAACCGCGATGACGGGCAGGTAACGGCACCCGCACCGGGTCGCCGGGCGGCCGTGAGCGGGCGCGGGTCCCCGTACGTGGTGGTCACCCGCCGGTGAGCGACGTGGGCGGAGCCCCGGGCGGCCGGGTCAGCTGCCGCGGGCGAGCACCTGGACCCGGTGCCGGCCGGTGTCGGCCACCAGGACGAGGCCGTTCGGAGTCGTCGTGATTCCGCTGGGCCGCCGGAACAGCCGCTCCTCCTCGGCTCGATCGGCCTTGTCGCGCATCGCCGCGACGCTCGGGAAGGTCGTGAGGTGTTCCTGCGCCCACCGTGACAGCGTGGCGTCGCCGGCGAGGGTCTCGGTCGGCCGTCCGTCGGGGTCGAACACCTGCACGCGGTCGTGGCCCCAGTCGGCGACGTAGAGCGTGCCGTCACCCGCGACGGCGAGCCCGGCGGGCCGCAGCAGCAGCCCGGCGCCGATGACGTCGAGCAGCTGCCCGGCGTCGTCGAAGCGCTGCACCCGGTCGTTGCGCCAGTCGCTGACGAACAGGTGGCCGTCGGGGCCGGCGGCGATGCCCCAGGGAAGGTCGAGCTCGCCGGGGCGCGAGCCCGGGCGGCCGAACGCGGACAGGTAACGGCCCTCGACGGTGAAGCGCTGCACCCGGGCGTTGACGTGGTCGACCACGTGCAGGTCGCCGTTCGCGTCGAACGCGAGGCCGCTTGGCCGGTCGAGCCGGCCGGGTGTGCTGCCGTGTTCGCCCCATCGGCGCACGAGCCCGCCGTCGCGGTCGTACACGGTGACGGTGTGCAGGTGCTCGTCGGCGACGTAGACACGGTCCTCGCCGTCGATGGCCAGTGCGGTCGGCTCGAACAGGCAGCCCGGTTCGATGCCGAACGTGCCGATCTCGCGGCAGGTCCGCTCGTCCAGGGAGGCGACCGTGATCCGCGGCGCGCGTTCCTTGTACGAGCACGATCGGCTCAGCGCGTGCACCAGCCCGGCCCGGTCCACCGCGACGTCGACGGGCAGATGGAAGCCGCGCCCGCGCACGAACTGCCCGAAGCCGAGGGTCTGCCGGTGCACGTGCCGGACCGCCGCCGTGGCGGTCACGAGGCCCTCCGCAGCGGCAGGCGGGCGAAGGAGCCGGGCCGGTCGAGGACGTCGGCGGGGTCGACGTCGAGGAACTGCTCGAGGATCGACGCGTACACCGCCCGGAAGTCGGTGGTCGCCGCGACGTCCCCCTCGTCCTGGTCGGAGGGGGCCAGCGAGGGATAGTCCCCGTAGAGGCCGCCCCGGACCCGGTCGCCGATGAGCAGCGCGATCCCACCGGCGCCGTGGTCGGTGCCGGCGTTGTTCTCCCGGATCCGGCGCCCGAACTCGGAGAACACGAACAGCACGGTGTCCTCCCGTAGCCCGTGCCCGTCCAGATCCCGCAGGAACGCCTCGAGCCCGCCGGAGAACCGGTCCCACAGCCGGGCGTGGTTGACCACCTCGTCGCCGTGGGTGTCGAAGCTTCCGTGCTGGGTGTAGAAGATCCGCGTCCCGAGCCCGCCCGACATGACCGTCGCGACGCCCTGCAGGTGCTCGGAGATCTTGTTGAAGCCGATGCCGGGATACTCGACGGCGGAGGTGTAGCCGGCCGCGGCCGTCTTCAGCAGGTCCGCGCCGTGGGCGGCCGCGGTGCCGGTTCCGAGCAGCCGGTGCGACGCCCAATCGTCGAAGGCCTCGGGCGAGTAGACCCGCTCGACGACGTCGAGCAGGGGGTCGCGGGCGGCGTCGGGCAGCCCGGTGAACAGCCCGTACTTCGCGAGCTGCCCGACCGAGGCGGCGGAGACGTCGGGGAAGGCGAGCGCGCAGGGCAGCCCGCGGCCGAAGTTGACCGCGGTGACCGGGTTGCGGCCGCTCGGGTCGAGCGCGGCGACGGCCTTGCCCAGCCAGCCCTCCGGCCGGAAGGCCTCGGGGGTCGCGGTGTGCCAGATGTCCATCGAGCGGAAGTGCGACCGGCTGGAGTCGGGGTAGCCGACCCCATGACGATCGCGACCTTGCCCTGGTCGTAGAGCCGCTTCACCGGGGCGAGGCTCGCGTGCAGGCCGACGCGCTCGTCGAGGGGCAGGATCTGCTCGCCGCGCAGGCCGATCGTGGGCCGGTAGTCGTAGTAGCGACCGTCGGCGTACGGGACCAGCGTGTTGAGGTAGTCGTTGCCCCCGGAGAGCTGCACGACCACCAGGTTCGTGTCGTTCATCCTCGCTCCTCAGCAGTACTGGTAGTCGGGGGTCGCCACGACGGCCTGCAGCAGCGTGACGACGCGGTCGGGCTCGGCAGCGGCGTCGACCGCGTCACCGACGTGCTCGACCAGGACGGCGCGGGTACGCGCGGACACCGCCAGCGCGCCGAGGGCGTCGAGGCAGGCGTCGACCATTGCGTCCGGGGGCAGCCGTGGCCCGGCGGCGGCGACCCGGTCGAGGATCCGGCGGATCCCTGGCGCGTCGCGGCGGCCGATCTCGGCTGCGGCGAAGTTGATCCGCTCCATCAGGCAGGCGCTGTCGATCCACTCCTCGCCGTCGTGCCAGCCCTCGACGCTGGGCGGGTTCAGCAGCGACTGGCCCATGTAGTGCGTGGCGTAGCCCAGCACGGTGACGTCGTGGTGCGGGAGGGGAAAGCGGTCGGTCAGCCGGGCGGTGCCGAACACCAGCTCGACGGGGCTCTTGACGCGCCGGTACCGCACGGCGGGGGCGGCGAAGTGCGGGGAGGTGAAGATCGCCCGCAGCACGGCGCGGATCTCGCCGTCGCTCGCGGTGAACACCCCGGCCAGCCGGTCGATCTCGGCCTCGTTGGGGGTGTCGGCGACGAAGAAGCGGTACAGCCGTCCGCAGACGAAGCGGGCGGCGGCGGGGTGCGCGGCGAGGATCCGGACGATGTCGTCGCCGTCGAACCGCCCGGTGTAACCGAGGAAGGTCTTCTCACCGTCGTCGTGGTCGGTCGCGTCGTAGACGAACCGGACCGGGAAGATGCCGAGGAAGTTCAGCGAGTGCATCGGGGTGATCGTCCAGCCGGTGAACGCGCGGGCGGCGGCCTTGACGTCGGCCTCTGTGTAGTTGCCGACGCCCAGGGAGAACAGCTCGAGCAGCTCCCGGCCGTAGTTCTCGTTCGGCGCGTCCCGGTGGTTGTGCTGGTTGTCGAGCCAGTACAGCATCGCCGGGTCGCGCGAGAGCTGCTGCCCGAGCAGGGTCTCGAACCGGCCCAGCCCGTACCGGCGGAACATGTCGATCTGCTCGAGCTGCGCGACGCCGGACAGGGGGAACTTGGTGCCGCCGGTGGCGAACACGCCGTGCCAGAACAGCGCGATCTTCTCCTCCAGCGGGCGCGGGCTGGTGAGCATCCGCCAGCCCCAGTGCGGGCGGGCGTTGCCCGGGCCGCGGGCGCTCCAGGATGCGGTGAAGTACCGGTCGACGAGATCGTGGTCGGTGAAGTCGCCGTAGTCGCACGCGTCGGGCTGCGGGTTCAGCAGCGCCTCGACGGTGGCCTCGTACCCGGCGGCGCAGTAGGTGTCGAGCTCGTCGCGGCGCGCGCCGAACCCGGCACGCCGGATCAGGTGGGCCATCAGCTCGACCTCGGCGCGGGTCGCGGCCGGGGTCGTCGTCGCGGCGCTCACCGCGGGTTCTCCGGGGCCTCGACCAGCTCGGGGTGCAGCCAGGCCGCGATCTTCTCCACCGCGGCGACCCCGCCGGTGCCCGACGACACCTCGCTCGACGGCAGCACCAGCACCCGATCGGCGGCGATCGCGGGCACCGCCGCCATCCCCGGGTGGCCGAGGATCTCCGCGAATCGGGCGCGGCCCTCGCCGGTGGAGTCGAGCACGACGATGTGGCTCGGGGCGGCGGCCACGAGCTGCTCGATGTCGACCTTGCCGCTCTCGGTGAGCCCGAGCACGTCGGCGACGTTCTCACCGCCCGCGGCTTCCAGCACCGCGTAGCTCATCGTGCTGGGGGAGGGCACGTACAGGCTGCCGCTGTCGAACAGCCGCAGCACGGCGGTGACGGGTCGCTCCTCGGCCGACAGCCCGGCGAGGGCATCGGTGACAGCGTTGACCCGCCGCTCGTGTTCGGCGACGAGCTCCTGCGCGCGGTCCTCGGCGCCGAGTGCGCGGCCGAGGATCTCCACGTTGCGCCGGTAGTCGTCGAACCCGGCCCAGGTCTCGGGGATGCCCACCGCAGGCACGCCCGCCTGGCGCAGCAGCGCCAGGGCATCCTGCTCGGTGTCGTGCGTCGCGGTGAGCAGCACCAGGTCGGGGTCGAGGGACAGGAACTGCTCCGGGTCGGCGCCGACGCTGGAGGCCAGCGGGTGCTCCACCTGGCGGGCGAGGTCGGGCACCGAGGACGTGTTCGGGTCCTGCAGGTAGGCGGGCGCGGCGATCACCCGTTCCGGGCCGACGAGGTGCAGCGCCACCTCGCCGACGTCGGTGGAGATCGCGATCACCCGCTGCGGCTCGGCCTCGATCCGCACCTGTTCACCGCCGACCTCGACGGTGCGGGGGAAGCTCTCGGCGGACGATGCGGTCGCGCTCGGAGTCGTCGCAGGCGCGCCGCAGGCGGCCAGCGCGGCGAGCGCCAGTCCGGCGATCAGGATCGGTGGCTTCCTCACGCAGTCCTCCTCGGACGGGAGTCGGTGGGCGGGTGGTGCTCGGGTCGACGGCGAGCGCGGTGACGACGAGCGCGTCGGTGTCGGGGTCGGTGCGCGGACGCCGTAGGCGGTGCGCAGGGCGTCGGGGGTGAGCACCTGGTCGGGTGGCCCGTCGGCGAGGACGCGGCCGCCGGCCATGAGGATCAGGCGGGTGCAGAACCGGGCGGCCAGGTTGAGGTCGTGCAGCGCGGCGACCGCGACGAGCCCGGTGTCGACGAGCTCGCCGACGAGGCTGAGCACCGCGAGCTGGTGGCGGATGTCCAGCGCCGAGATCGGCTCGTCGAGCAGCAGGATGCGCGGCTGCTGGGCGAGGGCCTTGGCGAGCAGCACGAGCTGCCGTTCGCCACCGGACAGGCTGGGGAAGCCGCGCTCGGCGAAGCCCGCCATCCCGGTGCGGTGCAGTGCCTCGGTGGTGATCAGCAGGTCGCGGTCGCCCTCGACCGCGAACCGCCCGAGGTGGGCATGGCGGCCCATGAGGACGACCTCGGTTGCGGTGAACGCGAAGGTCAGCGCCGTGTTCTGGGGTACCGAGGCGACCAGGCGGGCCAGCTCGCGCGGGGCGATGCCCTCGATCGTGGTGCCGTCGAGCCGGACCTCGCCCCTCGCGGGCGGAACGGTTCCCGCGAGCGCGCGCAGCAGCGTCGACTTGCCCGCTCCGTTCGGGCCGATCACGCCGACGAACTCGCCGTCGCGGGCGTCGGCGTCGACGGCGTGCAGGATCCGGCTGCCACCGAGGTCGACCGCGAGGTCGCGGGCGGCGAGGTGGATGCTCATCAGCCGATGCCCTGCTGGCGCGAGCGCAGCACGAGCAGCAGGAACGCGGGCGCGCCCACGAGCGCGGTGACCACCCCGACCTGCAGCGTGACCGGCGAGAACAGCATGCGGGCACCGAGGTCGGCGAGCACCAGGAAAGCCGCCCCGCCCAGCACGCTTGCGGGCAGCAGGACCCGGTGGTCGGGCCCGACGGCCAGGCGTACGGCGTGCGGGACGACCAGCCCGACGAACGCGATGACGCCGCTGACCGCCACCCCGACCCCGGTGAGCAGCGAGGCGAGCGCCAGCAGGGCGAGCCGCACGCGGGCCACGTGCACCCCGGAGCTGCGCGCCTCCTCCTCGCCCAGCAGCAGCACGTTGAGGTCGCGACCGAACGCGACCAGCAGCAGCGCCCCGAGCAGCAACGGGACGACGATCAGCTGCACGTGCGCCCAGGTGCGGGCCTCCAGCCCGCCCTGCAGCCAGAACACGATGCTGCGCAGGTCGTCGTCGGTCGGGGCGGTGGCCACCATGACGCTGATCAGTGAGCCCAGCAGCGCGCTGATCGCGATGCCGACGAGCAGCAGCGACGCCGTCGACCGGGCACGGGTCATCGAGGCGACCGCGAAGACGACCGCCATCGCCGCCATCGCGCCGAGGAACGCCGCCGCGGGCAGGACCCACCGGCTCAGCGCGGTCCAGCCGAAGTACAGCGCAGCCACGGCCCCGATCGCGGCCCCGGAGGAGACCCCGATCACGCCGGGCTCCGCCAGCGGGTTGCGGAACACGCCCTGCATCGCGGCGCCGGAGATGCCGAGCGCCGCCCCCACCAGCGCGCCGACGATCACGCGCGGCAGCCGCACCTCCTGCACGACCAGGACGTCGCGCGGATCGTAGACGCCGAGCTCGAGACCGACCGACCCCGCGACGATGCCGGCGGTGTCGAGGAACGGGATGGTGACCGGACCGATCGCGGTGGCGGCGACCGCGACCACGGCGAGGGCGACCAGGAGCGTGCCGCAGGTCGCCGCCATGCGGCGGCGGATCCGCGAGCGCGGGCGCCGGCCGTGCGGCCGGGCGCGGTCGGCGCCGGCCGCGGAGCGGTCGCGTACAGCCCGGCGGCTTCGGTCAACCGCCTGATCGGGTGGCGCCTGGGTCATGGATGCGACTCCTCGTGTCCGCTGCGCCCTGACGTTATCGACAATGATTTCCATAATCAATAGGTCGGGTTGACGTCTCGTCACGCACGGTCTGCGGCGTGGTCAGCTCGTGGCTGAGCGCCCCGGCTGCTCGTGCTCGACGAGCCGACCACCGGCTGCTTCCCGCCAGAGAGCTGGTGCGGGTAGCGCGCTGCGTCAGGAGTTCTGGAAGAGGATGTCGAGACCGGCCCGGCTGCTCCGTCCCAGGGCCGGATGCGGCCGCCGTGGCCGCACCACACCAAGGAGGCCCAGCATGACGAGGTATCTGCTCCTCAAGCACTACCGCGGCGCCCCCCAGGCGATCAACGACGTCCCGATGGACCGGTGGACCCCGGCGGAGATCGAGGACCACCTGCAGTACATGGCCGACTTCGCCGCCCGGCTCCAGGGCACCGGTGAGTACGTCGACGGCCAGGCGCTCTCGCCCGAGGGCACCTTCGTCCGGTACGACGGCGAGGGCCGGCCGCCGGTCACCGACGGGCCCTTCGCGGAGACCAAGGACCTGATCGCCGGCTGGATGGTGATCGACGTCGACAGCTACGAGCGGGCGCTCGCGCTCGCCGGCGAGCTGTCGGCGGCCCCCGGGGCCGGTGGCAGGCCGATCCACGAGTGGCTCGAGGTGCGCCCGTTCCTGAGCGCACCGCCGACGGTCACCGAGTGATGGACGAACTGCTGCTGCGGGAGCTGACTCCGGCGGTGACCGGTGTCCTCACCCGTCGCGGAGTCGACTTCGCGACGGCCGAGGACGCCGTGCAGGAAGCACTGCTCCAGGCCGCGCTGACCTGGCCGGACCCCCGGCCCGCCGACCCGTTGGGCTGGTTGGTCACCGTCGCCTGGCGCAAGTTCCTCGACGCCCGCCGCTCCGAGGTCTCGCGTCGCGACCGGGAGCAGCGGGTCGAGGCCGAGCCGCCCCCCGGACCCACCGCGACCGCGGACGACACGTTGCAGCTCTTCTTCCTGTGCGCCCATCCGTCGCTGACCCCGGCGTCCGCGGTGGCCCTCACGCTGCGCGCGGCCGGTGGCTTGACCACCCGGCAGATCGCCCAGGCCTACCTCGTGCCGGAGGCGACGATGGCGCAGCGGATCAGCCGGGCCAAGCGCACGGTCCGTGACGTGCGGTTCTCCGAGCCCGGCGACCTGGCGACGGTGCTGCGGGTGCTCTACCTGGTCTTCAACGAGGGCTACACCGGCGACGTCGACCTGGCGGCCGAGGCGATCCGGCTCACCCGGCAGCTGGCGTCGATCACCGATGACGAGGAGACGGCGGGGCTGCTGGCGTTGATGCTGCTGCACCACGCCCGGCGACCGGCGCGGACCCGGCGCGACGGCAGCCTGGTCCCCCTGGCCGAGCAGGACCGCTCCCGCTGGGACACGTCGCTCGTCGCCGAGGGCGTCGCCATCCTGCAGACGGCTCTGGGTCGCGACCGACTCGGCGAGTTCCAGGCACAGGCCGCCATCGCCGCCCTGCACGCCGACGCGCCGCGCGCCGAGGAGACCGACTGGGTGCAGATCGTCGGCTGGTACGACGATCTGCTCCGCCTCACCGGGAGCCCGGTCGTGGCGCTCAACCGGGCCGTCGCGATCGGCGAGGCCGACGGCGCGGAAGCCGGTCTCGCGGCCCTGGCCACGGTCGACCCCGACCTGCCCCGCCACGCCGCCGCCTCCGCGTACCTCCACGAGAAGGCGGGCGACCTTCCGACCGCGGCACGGTTGTATGCCGAGGCCGCCCGGTCCGCCGCCAACCTCGCCGAACGTCACCACCTCGCCCGGCAGGCGGCGCGGATCGGTCAGGCGCTGCATCGGTGATCCGCTCGGTCGAACACATGCCCTCGATGCGTCGAGGACCGCCGGCCAGGTGTCGAGCAACAGCGCGGCGGCGTTCGCCGATGAGGCGGTGACGCTGCGGGCACAGGGTTTCCCTATCGGTGACCGCGATCGGCGCGGCCTGCTCGCCGTCCTCGATCGGCGCGTCCGCCTGGCCGAAGCTCGACCCCTGCGCAATCATCCGGCAGGACTTCCGCCCCCACGTCAGCGCCTGCGC
>DATLGI010000095.1:0-3278 GCA_035540535.1 Pseudonocardia sp.
GCGTCCACCTCGCCGCGGGCCACCTGGGCGGCGGCCTCGGCCGTGGACGTCGAGAGGAGGACGTCGGCGTCGGGCAGCTCGCGGGCGATCCAGCCGCGGGTCTGCGCGATGCCGTGGTTGTGCGAGGCGATCGTGCGGACGTCGGCGGCGCCGGTGCCCGGCCGCACCAGCACCGCGAACCGCACGGCGACGAGCGCCTCCCGCCGGATGATCAACGGCGGGTCCTCGACCAGCCCGTCCAGCACAGCGGCCACCGCGCCCTCGACGGTGTTCTCGATCGGGACGCACCCGGCTTCGGCCCGGCCCTCGCGAACGGCGGCGAGCACCGCGGGGCTGCCGGCGAAGGGGACCAGCTCGGCGGCGCCGGCGTCGGGCATCGACCGCAGGGCCTGCTCGGTGAACGTGCCGCGGGGTCCGAGGAAGGCCAGCCGGGTCACGGCGACCGAGCCTACTGTGACCGGATGGGCGAGCTGACGCTGGTGCTGGTGGCGGTCGACGAGGAGATGGCGCAGGCATGGTCGGCGCTCGCGGCGACCCGGCCCGGGCTGGAGGTGCACGAGGGCTCGATCACCGAGGTCGACGTGGACGCCGTGGTGAGCCCGGCGAACTCGTGGGGTCTCATGGGCGGTGGGATCGACGCCGTGTACGCCCGGTGGTTCCCCGGCATCTCGGACCGGGTGCGCGCGGCCAGCGGCGGGAACCTGCCCGTCGGCGAGGCCGTGATCGTGCCGACCGGCGCCGACCGCCCCGCCTGGCTGATCAGCGCGCCGACCATGCGCGCGCCCGGCGAGCTGCTCGACCCCGACGGCACCGCCGCCCGCGCCGCCGCGACCGCCGTGCTGCGCGTGTGGCGGGACGGCACGCTGCCCGACGGCCGGGCGGTCCGCGACGTGGTGCACCGCGTCGCGCTGCCGGGGCTCGGTACCGGGGTGGGCGGGCTGGAACCCGCGGTGTGCGCCCGGCAGGTGGGCGCCGCGCTCACCGACACCCTGGATTGACCGTCGACAACGACCTTGTTGCTGTTTTCAGATGCTCGGAACAGCAACAACGTCGTTCTCGACGGGGTCAGTCGAGAACGCCGAGCCCGACCAGCTCCACTGCGGGCAGCGGCTCCGGATCGACGCCGCAGCGGGCGAGCAGCCCCCGCACCCCCTGCGCCCGCTGCTCGGAGAGCCGGACGGTCTCCCCGGCGAGGGCCTCGCCGTCGGAGCTCTCGAGGGCGCCCTGGACGTCGCCCCCGGCGAGTGCGCGAGCGACCGCCACGACGAGGTTGAGGATGCCGTGGGGGCCCGCGCCGGCGCCGTTGGACGTGCGGACCGCCTGACGCAGCCCGGAGGTGGTGAAGCGGCGCCCCGTACCGGCCACGACGCGCACGAAGTGCTCGACGTCCGCGGCCGAGGGCACCTCGGAGGGCCGGGTGCCGCCGCAGCGCAGCTTCGGAACGCACCCCTGGTCGGCGACCCGTCGCACCGCGTCGAGCCACAGCGCGGTCTCTGCCGGGTCCGCGGCGACCGGCCGTCGGGGCTCGACCACCGCGACGACGTCCTCGGGGACGAACTCGGCGACGCGGTCCAGCCACACGGCGTCGAGATCGGGCGGGGCGGCCGTCTCGATGGTGCGGGGGGTGAGCAGGCCTGACCGGGAGAACACCGTCGACAGCGCCTTCGGCACCGCGCCGAGGCCCGTGTCGACCACGAGCGAGACGTCCACCGGCCGTGCCGGGGCGGCGCGGGCGAGCTCGGTGACCAGCGTCGCCAGCCGGGACACCGGACAGACCAGCTGACCGACGAGCCCGCCGTACCGGCCGTCGCGCGCGGCCAGGTAGCGGGCCACCACCTCGTCGACGTCGGGCGCCACGTCCCGCGGCTGCAGGAGGCTGGTGTCGTCCACGAGCCGCGCGAACAGCGGGGGGACGGGCCAGGCGTCGGCCGTGCCGGAGTGGTCGGCCGGGGGCACCGTCGTCACGCACCAGACGCTAACGGGTGGCCCGAGCGCCACCGCAACCACTCCCGGGGTGCATCCATGGACAGGTCCGGCGTGAGCGGCTAGCTTAGGCTCACCTAACTCCTGATCCCGGAGGTGATCCGTTGGGAACCACCCGCACCCGGCGCCCGCCCGCCCCGCTCGACGCGGAACGCGCCCGCAGCATCGCCGCCCGGCGCGGGCATGCCGCGGTCGTCGGCACCGGCGAACCGCACGCGACGATGCCGATCGTGCACCACGTCGGGGCGGACGGCTCCGCGACGCTGCTGCTCGACGTCGACGACCCCGTGCTGCACCGCATCGAATCCGCACCCCGCGGGGAGCTGCCCGCGATGTTGGAGCTCACCGACCACGCCCCCGTCGACCTGCGCGAGCCCGTGCGGGGAGTGCTGTGGATCACCGGCTGGCTGCGCTTCCCGCAGCCCGGCACCGAGCGCGCGCTGGCGGTCCGGATGGCCGACCACGAGCCCGACGAGCGGCTGCTCGAGCTCGGCCACGGCGCCCGGCTGGTGCGGTTGCACCCGGGCACGGCGGTGCTGTCCGACGCCGAGGGCAGCGCCCCGCTCTCGCCGCTCGACCTCGCGGCGGCCCGGCCCGACCCGTTCTGCCGGATGGAACGGCACTGGCTCGGCCACCTCGAGACGGCACACCCCGAGGTGTTCCGCGCGCTGGCCCGGCACCTGCCGCCCGCCTTGCGCGACCTGACCGGCGCCCGGATCCGCCCCCTCGGCGTGGACCGCTGCGGCCTGCGGCTGCGGGTGGAGACGCCGGACCGCGACCACGACGTCCGCCTCGCCTGGGACGGTGGCGCCGTGACGGTGGACGAGCTGCGGGTGCAGCTGGGCCGGCTCGTCGGCTGCCCGTTCCGGGCGGGGCACGTCTAGGTGCGCGCGAGGATCCGGCGGCGGACGTCGCGGGTGACGCGGCGCTCGGCGACGAACGAGGCGATGGGGACCGTCCCGGCGAGCAGCACCACCACCGCGTACACCGGCGTCCACCGGCAGCGCTCGGCGAGCACCAGCGTGCACACGATGTAGATCATGTAGAGAAAGCCGTGTGTCGGCCCCACGACGGCGATCAGCCGCTCGTCCCCGGCGAGGTACTTGAGCGGCATCGCGGCGAACGCGAGCACGAGCAGCCCGATGCCGGTGGTCCAGGCCGCGATCCGGAAGGCGCGCAGTGCCGCGGTGACCGAGCGCGTGCCGACACCGGAGCGGATCACCGGTCCCCCCGGTCGTGCTCGGCGAGCCGGGCGAGCATCCGGTTGTAGGCGGCGAGCTCGGGGTCCTCGGCGT
>DATLGI010000096.1:0-16857 GCA_035540535.1 Pseudonocardia sp.
ATCTCGGCGCGCGTGCGGACGGTCGCGTGCCGCGCAGGGGCGAGCCCGTGTGGCACGTGTACACCGCGCCGGTGCCGGCAACGGAGGACGCCTGCTGGCTGGCCGACGTCCCGCCGTGGCTGGCGAGACTGCGCGCGTTCCGCGCCGAGGTACTCTTCGCCGACGGTCTGCGTCCGGCGTTCCGTGATGTCGACGGCCGCTTCCGCGACGACGACCCCGTCGACCCGTTCGCCCATCACGTGGTCGCCACCCTCGACGGCGTCCCGATCGCGACTCTGCGGGTCGTCCCGATCGAGTTCACCCGGATCGGGTTCTGCGAGCGCATGTTCGGCGGGCGGGCCGTGGAGAAGGTGCTGGCCGCGGCCGGGTCCACGCGAGCGACGACCTGGGAGGGCTCCGGCTGGGCCGTCGGACCGACCCGGCGCGGGGCGGCCATGGGCTCGCGCGTGCTGGCGGCGGGATCCGCTGTGGCGCGCGAGCTCGGCCTCACCACGGCGATCGGCGCCGCGGGGCGCCGGTACGGCCAGCTCTACCGGATCCTGTCGGCCGGTTACCAGCGGGCCGAGGACATCGCACCGGTCGAGGTCCCGTCCCTCGCCGACGACGTCCAGCTCGTGCACGGCACCCTCGACGAGCTGCGCCCGTCGTTCCGCGACCTCGTCGAGCGCATCCGCCCACTGCTCCGTTGGGACACGGGCCACCCACTTGGGTGAACTGCATGACGTCCGAGTTTTCTCAGTCGTTACTCAGGTATGGGCGCGACGACAGACGAGACCGCACCGGCGACCGGTGGCCCCGTCCTCGCCCCGCCTCATCGGCGGTCGGCGCGGCCGGGCCACCGCATCCTCTGGCGGCACTCCGGCCGGGTGGCGGAGCCGACGGTCGACCAGACCGAGCTGCGGGTCGCCGCCGAGCGCCAGCGCATCGCGGGCGCGCTGCACGACGACGTGAGTTCGGCGCTGTTCGCCATCGCCGCCAACGTCGAGCGGGCGCAGAGCCTGCACGGTGACGACGTCGACGAGCTGCGCCGGGCGCTCGCCCGGGTCGGCGAGCTCGCTACGGACGCCTCGGACAAGCTCCGCGCCGTGCTGCGCAGCTGCACCCCGGTGGAGCCCGCCGAGGGCGTCCCCGCGGCGGCCCAGCGCGACCTCGACGACCTGGCCGAGCGCAGCGGTGTCGCCGCGCACCTCGTCGTCCGGGGGCGGCTGCGCCCCCTGCCGGCCTGGGCCGAGCGGGTGATGCTGAACTGCCTGCGCCAGGCCCTGTTCAACATCGAGCGGCACGCCGGCGCCCGTACCGTGTTCGTCACCCTGCAGTACACGCCCGACGAGACCGTCCTCGTCGTGCAGGACGACGGCCGCGGCCTGCCCGCCGGCTTCGAGCCGCGGGTCGTGCCGGAGGCCGGGCACCACTGGGGGACCGCGTCGATCGCCCGTCAGGTCGAGCAGCGCGGCGGCAGCGTCGACCTGACCGGCACGGACGAGGGCGGGGCCCGCCTGCGGGTCCGGATTCCCGCCTGACGTGGCAGCGCACCGCATCCTCCTCGTCGACGACCACCCGGTCGTGCTGGACGGGGTTCGCGCCCTGTTGGACACCGTCGACGACCTCGAGGTCGTCGGCGAGGCCACCGACCGCGACACCGCGATCCGGCTCGCCGAGATCCTCAAGCCGGACGGCGTCGTGCTCGACCTGCGGCTGCACGGCAGCTACGCCGCCGACACCGTGACCTCGCTGAAGGCGGCCGCCCCGGGCGCCGTGGTGCTCATCCACACCGCCACCGAGGAGCTCGAGCCCGTTCGGGCCGCGCTGCGGGCAGGGGCGGACGGTGCGGTGTTCAAGGATGGCCGCGACCTCGTGCCCGCGCTGCGCGCCGTGCTGGCCGGCGAGGGACCGTACGTCGACCAGCGGCTCAACCGGCGCCGGGGCCCCCGCCGGCCCGACGACGCGGGGGGCCTCGTCGAGCCGCTGTCCCCGCGCGAGTACGAGGTGCTCTGCGCGTTCGCGATGGGCCAGTCCACCCGCGACATCGCCCAGGAGCTGTTCCTCGCCGAGAGCACGGTGCGCAGCTACACGAAGTCGCTGCTGTGCAAGCTCGGCGCGCACAGCCGCATCGAGGCCCTCGCCGCCGCCCGCCGCGTCTCGCTGATCTGACCCACGCCGCGAGTCGCGGTGGATCCGTGCGACCGGGATCCTGCCCTGCACGGCCTGGACCGCTCGCGGGCGGTTGGGGGCCGACTCGCGCACGCTCCGAGGCCGACTCGCGGGGGGACGGGGCCTGGTCGGCGCCCGTCCCCCCGCGGTCCCCGCCGGGGTCAGGACGCGCTGCCGACCTTCTGCTTCTTGCCCGTCGGGCGAGCGGAGGTGGGGCCCGGCCGGGATCGCCGGCGCGCCACGAACCACCACAGACCGGTCATGACCGCTCCGGCCACCAGCACGGCGCCGACGACGTAGAGCACCGTCCACCAGACACTCGGCTCGTAGCCGACCGGCGTCATCGTCGTCTCGCCCTGGATCTCCACCGGGCGCCCGTCGATGATCATGGATACGGTCCACTCACGCACCACCGTCGGCGACTCGATCGCGTACAGCTCGGCGAGGTCCTGTTCCGGCTCGGCGCGCCGCAGGACGATCGAGTACTGACTGCCCGCGTTCGCCGGCACCCACTGCGGCGGGGCGGCGGGGTCCAGGCCGCGCCCGGCGACCGCCGACGGGTCCTGGGAGGTGACCCAGGTTCGGCTCAACGCGTTCGCCTCGGTGCCCGCCGGGGTGATCCGCAGGTAGGGCTCGCCCTCGTCGCCGAGCACGATCACCTCGCTGGAGCCGTTGTTGTCGATCGACAGCCCCGGCGTCGGGTTGCCCTGCAGTGCCAGCAGCGTGACGCCCGGCGCCGGCTCGGTCTCCGAGATCGACGCCACGAACTGGCCGACCGGTGGGCGGAACTCGTAGTGTCCCTCGATCGCACCCAGCTGCCCGCCGAACTGCACCGGCACGCTCCAGGTGCCCAGCTCCGCCAGCGGAGCCAGCTCGGCCTTCCGCTCCGGTTCCACGCCGACGGCGTGCAGGCGGTGGTCGAACCAGCCCCAGGCCGGGTCGGTGTTCACCCGGGCCCACACCGGCGTGCCGCGTTCGGCCGCCCGCTCGGGAATGGTGATCGCCCCGTCGGGGACCTTGCCGGTGTACCACTCGGGCGACCGGAAGTTGCCGAGGACGCCCTCCGGGCCGATCCGGTACAGCGGGTCGCCGACCGAGGACAGGATCGTCACCTCGGTCTCGGTGGGGTTCTCGACCACGAACTGCGACCCCAGCGGGGTGGTCTCGATGCTGATCGTCACCCCCTCCATCTCCGGGGTGATCCGGTCGATCACCGGGAGCACGTCCTGGTCGGGCGAGTTGTGCGCCAGCGCCGCGGGCGCCAGCAGCATCCCGGCGACGAGCGACAGGGCCAGCACCAGGACGGCGCGCGCCGTCCACCGCCGCTCCGGTGCCGCCTGCTCGCGGAGCGCAGTGACGGATGTGGCGGGAGGGGAGACGCGCCGAGGCGCCCGTCCACTGGGGACGGGCGCCTGGGCGGCGCTCCCGGGGGAGCTGTACGACATGTCGGATTACCTCGGTTCGGGCAGGTGGTGTCCAGGCGCGCCGCGGTGCCGCGCGCGGTGTCGCCGTCCCTGGGAGCCGCCCGTCAACCCGCCGAGGATCCCCTCGGGAGCGGTCGGGGCGGCCGGGACCTCCACGGGCTCCTCCTGGGAGCCCCCGGTGGACCCGCTCTCGCCGGAGCTGTCGGGAATGGTCTCGGTCACGCCGGGGACGCCGTCGGGGAGCGGGGCGAGCGGGTCGGGCTGCCCGGGCACGGTCGGCGTCTCCCGCGGGTTGGGCGGGTTGTTCAGCAGGGTGTTCGCCTCCACCGGGGTGGCGCCGTTGCCGGTGAAGTCGGTGACGGTCTGCTCCCCCATCGGCTCGAGCGCCTCCTCGTAGGAGGGTTCGTCCCCGACCTCGACGATCCGGGCCACCGACGGGACGTAGCCGCCCCCGTCCGACGAGCGGTTGACGAACAGGTAGTAGTGGCCGGGCGGGGCCGCGACGCCGTCCGGCGGTGTCGAGACGGTGAGCGTGCCGTCCTTGTTGGCGTAGAACGGCAGCTCGAGCGTGCGGGTGTCGTTGTCCATCACGTGCTGCGGCGAAGGCATGCGCATCAGCGTGATCTTGGTGATGTCGGCAGCGTCCTCGGTCTCCAGGGTGAAGTCCTCGCCCCACGCCAGGCCCGCCTGCACCGAGTCGATGGACGGGCGGTCGCCCTGGTGCAGGTACGGCGGGTTGAACAGCTCGAACGACGGATCCTTGTCGTTGTTGCCGGTGATGCCAGGGATCGCGTCGCGCTGCACGCCGTAGCCGAGCGAGATCGGCGAGTTCCCGCCGACGAGCACCTGGCCGTTGGGCAGCAGGACCGCGTTGTTGTGGTAGGTGCGTGCCCGTTCCGGCAGCGCCATCGTGCGGAAGGTGTTGGTCTCCGGGTCGTAGATCTCCGGCTCCTTCACCGGGAGCTCCAGCCCGGGCGCGACCACCTCGTCGTTGCGCGCACCGGAGGTGATCAGGATCTCGCCGGTGGGCAGCGGCGTCGGCTGGGAGAACCAGCGCGCGTTGTTCAGCAGCGGGCCGTCGGCCTCCGAGACGTTGCCCTCGCTGTCGACGGTGGTGAGCACCGTCGTCGGGACCGCCACGTACGTGCCCGGCGGCGGGCCGAGGGTGCCGCCCGCGCGCAGGATCGTCATCTCGTCGTACGGGGCCTGCATCGGCAGCGCGACCGAGACGGGCGAGCTGCGCGGGATCGTGAGCCCGGTGTTCTCCCACTCGTCGGTCTCGAGGTCGAAGAAGCCCTGCTGGGCGAACAGCACCTCGTCGACCGCCTGCCCGAACGGCCCGAACATCTGCCCGTCACCGGTGTAGAACAGCTTGTTGTTCGGCGTGAGGTACACCCGCGGGTTCTGCGGCAGCGTCTTCTCCGACGCCGGGCCGGAGTAGCGCTCGGTCCACTGCTCGGTCGCCGGGTCGTAGGTCTCGGTCCGCCGGACCTGCGACAGCTGGGTGCTCTTGATCAGCTTGACGGTGCCGGAGACCGCGGAGACCGTGCCGTCGGCCATCGTCGTGGCCGCCGGGTACCAGCGGCCGAACTTCATCGGCGCGGTCGCGTCCCAGCGGCCGAGCCCGTCCGCGCCGCCGAGGTGGTCGAAGGTCCGCGCGCTGCGCAGGCCCTCGAGCTCGACGATGCCGACGTTGAGCGGGTCGCCCTCGGCCTGCTCCAGGATGGACGGCTCGTTGTACCAGTCGGTGCCGCCGATGAGGAGCTGACGGCCGTCGGCCATCTGCACGATGTCGCCGCAGAAGATGTTGCCGTCGTTGTCCTGGACGTCGTCCGGGGCGCAGGTCGGTTCCTGCTCGGGAATGCCCAGCGTCGGGGCCACCAGGCTGCCGACGAAACCGTCACCGGGCCGGCCGGGCACGCCGGCGACGCCGAAGGGTGCCTCGGTCAGGCAGTCCTCACTGGTCCGGCCCTCGACGATCGTCGGGTTGTCGCCGTCGGAGCCCTCGTTCTCGGGGATCGTGAACTCGGGGCTGCCGGCGCGCAGGTCGAGCACCCGCGTCCGGTCGAGGCGCGACTCCGGCGCGAGGCTGAGGACGACGCCCTCCTCGGCGTTCTCCTCGCTCTCGATGCCGTTGCCGTAGAGCACGCGGCCGTCCGGCAGCACGGCCGAGGTGACGGCGGTGGGTTTGCACTCCAGGCGCGTGGGCGAGGGGTCCGCGGCGTCCTCCTCGCGGGTCACCTCCACGCACCGCGGGGTCTGCGCACCGCCCTCCTCGAAGGGCGCGGTCCACGAACCCACGGTCGCCGGGTCCGAGCCGGGCGCCGCCAGGGCGGGCGCGGCCGCGCTCGCCCCGATCCCGCTCGCTGCCACGGTCGCCGTCACGACGGCCGCGAACCGGCGTCGTCCTCCTCGTCCGGGAGGTCGCATGCGTTCTCCTCTCGCGTGCACATGCCAAGAAGTCGCAGACCGCTGGGGATCGTCTGCGACGGGCGTCGGGCCACGCGAAAGCCGGGAAGGCGGACGGGCGGCCCGTACCCACATGTGGAGTAACTGGGCGACCGGCCCGCGGGGTTCGCTGAAGTTGTCGGTCCATGCTCCCGGACGCTCGAACCGGGCCGTACCAGTACTCAGAGTCACGACAGGGGGAAGCCGTCCCCCGGACCGGTGGCCACGGCGGGATCTCCGTGGCCACCGGTCCTTCGATCCAGGGGAGCCGGCCCGTCGGGATCAACTCCCTCGGGGCCCGGGTCGTGGTGTCCGACCGGAACGCCGGACACCACGACCCTGGTGGATCAACCGGACGGAGTTACCGCCGGCTGTTCCGGCAGCCGCGCCGGCCCTGCGAACCACCGAGCGGCAGCTGAGGAAGAACGCCCTCCTCCTGCCCCGATCCACTCGGCAGCTCCGGTGCGGCAGGAGCCTCGGCCGGAGCCTCCGCGTCCGCCCCGAGACCCGGGACGACCGCGTCCCGCGGGTCGGGGAGGTCACTCGGGTTCGAGGGCTCCTCGGCGAAGTTCGGCGGGTTGTTGAGGAAGGTGTTGTCCTCCGTCGGAGAAGCACCGTTGCCCTCGAACTCCGTGTTCGGCATCGGCTCGTCGGCCTCCGCGTAGTCCGCCTCGGCGCTGACCTTGACGATCCGGGCGACCGACGGGACCAGCTCGCCGGAACCCTTCTCCTCGACCTCGACGGCCTCGCCCTTCTTGCCGTCCTCATCGAGCTCGATGACCTCGGTGCTGCCATCGGACTTGTTGATGAAGAGGTAGTAGTAGCCGGGCACGGCGACCCGCTGCGGCGGGGTGGTGGCGGTGAGCTCGTTGTCACCGGTCTGCTCGAAGTCGAGGTAGAAGGTCCTCGGGTCCGAGTCGTAGACGTGCTGGATGGCCGGCATGCGCATCAGCACGACCCGCTCGATGCTCGAGGCGTCCTCGGTCTCGATGGTGAAGTCCTCGTCCCACGCCAGGCCGCTCTGGACGCTGTCGATGTTCGGACGGTCACCCTGGAACAGGTAGTCCGGCGAGTACAGCTCGAAGGACGAGTCCTTGTCGTTGTTCGCCGTGAACGGAGCGGCACCCACGTCACGCTGGATGCCGTAGCCGGTCGAGATCGGCGAGTTGCCGCCGACGATGACCTGGCCGTTGGGCAGCAGCGAGGCGCTGTTGTGGTAGGTCCGGATCCGCTCCGGGGTCGCCACCTGGCGGAAGGTGTTCGTCTCCGGGTCGTAGATCTCCGGGGTCGGCGTCGGGAGCTCGATGCCGGGCACGATGACCTCGTCGGTCTCCGCGCCGTGGGTGATCAGCACCTCACCGGTGGGCAGCGGCGTCGAGTTGCCGAACCAGCGCGGCTGGGCCAGGTTCGGGCCCTGCTCGTTGGTCACCTGACCGTCACGGGTGACCGTGATCAGGTCGGTGGTGGCAACCGCGAAGTACGAGCCCGGGGGCGGGCCGAGGGTGCCACCGGCGGCGAGAACGGTCATCTCGTCGTACGGGGCGGACATCGGCAGCACCGAGGTCGCCGGGGAGCTGCGCGGGAGGATCATCCCGGCGTTCTCCCAGGAGCCGTCGTCGGAGTTGAAGAACGCCTGCTGGCCGAAGAGGATCTCGTCGGCCGCCTGGCCGAACGGCCCCCACATCTGGCCGTGGCCGACGTAGAACGGCCGGCCGTCGGGCGCGTGGAAGATGCGCGGGTTCTGCGGCAGCGTCTTGTCACTGGTGCGGCCGTAGGAGGTCCACTCCTCGGTCTCCGGGTCCCAGCGCTCGACGTAGCGGACCTGGCTGAGCTGCGTGGACTTGATCAGCTTGACCGTGCCGCCGAAGGCGAGCTGGGCGCCGTCGATGTCGGTGACGTTCGCCGGGTACCAGCGGCCGTACTTCATGTCGGCGGTCTCGGACCAGTCGCCCTTGCCGTCGTCCTCGCGCCAGTCGAAGATCCGCGCCTGGCGCAGGCCCTCGAGCTCGACGACGCCGACGTTGATCGGGTCACCGTCGGCGCGCTCGAGGATCGACGGCTCGTTGTACCAGTCGGTACCACCGATGATCATCTGGCGGCCGTCGGCCATCTGCGCGATGTCGCCGCAGAAGACGTCCGTGTCGTTCTCCTGCACGTCGTCCGGGGCGCACGTCGGCTCCATCTCGGGGCCGCCGAGGTCGTGCCAGAGGTTGCCGAACAGACCGTCACCGTCGCGGCCCGGGACACCGGCGACGCCGGCCGGGTGCTCGGAGAGGCAGTCGTCGCTGGTCCGGCCCTCGACGATGACGTCGTTGGTGCCGGCTCCGGTCTCGTTCTCCGGGGTGTACCACTCCGGCGAGCCGTCGCGGATGTCGAGGACGCGGGTTCTGCTGTCGCGGGACTCGGGGGACAGCGACAGGGCCGCACCCTCCTCGGCGTTCTCCTCGGACTCGATGCCGTTGGCGTACAGGTAACGACCGTCGGGGAGGACCGCCGTCGTGACGGCGGTCGGCTTGCACTGAAGCCGCTGGCGCTCGTCGTTCGGGCTGTCGTTCTCGACGTACTCGCACCGCGGGGTCTCCGAGCCACCCTCCTCGAACGGCTCGGACCATTCGCCGACGACCGAGGGGTCGCTCGACGGGGCAGCGACCGCGAGGGGTGCCGTGGCAACCCCCACGCCGCTCACGGCGAGCGTCGCGGTGAGGACCACCGCGAACCGCCGCCCTCCTCTTCTGGGAGGTCGCATGAAATCTCCTCTCACAACCCGCAAGCCGGGGCGTCACAGGCGGCTGGGGATGCGCCTGCGACGGGTACGGGTGTGAGGAAAGTAAGCAGGGGTGGGATCTGCCGATACCCCAACTTTGGGGATGCGCGGCCCGGAGTCTGCGCAGGTCACCGCGCTGCCGGAGCTGACGCGCGCACGCATTGTGAACAGAACCACCCGGTCGGGAACAGGGGTCGCCCGTCCAGGATGGCGATCCGCGGGTGAGCGGCCGATGACATCTCGGAAACGGTCGTGACCGACACCCGACGGTGATGGTCGTGGGTCTCGGGCAACGGACCCGCTCCCGCCCGCTACCGACCGGTAACGCCTCTCGTGGTGACATTCGCGCTGCCGCGCCGCAGGCCCGGCACTACGCTTCCGGCCAGGTCGGCCCGCACTCGCGTGGCCGACCGGGTGGACGGCAGGAGGGATCAGAGCGGATGTGGGCGTTCTTCTCGGCACGGCTGCGGACGTGGCTGCTGCTGGCGGTCGGCGTGCCGGTGCTCGGCTGGCTCCTGGGCCGGGTCGGCGACGCCGTGGAGGCGCGGCGCGGGCCGAACGGCCTGAGCCGCGGTCTGCAGACGGTGCGCGGCTGGCTGCGGCGCCGCGCCCGCGGTCCGCTCGCCCGCCGTCCGGCCGATCCGGCCGGTCCCGCGGACGCGGGGACGCCCGCGCGCTGACGCCCGCGCGCCGGCACCGATGACTTGCGGCTCCGCCGGCCGTCCACCCCGTGAGGGCCGGCCGCGCGGTCCCGTGACCGGGAGCGGGCGCATGGAGGACGAGGGGTCGCCGATCCTCGACGGCGTGGCGCCGGCGTTCGAGGTCGCACCGTCACGGTCGCGCCCGGGGGTCGCCCGCCCGCACGACGACCGGGAATGGGTGGGCGCGCTGGTCCTGCTCACCCGCGGCGAGGTGGACCTCGAGTGCGCGGCCGGCGGGCGCCGGCGCTTCGGCGCCGGCGCCGTCCTCTGGCTGACCGGGCTCGGGCTACGGGCCCTGCACAACCCCGGTACCGGGCCTGCCGTCCTGCTCGCCGTGACCCGCTCCGGCCCGCTCCCCGGCACCCGGGCCGAGCAGTAGCGTCGGCGGCTCGCGCGGTTGACCGGGGCCGGGGCGCGCGCCCGGCCGGTACCCGTAGAATGCGGCCGGGTTGAGCCACCAGCCCGCGCCTCCAGTGCGTCCGGCGGCGGGTAGCTCCCGCGACTCACGCCGCCCCGGGACGCTGTCGCTGTCGAAGGAGTCCGGGGGAACGCGTGGTTCGGGAAGATTCGGTCTCGGGGTGCGGATGCGACGACGACTCGCTGCTGTCCGTGCGGGTCGGCCCCGGGAGAAGCGGCGAGACCGTCGTGCGTCTCGCCGGCGAGCTCGACCTGTACACGGCCGGGCGGGTCGCCGCCGCGCTGGCCGAGCTGCTCGGCTCCGCTCACGGTTCGGTCGTCGTCGACCTGGCGGATCTCGACTTCGTGGGCGCGCGCGGCCTCGACGTCTTCGTCCAGTCGCACACGCGGTACGCGCAGGCCGGCGTGCGCCTGGTGTTCCGGGCCGTCCCGGCGGGGCTGATGCGCATCCTCGCGGTGACCTCGCTCGACCAGGTGCTGACCGTCGAGTAGGCGGGGCCGGTCAGCCGCGCGGCGCCGGAACGGCGACCGGGCGGCTGAGCAGCACCACGGTGGTGCCCTGCTCCGTCCCCTCGATCCCGACCGTGTCCATGATCGCCCGCATCAGGGGGATGCCGTTGCGGCGGTGCGCGCCGGCATCCGGCGGGGGCCGCCACCGGCCGTCGTCGCGGACCGTGGTCTCGACGCGCCGGACCGCGCCGCTCCCGGCCACGATCCGCGCGGAGACCTCGACGGATCCGGGGTGCCCGACGCCGTCGCGCGGTACCCCGTACCCGTGCTCGATGCTGTTGCTGAGGGCCTCGCTGACCGCGAGCACGACGTCGTCCGCGTGCTCCGCGGGCCACTTGTGGGCCGCGAGCCAGTCCTGTAGGCGGCGCCGGCCGATCGACGGCGAGAGCCAGTCAGCGGGCAGCCGCAGGCACAGCTCCAGTGCTGCCGGCCCCGACGACCGACGCCCGGTGGACGCGTCGTGACGGGGCCGGTCATGACAGGGAACCATCATGTTCAGTGTGTCCCCTCGATGAACTCGACGCGACCGCTGGCGCTGGCGCGGTGGGACCTTCGAGCGTCGCGGGGAACCGCGGTGGGGCAACCGGCGCGGGCCCGGACCAGATCGAAACGCGGCTTCCGACACCCCGCCCGGAGCGTGATCGGCAGGGCCGGTCCCCGCAGCCTCGCCGGGGAGCGTACCGCCCCGCTGCCGATGCGGGTCCGCCAGCCCGGGCCGCGACGACGACGGCGGGACCAGCTGCGACCGGGCCGGGCGACGCAGCGACCCGGGCCGTACCCTCGGGAAGCCATGACGACGCGCCGTCCGGGCCCCGTTCGCTGGGTGCTGTACGCCTTCGGCCGGGGGCTGCCCGCGCGGTACCGCGAGTGGGTGCTGCACGACGTCACCGCCCGGACCTGGGCGCTGCGACACCTGCTGCGCACGGCGGTGCAACTGCTGCCCGTCGCCGTGCTGCTCTACCTGCTGATTCCCGGTGGCGTCGCGGCTCGCGCCGGCGCCGTGCTCGCCGGCCTGCTGCTCGGCTTCTTCTACTCGGCGGCGTACATGTACGAGACCACCGAGAACCGGGCCGCGAAGGCCGGCTACCCGCGCGGAACGGCCCGGGAGATCCGCGACCGGCGCTGGGCGCCCGCGCGTGCGGAGCAGGAGCGCCGCTACGCCGAGCGCTACCGCGACTCCCCGCCGCCCGGCTGATCGGCGGCGGACCGGCGCTGACCCGGCGCCGGCAGGGCGTCGGGCTTCCTCGGCGGTCCCGCTTCGCCGGACGGAGCTGCGGGTGCTCCTGCCGGGCGGGGAGGACACCGCGGCGAGGGCGGGACGCGAGCGGCTAGGAACGGGCGTCGTCAGCGTCGGCTGGCGTCGGGGGGCGATCTAGGCTCGGTTCGTGACCGTCGCTCGTTCGATCGTCCTGTTCGCCCTGGCCGCGCTGGCCGAGATCGGTGGCGCATGGCTGGTGTGGCAGGGCGTGCGCGAGCACCGAGGGTGGCTGTGGATCGGCGCCGGGGTGATCGCGCTCGGGCTGTACGGGTTCGTCGCGACGCTGCAGCCGGACGCGAACTTCGGGCGCATCCTGGCCGCCTACGGCGGGGTGTTCGTGGCCGGGTCGCTGCTGTGGGGAATGGCGCTCGACGGTTTCCGCCCGGACCGGTGGGACGTCATCGGAGCGGTGATCTGCCTGGTCGGCGTGGCCGTCATCATGTACGCGCCGCGCCCGGCGTGACGGAGGTGCGGGTGAGCGAGCACGACGAGGTTCCCGAGCAGAACAGGGCAGTGGTCCGCCGGCTGGTCGACGAGGTGATGAACGCCGGCCGCCTCGAGGTCCTCGACGAGATCTACACCCCGCGGATGGCCGGCGCGGCGCGGGCCTGGATCGTCCCGTTCCGGGCGGCCTTCCCGGACGTGCACATGCGGGTGGTCGACCTCGTGGCCGAGGGAGACAAGGTCGTCGGCCGGTTCCTGTGCTCGGGCACCCAGACCGGCGAGTGGCAGGGCCACCCCGCCACCGGCCGGCGGTTCGAGCGGGTGGCGGAGGTCTACTTCTTCGAACTGCACGACGGACGCGTCACGCGGGCGTGGGGTCTGGAGGACAACCTGTCCCGCATGCGACAGCTCGGCCACCTCCCGGCGGACACGACCGGACGACACGAGGTCGAACGCCGAGCGTGACCAGGCAGGCTCCAGCCGGCGAAGTGGGCCGGGTAGGCGGGCCCGCCGGCCGCGCCGCGCCGGAGGTGGCGGAGGGTCGGATCTACGCCTGGTCGACGGTCGTTCTGGCTGGTCTCGGCGCGGTGCCCCCGGTGGGACTCGAACCCACACTGTGACCCTTTTAAGGGGCCCGCCTCTGCCGGTTGGGCTACGGGAGCGACCGACGCAGGGTAGCCGCCGGGTCGGCCGTCGAGAGCGACCCCGGCTAACCGACGGCTACCCGTGGTGCCGCGCCGCGGAGCTGCGCTCCTCAGGGCCATCACCGGCCGGGGCGTTCGTGGCGCGCTCCGCAGGTTCGGCGCGGGGGGCCGGCGACGGGTCGCCCGCGACGCGGCTGAACTCCGCTCTCGGATCGTGGATCTGCCCGAGCGCGACGACCTCCCGGCCGAAGAACATCGCCGTCGTCCAGTCGATCACGATGCGGAACCGCCGGTTCCAGGTCGGCATCCGGCTCACGTGGTAGGTGCGGTGCATGAACCAGGCGGCGATGCCGCGCAGCTTGATCCCGTAGATCTCCGCCACGCCCTTGTACAGCCCGAGGCTCGCCACCGACCCGGCGTAGGAGTGCTCGTAGCGCTCGAGCGGGAGGCCACGCAGGTGCGCGACCACGTTGTCGGCCAGCACCCTGGCCTGCCGGACGGCGTGCTGGGCCGACGGACTCGTCTTCGCCTCCGGGTCGTCCTTGGACAGGTCCGGGACCGACGCGCAGTCGCCGGCGGAGAAGACGTCCGGGCAGCCGACGACGGTCAGCTCGGCCGAGCACTCGACGCGGCCGCGGTCGTCGCGGGGCAGGTCGGTGTTCGCCAGCATCGGGTTCGGCTTGACCCCGGCCGTCCAGACGATCGTGTCGGTCTCGAACCGGGTGCCGTCGTCGAGGACGACGTGGCCGCCCTCCATCGTCTCCACCCGCGTGTCGAGGAAGACCTCGATGCCGGCGTCGAGCAGTCGCTCCACCGTGTACCGGCCGAGCGTGGGACCGACCTCCGGCATGATCCGCCCCGCGGCCTCGACCAGCACCCAGCGCAGGTCGTCGGGCGCGATGCTCTCGTAGAAGCGGGTGGCGTAGCGCGCCATGTCCGCGAGCTCGGCGAGCGCCTCGATCCCCGCGTAGCCGCCGCCGACGACGAGGAACGTCAGCAGCCGCCGGCGCAGGTCCGGGTCGACCGTCGTGGCGGCCGCGTCGAGCCGGGACAGCACGTGGTTGCGCAGGTAGATCGCCTCACCGACGGTCTTGAACGAGATCCCGCACTCCGCCAGCCCCGGGATCGGCAGCGTGCGCGCGACCGAGCCGGGGGCCACGACGAGGACGTCGTAGCCCAACGTCGTGACGTGCCCGGCCGCCAGCTCGACGGTGACGGTCCGCGAGGCGTGCTCGATCGCGGTGACCCGCCCGGTGAGGTGGTGGCACCGGCGCAGGACCTTCCGCAGCGGCACCACCACGTGCCGCGGCTCGATGGACCCGGCCGCCGCCTCCGGGAGGAACGGCTGGTAGGTCATGTGCGACTGCGGGTCGATGACGGTGACCTCGGCCTCGCCACGGCGCAGCTTCTTCTGCAACCGCAGGGCGGTGTACATGCCCACGTAGCCGCCGCCGACGACCACGATGCTGGTGTTCTGCGCCATGACGTCATGTTCCCACCCACCGGCGTGCTCGAACCCGTTTCCCGGTGGTGACGCCTGCTACGCTTTACTCGTGGGTCCGGAAGTAAAGCGGGGTCGGACGACCAAGGTGAGCAGCAAGAACCAGATCACGCTGCCCGTCGCCGCCCTGCGGGCCGCCGGGGTCGGGCCCGGTGACGTGCTGCGGGTGGAGGTGGAGGCGGACGGGGTCTTCCGGCTCGTGCGCGAGCGCGATCCGTGGTGGGAGCTGTTCGAGCGGACGGCCGGTGCCGGCCTCGGGGTCACGACACGCGAGGAGCTCGAGGAGTTGCGGGACGAGTGGGAGCGGTAGCCCTCGACGCGAGCATCCTGATCGCCTTTCTCGAACCGGCCGACACCCACCACGCGCGGGCGGTCTCCGAGCTCCGTGCGGTCCGCACCCGCGGCGACGAGTTCGTGCTCCCGATCTCGGTGCTGTCCGAGGTCATGGTCGGCGGGTACCGGAACGGCACGGCCCCAGAGCTGTTCCGCAGCCTCGCCGGTCTCTTCGGGCCCGCACGGCGCCCCGACGAGGCCATCGCGCTCAAGGCCGCCGAGCTGCGCGCACGGCGCTCGTCGCTGCGGCTTCCGGACGCCTTCGTCATCGCCACCGGCATCGTCGACAACGCCACCGTCCTCACCTGCGACCTCCGCCTCGCCGGCGTCGACCCGCGGGTTCAGGTGCTGGACGCGTCGTAGAGGCCGGCCAGGCTCGCCGCCCGGCGCAGCACGTCCTGCAGCATCGCCGGCGTCAACCGCCCGGTGAACGTGTTCTGCTGGCTGACGTGGTAGCAGCCGAGCAGGTGCAGCGGGCCGCGTTCCCCGTCGAGCCGCACGTGCGCCCCGTGGCCGAACCGCGGCCGCGGGCGGGGCACCGCCCAGCCCGCCCCGGCGAGCACCGGCAGCAGCGCCTGCCAGCCGAAACCCCCGAGGACGACGACGGCCCGCGGCCGCAGCAGCGCCAGCTCCGCGCGCAGCCACGCGCCGCAGGTGTCGCGCTCGGCGGGGGTGGGCTTGTTCTCCGGCGGGGCGCAGTGCACGGGCGCGGTGATCCGCGTTCCGCGCAGCGTGAGCCCGTCGCCGGGGTGCACGGCGGTCGGCTGGTTGGCCAGGCCCACCGCGTGCAGCGCGGCGAACAGGACGTCGCCGGAGCGGTCCCCGGTGAACATCCGCCCGGTACGGTTGCCGCCGTGCGCGGCCGGGGCGAGGCCGACGATCAGCAGCGCCGCGTCCGGCGGGCCGAGCCCCGGCACGGGACGGCCCCAGTACTGCTCGTCGCGGAAGGCGGCCCGCTTCTCCACCGCCACCCGCTCGCGCCAGGCCACCAGCCGCGGGCAGGCCCGGCAGTGCGTGAGTGCCTCGTCCAACTCGGCGAGGCTGCCCGGCCGCGCGACATGCTCCGACAACCGCAGGCTCCTTCGTCGCGGGGTCGTCGGTCAGGCGATCGAGCGGGCGATGCCGTCGAGGATGTCGTGCTCGCTCACCACCAGCTCGGCGACGCCGGCGCGGGCGTGCAGCTCGTCGGCCAGCACCCCGACGATCAGGGCACCGCCGCCGATCACGTCGATCCGGCCGGGGTGCAGCGCGCCGAGCGTGCCGCGCTCCGCCCGGCTCATGCCGAGCAGCTCGGCGGCGACCCGGTGCAGCTCGTCGCGGGAGAGCCGGGACAGGTGCACGGCGCGCGGGTCGTACTCCGGCAACCGCTGCGCCACCCCGGACAGCGTGGTGATCGTCCCGGCCACGCCCACCCAGGTGCGCACGCCCTCCACGGGCACCGCCGCGAACGCGTCGTCGAGGATCCCGGCGGCCACCTCGCGGGCGGCCTCGACCTCGTCCGCCGACGGCGGGTCGCCGCGCAGGCAACGCTCGGTGATCCGCACCGAGCCGACGTCCACGGAGCGGGCGGCCGTGACCACCGCCTTGGCACCGTCGAGGGTGCCGACGACCAGCTCGGTGGACCCGCCGCCGACGTCGACGACGACGAACGGACCGTCGGCCGGGTCGAGGTCACCGACCGCGCCGACGAACGACAGGGTCGCCTCCTCGTCGCCGGAGATGATCTCGGCGTCGACCCCGAGCGTGGCCCGGACCATGCCGAAGAAGTCCTCGCGGTTGGCGGCGTCGCGGGTGGCGGACGTGGCGACCATCCGCACCCGCTCCGCGCCCTTGCGCCGCAGCACGGCGGCGTAGTCGACCAGCGCGACCCGGGTGCGTTCCAGCGCCTCGGCCGCGAGCACGCCCGTCGCGTCCACGCCCTGACCCAGCCGCACCACGCGCTGCTCGCGGTGGACGTCGCGCAGGTCGAGCGCGTCCCCGCTACCGGTGACGTCGGCGACGAGCAACCGGACGGAGTTCGTCCCGCAGTCGATCGCCGCAACCCGCGCCATGTGTCCCCCTCGTCGCCGCCGATCCGCGCCACGGTACCCGGGCCGCGACCCGTCGCCGCCGCGCTGCAGCCCCCGTCCGGGGCCGGTCGCGGTTACCCTCGGCGCGGTGACCGAGCAGCGGACCCGTGGCGGGGGTCGGGACGGGGCGGAACCGGCGGTCCTGCCGCGCGCCGCTGGTGCCGACCGTACGAGCGGCTCGCGTGCCGCCCTG
>DATLGI010000097.1:0-3752 GCA_035540535.1 Pseudonocardia sp.
GGCGGGCCGACGGCACCGCCGGGCCGGGCGGGCTCCCCCGGGGCCCGCGGCCGGGTCACGGTGCACGACCTCACCAAGCAGTTCGGCGACGTGACGGCGGTCGAGGGCCTCTGCTTCACCGCCCCGCCGGGTGTCGTCACCGGGTTCCTCGGGCCCAACGGCGCGGGCAAGACCACGACGCTGCGCATGATCCTCGGGCTGGTCGTGCCCACCGCCGGCGAGGCTCGCGTGGACGGGCTGCCCTTCGGCGAGCTGCCGCAGCCGGGACGCGTCGTCGGAGCGGTGCTCGAGGCGCAGGGCTTCCATCCCGCGCGCACCGCCCGCCGGCACCTGCTGGTCGTCGCCGCGGCGCTCGGCGTGCCCGACGCGCGGGTCGCCGACGTCCTGGAGCTCGTCGGGCTCACCGCCGCGGCGGATCGCCGGGTCGGCGGCTTCTCCCTCGGCATGACCCAGCGGCTGGCGCTGGCGACCGCGCTGCTCGGCGACCCGCACGCGCTCGTGCTCGACGAGCCCGGCAACGGTCTGGACCCCGCGGGGATCGCCTGGCTGCGCGCCTTCCTGCGGGCGTTCGCCGCGCAGGGCCGCACGGTGCTGTTCTCCTCGCACCAGCTGGCCGAGGTGGAGCAGGTGGCCGACCACCTCGTCGTCATCGACGGCGGCCGGTGCGTCTACGAGGGGGGCGCGGGCGCGCTGCGCGGGCGTGCCCGCGTCCTGGTCCGCTGCTCGCGGCCCGTGCAGCTGGCCGACGCGCTGGCCCGCGCCGGCGCCGGGGAGATCGACGCGCTGCCCGACGGGCGCCTCGCCGTGGCGGGGGCCGACCCGGTGCGGGTGGGCGACGTCGCCCTCGCGTCGGGGATCGCGGTGTACGGGCTGGCCGAGGAGAAGGCGGACCTGGAGGACGTGTTCCTCCGGCTGACGGCGCGTCGGCCGGTGCCGCGGTGAGCGCCGCCCTGGTGCGCGCGGAGCTGCGGAAGATCGCCTCGACGCGGCTGTGGTGGGGGCTGGCGCTGCCCGTCGCCGCGCTGGCGGTGCTGCTGAACGTGTTCGGCGGCCTGGTCGGCGCCGGCTTCGGCGCCGCTCCCGGAGAGGGCACGCCGGCGCTGGTCCTCGCCTCGATCGCCTACGGCCTGTCGCTCGCGACCGTGTTCGCCGCGCTGCACGGTGTCATCGCCACCGCGGGGGAGTTCCGGCACCGGACGATCACCACCGTGTACCTGACGGCGCCGGCGCGCGGTGCGGTGCTCGCCGCGAAGGTGCTCAGCGGCGCGGCCGTCGGCGCGGGTTACGCGCTGGTGGCGCTGCTGCTCGGGCTCGTTGCCGGGCTGGTCGCGCAGGCTGGCGGCGGCGTGCCGCCCGGGCCGCTGCTCGGGCTCGCGCTGATCGGGATCGCCGTGTGCGCCCTGTGGGGCGCGCTCGGCGTCGCCGTGGGCACCGTGTTCGCCAACCAGGTGACGGCGCTGGTGCTGACGCTGGTGTACATGCTGGTCGCCGAGACGCTGCTCGGGCTGGTGCTGATCACCCGCGACTCGCCGGCGGTGGCGGGACTGAGTGCCTACCTGCCGGTGAACGCCGGCGACGTCGCCCTCTACGACGTCCCGGCCCGCGAGCTCGCCGGCCCGGCGGGTGCCGAGGTCGCCGCCGCGGTGGCCGGGGTTGTCGGGCCGCTGCCGTGGGCCACGTCGCTGCTGGTGCTGGCCGCGTGGACGGCGGCGGGGGTGGCCGCGGCGTGGGCGGTCGGCGCCCGCCGCGACATCACCTGACCCCGTCACGGCGCGCCCCCGGCCCGCGCCCGGGCCCGACATGGACACATCTCGGGGTCCGCGAGCCGCTTCCGACCCCGACAAGTGACCATGTCGGGCGGAGGGGGGTGCCGCATACGGTGGAGCGGTGCCCGTCCCGCCGCCGTCCGACGAGCGCCGCGGCTGGATCCGCCGGCTGGTCCGGGCCTGCCTGCTCCACCGCCGGGTGACGGCGGCGGCCCTGTCGGCGTCGGTGCTCGGGGTGAGCCTGGAGGCGGTCGGCCCGCTGCTCACGCGGATCGCGGTGGACGACGCCGTCGCCGGGTCGACCGCGGTGCTCGGCGCGGTCGTGGCGGCGATCGTCGGGCTCGCGCTGGTGCGCTTCGCGGCGTCGTTCGCCCGCCGGTACCTCGCCGGCCGGCTGGCGCTGGACGTGCAGCACGACCTGCGCCGGCAGGTGTTCGCCGCCGTCCAGCGCCTCGACGGCGAGCGCCAGGACGCGCTGCGCACCGGTCAGGTCGCCTCCCGGGCGATCACGGACCTGCAGCTGGTGCAGTCGCTGCTGTCGATGGCCCCGCTCGCGCTGGGGGTCGTCGTGCTGGTCGTGACCTCGATCGGGGCGATGCTGTGGCTCTCGCCGCTGCTCACGCTCATCGCGCTGGTGCTGCTGCCGCTGGCGGCGTTCGTCACCGCCCGCTCGCGGGCGGCGCTGTTCCCCGCCACCTGGTCGGCGTCGCAGCGGGCCGCGGACCTCGCCCAGCAGGTGGAGGAGACCGTCACCGGGGTGCGCGTGGTCAAGGGGTTCGGGCAGGAGGCGCGCGAGATCGCGACGCTCGAGGGGCGCGCCCGGCGGCTGTACGCCGAGCGGCTGCGCGCCGCGCGGATGACGGCGCGGCTCAACCCGACGCTGCTCGCGCTGCCGACCCTCGGCCAGGTGGGCGTGATCGGCGCCGGCGGCTACCTGGCCCTGACCGGATCGATCTCCATCGGCACGTTCCTGGCGTTCACCACCTACGTCGCGCAGCTCGTCGGCCCGGCGCGGATCGTCGCGTCGCTGGTCGTCAACGCCCAGCTCGCCCGCGCCGGCGTCGAGCGGGTGTACGACCTGATCGACTCGCAGCCGGACGTGACCGACCCCGAGCACCCCCGCCCGCTGCCCGACGGGCCGCTGTCGGTCGAGCTGGACGGCGTCACCTTCGGCTACTCGCGGCGGGAGCCGGTGCTCGACGGGGTGTCGCTGCGGGTCGAGCCCGCCGAGACGCTGGCGCTGGTCGGGCCGGCCGGTTCCGGCAAGTCGACGGTGGCGCTGCTGCTCCCGCGGTTCTACGACCCGCAGGCCGGCGAGGTGCGCCTCGGCGGCGTGCCGTTGCCCGCGCTGCGCCTGGCCGACCTGCGCCGCGAGCTCGGGGTGGTGTTCGAGGAGGCGTTCCTGTTCTCCGACACCGTGCGCGCCAACATCGCCTACGGCCGCCCCGGGGCGAGCGACGACGAGGTGCGCGCCGCCGCCCGGGCCGCCCGGCTAGAGGACGTGATCGAGGCGCTGCCCGACGGCTACGACACGGTGGTCGGCGAGCGGGGGCTGACGCTCTCGGGCGGGCAGCGTCAGCGGGTGGCGCTGGCCCGGGCGATGCTCGCCGAGCCGCGCGTGCTGGTCCTCGACGACGCCACCTCTGCCGTCGACACCGCCACCGAGGCCGCGATCCACGCCACCCTGCGCGCGCTGACGGCCGGGCGGACCACGCTGCTCGTCGCCCACCGGCGCTCGACCCTCGACCTCGCCGACCGGATCGCGGTGCTCGACGCCGGGCGGGTGGTCGACGTCGGCACCCAGGCGGAGCTGCGGGAGCGGTGCGCGCTGTTCCGCGAGCTGTTCGCGGCCGACGACGGCGCCGCCGGTGCCCGCCGCCCGGCCGCCGCGCCCGGTCCGGAGGAGATCACCCCGGAGCTCTGGCCGGCCCCCGATCCCGCCCGATGGCACGACGGCACCGAAACGCCCGCAGGTGCCGTCGGGAC
>DATLGI010000098.1:0-36933 GCA_035540535.1 Pseudonocardia sp.
GCCCACTCCGGGCCGGTCTCCCCCAGCGCCGGGTCGAGCTTGGTGAAGATCGGCGTAGGCTTGCCCAGCGGCCGGCCGATCTCGATCGGCGTCGACGCCCAGCGGGCCTGCTCGGCCGCGTACTCGCCGGTGAGCACCGGGTAGGCCGGGCCCTCGCCGAGTTCGGCCACCTCACGCACCTCCGGCTGCGCCGCCCACACCCCCGCCCCGCCCAGCGCCTCGTGCACCTGCTGCGCGGCGTGCGGCAGGAACGGCGTGAGCATGGTGTTCGCGTCCTGCACCACCTGCAGGGCGGTGTGCAGGATCGTGTCGCGGCGGTCCGGGTCGTCCTTGCGCTTCCACGGCTCCTGGTCGGACAGGTACCGGTTGGCCGCCGTGACCACCCGCATCGCCTCGCCCGTCGCCTGCTTGAACCGACTGCGCGCCAGCAGCCCGCCGACCGTGTCGAACCCGGCCTTCGCGATCGCGAGCAGCTCGTGGTCGGCGTCGGCGGGGGCGGTCGGCTTGGGCACCGCCCCGACGTTCCGGTGCGCCATCGAGATCGAGCGGTTGACGAGGTTGCCCCACTCGTTGGCCAGCTCGAAGTTCGTCCGGCGCACGAACTCGTCCCAGGTGAAGTCGGTGTCCTGGTTCTCCGGCCCGGCGACGGAGATGAAGTAGCGCAGCGCGTCGGGGCCGAACTCGCGCAGGAAGTCGCCGACGTAGATCACCGTGCCGCGGCTCGTCGAGAACTTCGAGCCGGTCATCATCAGGTACTCGCTCGAGACGATCTCCGACGGCAGGTTCAGCGTGCCGAACGGCCCGGGCTCGCCACCGCGGTCGCCCGCGCCGTTCTGGCCGAGCAGCAGCGCGGGCCAGATCACCGAGTGGAAGACGATGTTGTCCTTGCCCATGAAGTAGTAGCCGGTGGCCGCCGGGTCGCACCACCACTGCTTCCACCCGTCCGGGTCCGGCCCGCGCCGCGCCCACTCGACCGACGCCGACAGGTAGCCGATCACGGCGTCGAACCAGACGTAGAGCCGCTTCATCGGCAGGTCCCGCCAGCCGTCGAGCGGGACGGGGACGCCCCAGTCGAGGTCACGGGTGATCGGGCGCGGCTTGAGGTCGCCGAGCAGGTTCTGGCTGAACTTCAGCACGTTCGGCCGCCAGTCCGTGCGCGCCGCCAGCCAGGAGCCCAGCGACTCGGCGAACGCCGGCAGGTCCAGATAGAGGTGCTCGGTCTCGACGAACCGCGGGACCTCACCGTTGATCCGCGACCGCGGGTTGCGCAGGTCGGCGGGGTCGAGCTGGTTGCCGCAGTCGTCGCACTGGTCCCCGCGCGCGCCGTCGTAGCCGCAGATCGGGCAAGTGCCCTCGATGTAGCGGTCGGGCAGGGTACGCCCGGTGGACGGGCTGACCGCGCCGAGCGCCGTCTTCGCGATCACGTAGCCGTTGCGGTGCAGGGCTCCGAACAGGTCCTGCACGACCGCGTAGTGGTTCGACGTCGTCGTGCGGGTGAACAGGTCGTAGGACAGGCCCAGCCCCTGCAGGTCGTCGACGATCACGCGGTTGTACTTGTCCGCGAGCTCGCGCGGCCCGATGCCCTCGGCGTCGGCCTGCACCTGGATGGGGGTGCCGTGCTCGTCGGTGCCGGAGACCATGAGCACCGCGTCGCCCGCCATCCGTCGGTAGCGGGAGAAGACGTCGGAGGGCACACCGAAACCGGAGACGTGGCCGATGTGCCGGGGCCCGTTGGCGTAGGGCCACGCCACGGCGGTCAGCACGCGAGAGCTCATGTGCCCAGCGTATTCGGCGCCGGCGATCGGGTTCCGGCGGTGCGAGCACGGCGGGTGGCCGCCACCGGCGGACCGTTCCGTCACCCGAAGGGAAGCTTGCCCGTCTGCGAGGTATGCCTATCCTGAACCGTGCTCACCCACCGTTCGGCGGACATCGGCCTGCGCGGCGAGGACCTCCATCTGGGCTATCACGGCATCCCGGTCGTGCACGGAGCGGGAGTGCACCTCGTCCCCGGCCGGGTGACCGCGCTGGTCGGCCCGAACGGCAGCGGCAAGTCCACCCTGCTGCGCGCGCTCGCCCGGCTGCACCATCCGGCGTCCGGGCGCGTCGTGCTCGGGACCGACGTCGACGCGCTCGCCCTCTCCCGCCGCGACTTCGCCCGCCGGGTCACCCTGCTCGCGCAGAGCCGGCCCGTCCCGACGGGCCTGTCCGTCCGCGACGTCGTCGGGTTCGGCCGCCACCCGCACCGCGGCCGCTGGCGCGGCGACGACCCGGGCGGCCCCGTCGCCGTCGACCGCGCCATGACCGTCACCCGCGTCTTCGATCTCGCCGAGCGCCCCGTCGACGAGCTCTCCGGCGGGCAGTTGCAGCGGGTCTGGCTCGCCGGCTGCCTCGCCCAGGACACCGGCGTGCTGCTGCTCGACGAACCGACCAACCACCTCGACCTGCGCTACCAGGTGGAGATCCTCGACCTCCTGCGCGACCTCGCCGAGAACGACGACGTGGCCATCGGCGTCGTGCTGCACGACCTCGACCACGCGGCCGCGGTCGCCGACGAGGTCGCGCTGCTCGACGAGGGCCGGGTCCGCGCGGCCGGGACTCCCACCGAGGTACTCACCGCCGAGCTGCTGACCGCGACCTACGGCATCGCCGTCGAGGTCGACCACGACCCCGTCACCGGGGCCCTGCGCACCCGGCCGATCGGCCGGCACTCCACGAGGAGAGGAACACGATGACCGGAGATGAAGGGCGAGCGGGCATCGCGCGAGCCCCCCGGGCGGGCGAGGAGCGCAGCGCGTCCGGAATCGGCCGACGCCCCGGGCGCCGACTCCTGGCCGCACTGGCACTGGCGGGCGCGCTGCTGCTCGGCGCCTGCGGTACCACCGAGGCGCCCACGGCCGACCCCGGCGGCGCGGTCCCGGCCGGCGAGCAGATCACGCTCACCGACGCCCGCGGTACCGAGATCACCCTCGACGGCCCGGCCACCCGCACCGTCGGGCTGGAGTGGAACGTCGTCGAGCACCTCGTGTCCCTCGGCGTGATGCCGGTCGGCGTCGCCGACGTCGAGGGCTACACGAACTGGGTGCAGGCCGCGCCGCTGGAGGGCGAGGTCACCGACGTCGGGATCCGCGGCGAGCCGAGCATCGACTCGATCGCCGCGCTGCGGCCCGACCTCGTGCTCGCCACCACCGACCTGCCGCCGGGCGCGGTCTCCCAGATCGAGGCGTTCGCGCCGGTGCTGGTGGTGCGCCCGGCCGACGCGGCCGACCCGATCGGCCGGATGCGGGAGAACCTCGAGCTCGTCGCGACGGCGACCGCGACCGGGGAGCAGGCCGAGCGACTGCTCGCCGACTTCGACGCGAAGCTCGACGACGGAAGGGCCGCGATCGCCGAGGCGGGCCTCGCGGGCCGGCCGATCGCGTTCGCCGACGGCTTCGTCGACGGCGGCCAGCTCTCGATCCGGCCGTTCACCGAGGGCTCGCTGGTCGGCGGGGTGAACACGGAGCTGGGCCTGGTCGACGCCTGGCCGATGGAGGGCGACCCGGACTACGGGCTCGCGTCCACCGATGTCGAGGGCCTGACCAACCTCCCCGCCGACACCCTGTTCGTCTACTACGCCAACGACGCGGCCTACGGCGGCACCGACCCGTTCGTCCAGGCCCTGGAGGGCAACGCGGTCTGGCAGTCGCTGCCGTTCGTGCGCGGCGGCGACGTGACCCGGCTCCCGGACGGGATCTGGATGTTCGGCGGGCCGTCGTCGATGCGGCAGTACGTCGACGCGCTGGTCGCGGCCCTCACCGGCGGACCGCAGCCGGCCGGGTAAGGAATCCCGGTGCGCGAGGCGAACCCGGCACCCACATCGCGCGCCGTTCCGCCGCTGCGCGGCACGTGCAGCGCGCGCGGAGTGTGCGGACGGCGCGCGAGGTGTCGGTCGTGACCCAGGTGGACCCGGCGGCCCGGACCTGCGCGGGGCCGGCGCCGCGAGCCGCGCCCGCACCGGTCCGCCGGCTGCGGTCGGCCGGGGTCGCGGTGGCCGGTGCCGGGGCGGTCGTCGCGCTGGCCGCCGTGCACCTGACCCAGGGCACCTCGACGGTCGGCGTGACCGACCTGTGGCAGCTCGTCACCGGGGCGGGCACGGACCAGGCGGCGGCCGTGCTGGTGGCCTCGCGGGTGCCGCGGCTGCTGGCCGGCGTCGTCGTCGGGATCGCGCTGGGGGCGGCCGGGGCGGCGCTGCAGTCGATCGCGCGCAACGCGCTGGCCGCACCCGACACGCTGGGGGTCAACGCGGGGGCGCACCTCGCGGTCGTCGTCGCGGCGGTGCTCGGCCTGACCCTCCCGGTGGCGGTGTCGGGCCTGCTCGCGCTGCTGGGCGGGCTGGCCGCCGCGGCGCTCGTGCTGGGCCTGTCCGGTGGCGGCACCGGCCCGACCCGGCTCGTCCTGGCCGGGTCGGCGGTGTCGCTGGCGCTCTACGCGCTGGTCAACGTGCTGCTGCTGCTCTTCGCGCAGGAGACCACCGGGCTCTACGCGTGGGGCAGCGGATCACTCGCGCAGATCGGGCTGGACGCGGTGACGCAGGTCGGGCCGGCGGTCGTGCTCGGGGTGGCGGTGCTGGTGCTGCTCGGCCGGCGCCTGGACGTCCTGGGGCTGGGCGACGACACCGCCACCGTGCTCGGCATCCCCGTCCGGCGCACCCGCATCCTCGTGGTGCTGCTGGCGGTGGTGCTGTCCGCGGCGGCCGTGACCGTGGCCGGGCCGGTCGGGTTCGTCGGGCTGTGCGCGCCGGCGGCGGTGCGGCTGATCGCGCCGCGGGTGCCCGGCCTGCACCGGCACCGGGTGCTGGTGCCGATGTCGGCGCTGGCCGGGATCGTGGTGGTGCTCGGCGCCGACGTGCTGGTGCGCGCCGCGCTCGGCGGGCAGGCCGGCGTCGAGGTGCCCACGGGCATCGTCACGACGGTGCTCGGGGCGGTCGTGCTGGTCGTGCTCGCCCGCAACTTCCGCGACTCGGGTCCGGCCCGGCAGGCCCCGGCGGCCCGCTCGGCCCGGCTGCGCGGTCGGGGCGGCTACCTCGCCGTGACCGGGGTCGCGGCCGTGCTGACCGTCGCCGTGACGGTGGCCGGGCTGCTGCTCGGCGACGCGCTCCTGCTCACCGGCGACGTCGCGAACTGGCTCGCCGGGCAGGCCGGGCCGGTCACCACCTACGTCCTCGACGCCCGCGTCCCGCGGGTGCTGGCCGCGCTGCTCGCCGGGGCCGCGCTGGCGGTGGCCGGCACGACGGTGCAGGCCGTGTGCCGCAACCCGCTCGCCGAGCCGGGGCTGCTCGGCGTCGCCGGCGGTGCCGGGGTGGCCGCCGTCGCCGTCATCACCCTGGTGCCCACCGCGGGGGTGTGGACGCTGGCCGGCGCCGCCGCGCTCGGGGCGTTCGCCGCCTGCGCGCTGGTGTTCGGGCTCGCCGCCCGCGGCGGGCTGGCCTCCGACCGGCTGGTGCTGATCGGCGTCGGCGTCTCCTACGGGGCGATGGCGCTGATCACGCTGATGATCGTGCTGACCGATCCGTGGAACGAGACGAAGGCGCTGACCTGGCTCTCCGGCTCCACCTACGGGCGGACGGCGGCGCAGGTGGTGCCGGTGGCGGTCGCGCTGGTGGTGGTGCTCGTGCTGCTGGCACGTTCGCGCGCGGAGCTCGACGTGCTGGCGCTCGACGAGGACACCCCGCGGGTGCTCGGGATCGCGCTGGGCCGCACCCGGCTGGTGCTGCTCGCGGCGGCGGCCCTGCTCACCGCGGCGGCGGTGGCGGCGATCGGCGTCGTCGCGTTCGTCGGGCTGGTGGCGCCGCACGCCGCGCGGGCGCTCGTCGGTGCCCGGCACGTGCGGGTACTGCCGATGGCGGCGCTGCTCGGGGCGCTGCTCGTCGGGCTGGGCGACGTCGTCGGGCGCACGGTGATCGCGCCGGCGCAGCTGCCCGCGGGCCTGCTCGCCGCGCTGATCGGCACTCCGTACTTCGTGTACCTGCTGTGGCGCTCCCGGGCCCGGACCCTCTGACGGCTGCGGGCGGCCGCGGAGGGATACGGTGCATGTCGTGAACGTTGAGGTCACCGCGCTGCCCGGGATCGGTGTCCGGAAGGACTTCGCGCTGCGCAACGGCCGGCGCATCGGGGTCATCGCGCACCGTGACGGCGGCATCGAACTGATCCTCTCCGCCGCCGACGACCCGGACGCGTGCGTCGCCGCGCTGCCGCTGAGCGTCGAGGAGGCCGGCGCGCTGGCCAACCTGCTCGGCGCGCCGCAGCTCGTCGCCCGGCTCACCGCGGAGCACCGGGAACTGCCGGGCATCAAGACCAAGCAGCTGCCGGTGCAGGAGGGCTCGCCGTTCGACGGGCGCCCGCTCGGCGACACCGCGATGCGCACCCGCACCGGCGTCTCGCTGGTCGCGGTGATGCGGGCCGGGCAGGTGCATCCCTCCCCGGGGCCCGAGTTCACCCTCGCCGCGGGTGACCTGCTCGTCGCCGTCGGGACGTCGGAGGGTCTGGCGGAGGCCGCCACCATCCTCGCCCGCGGGTAGCGGGGCGTGGAGCACAGCGGGCTGGCGCTGATCGAGCTCGGAGCCGTCTTCTTCACCCTCGGGCTGCTCGGGCGCCTGGCCCAGCGCATCGGGTTGTCACCGATCCCGCTCTACCTGCTCGGCGGGCTGGCGTTCGGCACGGGCGGGCTGGTGCCGCTGGGTGACATCGGCGAGTTCACCACGATCGCGGCCGAGGTCGGGGTGGTGCTCCTGCTGCTGCTCCTGGGCCTGGAGTACACCGCGTCCGAGCTGGTCACCGGGATGCGCCGGTCCTGGACGGCCGGGGTGCTCGACGTCGTGCTCAACGCCGCGCCCGGGGCCGCGGTGGCGCTCGCGCTGGGCTGGGGACCCGTCGGAGCGGTGGTGCTCGCCGGGGTCACCTACATCTCCTCGTCGGGGATCGTGGCGAAGGTCCTGTCCGACCTCGGCCGGCTCGGCAACCGGGAGACCCCCGTCGTCCTGTCGATCCTCGTGTTCGAGGACCTCGTGATGGCGGTGTACCTGCCGATCCTCACCGCGTTGCTGATCGGCGTCTCGTTCCTCGGGGGGCTCTCGGCCGTCGCGATCTCGGTGGCGGTGCTGGCGGTCGTGCTGGTGGTGGCGCTGCGCTACGGGCGGTACGTCTCCGCGCTGGTGGACAGCCCCGACCGTGAGGTCTTCCTGCTGAAGGTGCTCGGCCTGGCGCTGCTCGTCGCGGGGTTCGCGGCGGCGCTGCAGGTCTCGGCCGCGGTCGGCGCGTTCCTGCTCGGGATCGCGATCTCCGGGTCGACGGCGCGCAACGCGGCGAAGCTGCTCGAGCCGCTGCGGGACCTGTTCGCCGCGGTGTTCTTCGTCGTGTTCGGGCTGACCACCGACCCGGCCGCCATCCCCCCGGTGCTGGGGTGGGCCGTCGTCCTCGCGGTGTCGACCACCGCCACCAAGCTGGCGACGGGCTGGTGGGCGGCCCGGCAGCAGGGCATCGGCCCGCTGGGAAGGGCCCGGGCGGGCGCCGCGCTCGTGGCGCGCGGGGAGTTCTCCATCGTGATCGCCGGGCTGGCGGTGGCGTCCGGGGACGTCCCGGACGGTCTCGCCGCGCTCGCCACCGCCTACGTGCTGCTGATGGCCGTCCTCGGGCCGGTGGCCGCGCGGGTGGTGGAGCCGGCGGCCCGGTGGATCCGCCCGCCCGCCCCGGTGGCCGCGCAGTCGGCGGGCTCCTGACTCACGACGGCGGTCGTCGTCGACACCGGACCGCTGTCAGGTGGGGTTCGGTGTTCGGTCCAGGTCGGGCTCGACGTAGATCTGCGTCGCGATCGGGACGGCGGCGCGGATCCGCCGCTCGGCGGCGTCGATTCCCTCGGCGACCTCGGCGCCGGTGTCGCCCCGCGAGATCGCGATCTTCGCGGCGACCAGCAGCTCCTCGGGCCCGAGGTGCATGGTGCGCAGGTGCAGGATCCGGTCCACCAGGGGCTCGGCGGCCAGCGCCGCCCGGATCCTCTCGACGTCGCGCCCCGTGGCCGACTCGCCGAGCAGCAGGCTCTTCGTCTCGATCGCGAGGACCACCGCGATGACGACGAGCAGGGCGCCGATCGCGAGCGTGCCCACGGCGTCCCACAGGGGGTCGCCGGTGAGCGCCGCGAGCCCGACGCCGGCGAGCGCGAACAGCAGCCCCACCAGCGCCCCGATGTCCTCCAGCAGGATCACCGGCAGCTCGGGGGCCTTCGCGTGCCGCACGAACTCGACCCACGACGCATCCCCGCGGACCTTGTTCGACTCCTGCACCGCCGTGTACAGCGCGTAGCTCTCGAACACGATCGCGAGCACCAGCACGCCCACGGCGATCAGCGGCGAGACGAGCTCCCCGGGCTCGCTGAGCTTGTGGTAGCCCTCGTACAGCGCGAACAGCCCGCCCAGGGTGAACAGCACGATGGAGACGATGAACGCGTAGATGTAGCGGTCGCGCCCGTAGCCGAAGGGGTGCTCGGCCGTCGGCGCCCGCCGCGCCCGCCTGCCGCCGAGCAGCAGCAGCGCCTGGTTGCTCGAGTCGGCCACCGAGTGCACCGACTCCGCGAGCATCGACGAGGCCCCCGTGACCAGGTAGGCGACGAACTTCGCGATCGCGATCCCGAGGTTCGCGAACAGCGCCGTCACGACCGCCCTGGTACTGCCTTCGACCGCCACGGGCGCACTCTAGGCGAAACCCCGGTCCGCTCAGGAGGTCCGGGCCGCGACGGTCGCCGCGTAGAGCTCCCGCTTCGGCACGCCGGCCGCGGCGGCGACCGCGGCGACGGCGTCCTTGAGCCGTTCGCCGTCGTCGACGCGCTCCTGGACGAGGCCGACCAGCGACTCGGCCGACGGTGCCGTGGGCCGCCCCGCCCCGGCGAGCACCACGGTCACCTCGCCCCGGACCCCGCCGGTCGCCCACGCGGCGAGCTCGGCCAGCGGCCCCCGCACGACCTCCTCGTGGGTCTTGGTCAACTCGCGGCACACCGCGCCCGCCCGGTCGGGCCCGAGGACGGCGACGGCGTCGGCGAGGCACTCGGCGATCCGGTGCGGGGACTCGAAGAACACGACGGCGCGGGCCTCGGTGCGCAGCGTCTCCAGCCACCGCCGGCGCTCGCCGCCGCGGCGCGGCGCGAACCCGTCGAAGCAGAAGCGCTCGACGGGCAGGCCCGAGACGACCAGCGCCGTCGTCACCGCGGACGGCCCGGGCAGGCAGCTCACCGCGAGCCCCTCGGCCGCGGCGGCGGCGACGATCCGGTAGCCGGGGTCGGAGACCGCGGGCATCCCGGCGTCGGTGACGACCAGCACCGTGTGCCCGGCGCGCACCTCGTCGAGCAGCCCGGGCAGCCGCGCGGCCTCGACCGCGTCGTAGTGCGAGACGACGCGGCCGGGCACGTTCACCCCGAGTGCCGCGGCGAGCGCGCGCAACCGGCGGGTGTCCTCGGCGGCGACGACGTCGGCCTCGGCGAGCGCGGACCGCAGGCGCTCGGAGGCGTCGCGGGCGTCGCCGAGGGGTGTCGCGGCGAGCAGGAGCCGGCCCGTCACCGCGCCGGGCCTCCGCGCGGCCGGCCCGCTTCCGCCGGGCCCGTCGGCGAGGAACGGCGGTCCCGTCGCGAGCCGGCCGACGGGAGTGCCCATCGTCGCCGCGCCGGCGGGGGCTCGCCGGGCCCGCACCCGTATCCGGCCGCGCGCACACTCGGAACTGTCACCCCCGGAGCCTACGATCGTCGGTCGTGGGGGAATCGAGCGTCGCCGTGCGGTCCCGGCCGGCGGCCGGCACCGAACCGGTGGGTGGGCTGGGCACGCTCGGCACCCCGCCGCCCGCGTACCCGGACCCGGACCCGGCGGTGCGGCGCGCGCCGGGCGGCCCGCTCGCCGGCGGCCCGCCGGCCGACCGGCTGCGCGGCTGGGTCGTCGCGGTCGTCCTGGCGCTGGTCGGCGGGGTGGTGCGGTTCGCCGGGGTCGGCTATCCCACCGACGGCGGCACCCCGGTCTTCGACGAGAAGCACTACGTGCCGCAGGCGTGGCAGATGCTGCGCAACGGCGGGGTGGAGGACAACCCGGGCTACGAGCTGGTGGTGCACCCGCCGCTGGGCAAGCAGCTGATCGCCCTGGGGCAGCTGGTGTTCGGCTACGACGGCCTGGGCTGGCGGGCCGCGGCAGCGCTCGCGGGCACGATCGCGATCCTGCTGATCGTGCGGGTGGCGCGCCGGCTCACCGGGTCCACGCTGCTCGGCGGAATCGCCGGCGTGCTGCTGATCTGCGACGGTCTGTCGCACGTCCAGTCCCGGATGGGGATGCTCGACGCGTTCGCCGCCGTGTTCGTCCTGGCCGCGTTCGCCGCCGCGGTGCGCGACCGCGACGACGTGCGCGCGCGGATGGCGCTCGTCGTCGCCGAGGGTCGGGTCGGCGAGTCGGTGTTCGGGCCGCGGCTCGGGGTTCGCTGGTGGCGGCTGGCCGCCGGGGTGCTGCTGGGGCTGGGCTGCGCGGTGAAGTGGTCGGGCGTGTACTGGCTGGTCGCGTTCGCGGCGCTGATCGTGTTCTGGGACGTCGCCGCCCGGCGGGCGGCGGGCGTGCGCCGGCCCTGGTCCGGCACGGCCGTCCGGGACCTCGGGCCGGCGGTGTGGGCGCTGGCGGTGGCGCCGGTGCTGGCCTACATCGCGTCCTGGTGGGCGTGGTTCACCAGCGAGACCGCGATCGACCGGCACGTCGTCGGGGCGGAGGTCGGCGCGGGCGGGCCGTGGTCGTTCCTGCCCGACGCGCTGCGCGCGCTGTGGCACTACAGCGGCCACGTGCTGGACTTCCACTCGGGCCTCACCACCGAGACCAGCGGGCAGCACCCGTGGGAGTCCAAGCCGTGGACGTGGCCGATGAGCCTGCGGCCGATGCTCTACTACTACAGCTCCGGCGAGCAGGTCCAGGGCTGCGGCGGCTCCGAGTGCGTCAGCGCCGTGATGCTGGTGGGCACCCCGGCGCTGTGGTGGCCGGCGCTGGCGGTGCTGGTCTTCGCGTTCTGGCGGGCGGTCACCGGGCCGGACTGGCGCCACGGCGCCGTGCTCGTCGGCTACGCCGCGGGCATCCTGCCGTGGTTCACCAACATCGACCGGCAGATGTACCTGTTCTACATGACGCCCGTGGTGCCGTTCCTGGTGCTGGCCACGGTGCTGGTGATGGGCGAGATCCTCGGCCCGGCCGGAGCGCCGCGGGAGCGTCGGCGGACCGGGCTGCTGCTGGTCGGGCTGTGGGTCGGTGCCGTCGTCGCGAACTTCGCCTGGCTGTGGCCGATCCTCGTCGGCCAACCGATCACGCCCGAGCTGTGGCAGGCGCAGCAGTGGCTGCCCTCGTGGCGCGGGTGAGGCTCAGCCCGAGGCCAGCAGCACGCTCGCGGTCACCGCCAGGCCGGTGCCTGCGAGCTGGAGGCGGGTCAGCCGCTCGCCCAGCACGATCCGGCCCAGCACCACCAGCACCACCGGGTAGAGCGACACCACCACCGCGCTCACGCTCAGCGTGCCGACCCGCGTCGCGACCAGGAACAGCACGTTCGCGAGCGTGTCGAGCAGGCCGCTGACGACCATCAGGCGCAGGCCGGCGCGGGCCGCGGGTGCGCGGCCGAGCAGCACCGGCCCGAGCACGAGCGCCCCGAGCAGCGTCACCGAGACGACGCGACCGGCGAGCAGCGGCCAGAGCCCCGAGTCGGCGGGCGTGGCGTCGAGCCCGACGAAGAACAGCCCGAACCCGGCCCCGGCCGCCAGCCCCAGGAGGACCCCGGTCCCGGCGGCGCCGTCGCCGCGGCTCCCCGCCGTGGCGCAGACGATCGCGGCGAGCGCGACGGCGATCGCGACCTGCGCGACCGGACCGGGCCGTTCCCCGTCGAGGACGCCGACCGCGAGCGGCAGGCCCGCGCCGATCACGGCCGACAACGGTGCCACCACGCCCATCGGCCCGACCGCGAGCGCGCGGAAGTACAGCAGCAGGCCGGCCGCCCCGGCCACGCCCGCCAGGGCACCGATCCCCAGGGCCGCGGCCGACGGGCGGCCGTCGAGCAGCACCACCGCGGGCGCGAGTGCCACCAGGCCCGCGAGCTGGGCCACCGCCGTCACCGTGATCACCGGGGCGCGTCGTGCGGCGAGCCCCCCGGTGAAGTCGGCCACCCCGTACGCGAGAGCGGAGGGCAGCGCGAACGGGACGGACATCGACGACTCCGGGGAAGTACAGTACAACCGACTGGACCGGACAGCAGGCTGAACTGTAGCGGCTACCACCACACGGTACAACCGAGTAGTCGATGGAGTACGGCACACTGTCCGCCATGTCGAGTTCGGAGGACGTCGCCGCAGCCGTGGGCCGCAACGTCCGCGCCCTGCGGCTGCAGCGCGGGATGACCATCGACGCGCTCGCCGCGGCCGCCGGGGTGAGCCGCGGGACCGTGATCCAGATCGAGGCCGCGCGCGCCAACCCGAGCATCGGGACGCTGGTCAACCTCGCGGGTGCGCTGCGGGTGGGCTGCGGCTCGCTGGTCGACGTCGGCGCGGGCCCGCGGGTGGTGATCCACCGTGCCGCGCAGGCCGCCGAGCTGTGGCGCAGCCCCGCCGGCAGCAGCGCGGTGTTCCGCATCGGCACCGACCCACCGGACGTCGTCGAACTGTGGGACTGGACGATCCGGCCCGGCGACGCCTTCGACGGCGGCGCCCACCCGATCGGCACCGTGGAGGTGCTCACCGTCCGGTCCGGGCGCCTCGCCCTGCGGGTGGGGGCGAGCGAGCACGCCGCGGAGGCCGGCGACACCGTGATGTTCCAGGCGCACGCCCCGCACCGCTACGCGGCGGACGGCGACGCCCCGGTCGAGTTCACGATGATCGTCCTGCAGCCCGGCGACGCCGGCATGGTCCCCCCGACGAGCATCGCCCCGGCGGGAAGCCCGGAGGCGTGACCGCTCAGCAGCCGTCCAGGCGCAGCGGGCGGTGCACCGGGTCGACATCGAGGGTCACCGGGTCGAAGCTCGACCGGTAGCCGCAGAACTGCGCCGCGACCACCTCCACGATGTCCCCCTCGCGGAAGCGGAACCCGGTCGGCGGCGCGCCCTCCCCCAACCCCTGCCACACCGTCGACTCCTGCGCGAAGGGGCCGCTCCCGGCGCGCAACCGCACCGAGTAGACGGGCTCGGCGAAGGCGTGCCCGCGAACCAGCACGAGGCTGAGCCGCCCGCCGGACGGGACCACCTCCTCCACCCGCTCGTCCCCCGCGAAGCTCACGGCGAGCCACACCAGGCCGAGCCACCCGACGGCGACGAGTCCACCCAGCACCCCCGCGACCACGCGTGCGAGCCGCCCGCGCAGCAGCCGCACCCCGAGGACGGTGACCAGCAGGATCGCGAGCGTGACGAGCACCGCGGCATAGGCGCCGCCGTGACGCAGGTGGAAGGGATCGGTGACCGCGAGCGTGGCGAGGCCGACGGCTACCGCGGCTGCGACGGCGAGATACCGGTTCATCAACCGCCACCGTACGGCCGACCAGGGCCCGGGGCGCCGAACGACTCGTCGCCGCGAGAGTCCTGCTGACCCACCGCGGCGCAGCCGACAGTGGAGCTGAGGGGAATCGAACCCCTGACCTACTCGATGCGAACGAGTCGCGCTACCAACTGCGCCACAGCCCCGGATATCGCCCGGCCGACCGCTCCGGGCGGGACCGACCCTATCAGCCGCCTAGTCCCCCGCCGCACGCCGGTAGGGCAGCCGGGCGGGCCCGTCGAGGTCGTGCAGGTCCGGGTCGGCCTCGTCGATCTCCACCAGTGACGTGCCCGGCGGCAGCGGGGGCGGCGGGGCGGGCTGCAACGACGGCAGGGCCGGCGAGCCGTCGGCGGACCCTCCGGGCTCGCGCGGGCGCGCGGGCAGCATCCCGACGGGCGCACCGGTCCCGGGCACCCGCTCGACGTCGTCCCCGTCGGGGTCGGTGGCCGGCTCGTCCCCGTCCAGGTCGTCGTCCCACCCGACGGAGTCCTGGTCCGAGCGGTCGGAGTCGGGCACGTCCGCCCAGCCGCCGGAGCCCTCGTCCCACTCGCGCGGGTGGTCGGTCGCCTCCCGGCCGTCGAGCCGCCGGGCGCCGCCCATCCGGGCCGCGCGCCGGGCGCGGATCGCCTCCTCCATCCGCACCTGCCGCCGCAGGTAGACGAGGTACCCGACCAGGGTCAGGTCGACGCCGACGTGCACCCACCAGGCCTCGGGCACCGCGGCGAGCGCGACGACCGCGGTCACCGCGGCGGCGAGGAGCAGGCCCAGGACGACGCGCTGACGGGTGGCATAGCGGGCGCGGGCGGCCAGCGCCGCGGCCTCGGGGTCGAAGCCGCCGCGCCCGGGACGGTAACGCGGCGGCGGGTGCTCCCACCGGCGCTCGTCGCCGTCCTCCGGGGCCGGCGGCGGCCCGCCCCGGTCGGCCGGGACGCGTGCCGCGGGCACGCGGGGGGCCACCGGCATGCGGGTGGCCACTCCGCGGGGCTCGTCGTCGGAGTGCATGACATCCACCTCCTGGGTCCAGCGCTGCCCGGCGTCTCGCTCCCGGGCCCACCGCGTCCGGGTGGGCCGTTCGAGCACCCGGCCGGAGAGCGCGGCGACGCTCGGCCGCGCCACCTCCTGCCGGCGCCGGGCGACGGCCGGGACGAGGATGAGCAACCACACCACGACCAGCCCGGTGAAGATCAACGAGCTGGGCACGGCTGCTTCCTCCCCCCGGATCGGCGCAGTTCGGGCACGCGTCGCCGGCCCCCCCGGCCGGTGATCACGCCCGACGCCACGGTAACCAGCGGGGCCCGCAGGACCCGGGAGGACGCGCCGGGCCGTCAGCCCCGGGCGGCCCGTCCCTGCGCGACCAGCGACCGGGCGAGCCCTCCCCTCGGCAGGTCCTCGACGGTGAGCGCGAAGCACAGGTGGTCGCGCCACGCGCCGTCGACGTCGAGGTAGCGCCGCAGCAGCCCCTCGTGCCGGAACCCCAGCTTGGCGAGCACCCGCAGGCTCGCCGTGTTCTCGGGGCGGACGGTCGCCTCCAGCCGGTGCAGCCCGACGGGCCCGAAGCAGTGGTCGACGACCAGCGCCACCGCCGCGGTGGTGACCCCGCCCCCGCCGACCCGCGCGTCGCACCAGTACCCGACGTAGGCCGACAGCAGCGGTTCGCGCACCACGTTGCCGACCATCACCTGCCCGGCGAACCGGCCGTCCACGGTGACGGCGAACGGCAGCGCCGACCCGCGCCGGGCCGCGGAGCGCAGCTGCAGCCAGCGGCCCGGCCACTCCGCCGTGGCATGGCGTTCGGCCCAGCTGCCGGGCAGCGACGGCTCCCAGGGTGCGAGGCGGCGCTCGTCGCGGATGCGGATCGCGGACCACTCCCGGCCGTCGCGCAGCCGGACCGGGCGCAGCGCCACGGTCCCGGCGTCGACGCGCAGCGGGCCGAGCGCGGCCGGCCACCCGGGATGGCGACCCGGCCGCGCCGGGAGGGCGTGGGTCACGGCTGGTTCAGGCGCGGGGCGGCAGGAACGCGACGGTGACCGGCTCGTCGATCCCCGCGTCGGTGACGTGCTCGGGCAGCACGATCAGCCCGTTCGCCTCGGCCAGCGACGACAGCAGGTGGTTGCCGCCGGTGCCGAGCGGCTGGGCGAGGTAGTCCCCGGTCGCGTCCTCCCGCAGCAGCCGCGCCCGCACGTAGCCGCGCCGGCCCGGCCGCGACGACACGGGGGAGGTCAGCCGCGCCGTCAACGTCCGGCGGTGGGGGTCGTACCCGCAGGCCGTGCGCAGCAGCGGGCGCACCAGCACCTCGAACAGCAGCAGCGCGGTGGTCGGGTGCGGCGGGAACAGGAACGTCGGCACGGCGTCGGGCCCCAGCCGACCGAACGCCTGGGTGGCGCCGGGGTGCATGGCGACGCGCGTGGCGTCGAGCTCACCGAGGTCCTCGAGCACCGAGCGGATCTCCGCCCCCGCGCTGCCGCCGACCGGCCCGCACACGACGACGACGTCGCTGAACGGCAGCCGGTCCGCCAGCGCCGCGCGGATCTCCCTGGCGTCGCCGCGGACCAGCCCGCCGCGGGCCGTGCCGGCGCCCGCCTCGCGCGCGGCGGCGGTGAGCGCCGGCGAGCAGACGTCGACGATCTGACCGGCGCCCGGCGTACGCGCGGGCTCCACCAGCTCGTCGCCGACGGCGAGCACCGACACCCGCGGCAGCGGGTGGACGAGCACCTTGTCCCGCCCGGCGGCGGCGAGCAGACCCACCTGCGCGGGCCCGATCACCGCGTCCCGGCGGACGGCCACGTCGCCGGGCTGCACGTCCTCGCCCGCGCGGCGCACGTACGCGGCCGAGGGCACACCGCGGTGGGCCACCAGCCGCGCCGTGCCGCCGTCGGTGTGCCCGAGTGGGGCGACGGCATCGGCCAGCGTCGGCAGCGGTGCGCCGGCCGCGACCCGGACCGCCTGCCCGGGCTGCAACCGCAGGGGCTGGCGCGACCCGGCCGGGATCTCCCCGACGACGGGCAGCGTGATCGGCTGGTCCTCGTCCGCCCCGACCAGGTCGACGCTGCGCACCGCGTAGCCGTCGACGGCGGCCTGGTCGAAACCCGGCAGGGCACGGGCGACGACGACCTCCTCCGCGCTGCGCAGCCCGTAGGCCTCGGACGGCGAGACGCGCACGGGCGCCGGCCGCACGGCGGCGGCGAGGACCCGCGCGAGCTGCTCGTCGACGGTGCGCACGGTGCTCAGACCGCCAGCCGGGCCGCGAGCCACTCCCGCAGCCCGGGGCCGTACTCGGGGTGCTCGAGGGCGAAGTCGACGTAGGCGCGGACGTAGCCCGCGGGGTTGCCGAGGTCGTGGCGCCCGCCGCGGTGCACCACGACGTGCACGGGGTGGTCCTCGGCGATCAGGAGCGCGACGGCGTCGGTGAGCTGGAGCTCACCGCCCGAGCCGGGGGTGATGCGGCCGAGCGCGTCGAAGATCGCCCGGTCGAGCAGGTAGCGGCCGGCGGCGGCGTAGCTGGACGGCGCCTGCTCGGCCGGGGGCTTCTCCACCATCCCGTGCACGCGCTTGACGTCGGGGTCGGCGGTGTCGCTGACGTCGAACACGCCGTAGGCGGAGATCTCCGCGCGCGGGATGTCGAAGGCGCACAGGACGCTGCCGCCGTGCTCCTCCCGCACCGCGGCCATCCGGCTGAGCACTCCGGTGGGCAGCACGAGGTCGTCGGGGAGCAGGACCGCGACGGCGTCCTCGTCGTCGTCGAGCGCCGAGGCCGCGCAACCGACCGCGTGGCCCAGACCCCTCGGCTCGTCCTGGGTCACCGTCCGCACGCGCAGCAGCTCCGAGGCCCGGCGGACCTTCGCGACCAGCTCGTCCTTGCCGCGCTCGGCGAGCGTGCGCTCCAGATCGGAGGAGTCGGCGAAGTGCGCGGCGACGGCCTCCTTGCCGGGAGAGGTGACGATCAGCAGCTGCTCGGCACCCGCCTCGGCCGCCTCCGCCGCGACGAGCTCGATGCCCGGCGTGTCCACCACCGGGAGCAATTCCTTGGGCACGGTCTTCGTCGTCGGCAGGAACCGGGTGCCCAGCCCGGCGGCAGGCACCACAGCGGACCGGAAGGCGGGCCTTCTCATGACCGACGAGCCTATCCGCGCCGGTAGCGTGACCGCGTGACGGCACGCGCTGAGGACCTCCCGCCCGGCCCGGCGACCAAGCGGGAGTGGCGGCGGCTGCTGCGGGCCGCCCGCGCCGCGGTGGCGCCCGAGATCCGCGCGCAGCGGGCCGAGGCCCTGGCCGCGGGCATGCTGCGGATCGCCGCCGAGCACGAGGGCCCGCTCTGCGCGTACCTGCCGGTGGGCAGCGAGCCGGGCTCGTCCGCGGCGGTGGACGCGCTGCGCGACGCCGGATTCGAGGTGCTGCTGCCGATCGTGCCCGCGCAGCCCGGCCCGCTGGACTGGGCGCGCCACGACGGCCGGCTCGCGCCCGGGCCGATCGGGCTGCGCGAGCCCGCGGGCCCGCGCCTGGGTCCGACGGCGATCGGGCGCGCGCGCCTGGTGTTCGTGCCGGCGCTGGCCGTGGACCGGCGCGGGGTCCGGCTCGGGCAGGCGGGTGGCTATTACGACCGCTCGCTACCGCTGGCCACACCGGGGACGCCGCTGGTGGCGGTGGTCGATGAGGGCGAGCTGGTGGACGAGCTACCGGTCGAGCCGCACGACCACCGCGTCACGGCCGTGCTGCAGCCGTCGGGCCGCACGGCGGTCGGCTGACGCCGGCAGGACCGGTTGACGGAGCGGCCGGCACCCGTCCGGGGGGTCGGGTGTGACCGCGCCGGGGAACACCCGCCCGCGGCCCCCGGGTTATGCTGGCACTCGCCGCGCCTGAGTGCCAGTTCCCGGAGGACGACGTGCCGACCTACCAGTACGCCTGCAAGGCCTGCGACCACCGATTCGAGGCCGTGCAGACCTTCTCGGATCCCGCGTTGACGGAGTGCCCCGAATGCACGGGCACCCTGCGCAAGGTGTTCTCGTCGGTCGGCATCGTGTTCAAGGGCAGCGGGTTCTACCGCACGGACAGCCGCTCCGGCAGCGTCGTGAACGGCAGCAACGACAGTTCGTCCGCCGGCTCGGACGGCTCATCCGGCGGCTCGTCGTCGAAGGAGTCGTCGTCGGGCACCTCCTCCGGGTCGTCGTCCGGCAGTTCCGGTTCCGGATCCTCCACCACCAGCAGCGCCCCCGCCGCCGCCGCCTCCTGAACCCGGGGAGTTGTCCACATCCGGTCCCGTGGGCCGGTTCTCCACCGGGTTGTCCACAGCCGCGGGCACACGCCCTCGCCTCGGTCCCGTCGCGACGTCTAGCGTCCGCTCCCGATCACCAGGGAGGCAGACGTGGGCGACGGGTCGGGCAGCGGTTTCGCGTCCCACACCGGCGAAGGACCGCGGGCGGGCGGGCGCGACGGGCCCGGCGCGCGGGCACTGCGCGGCCCGTCGATCCTGCACGAGCTGAGCGAGGTGCTGCGCCGGCCGGGCTGGCGCCGGGTGGCGCTGGCGCGGCGGGTCACGGCCGGGCTGCTCGTCGTCGTCGCCCTGGTCCTCGCCCTTGCCCCGGCCGGGGACGCCGCGGGGGTGCCCGTGCTGGTGGCCGCGCGGGATCTCGAGTCCGGCGCCACCCTCACGGCGGCGGATCTGCTGCTCGCGCGCTGGCCGGCGGACCTGGTTCCGGCGGGCACGCTGGCGGAACCGGCCGCGGCCGACGGGCGGGTCCTCGCCGGGGCCGCCCGCGCCGGCGAGCCGGTCACCGACGTGCGGCTGGCCGGGCCGGAGCTCGCCGCCCGGCTCGCGGGGTCCCCCGACGCCGCGGCGGTGCCCGTGCGCCTCGCCGAGCCCGACGTCGCCGGCCTGTTGCGATCCGGGAGCCGGGTCGACGTCGTCACAGCCGGAGAAGATGGCGGTGTCGTGCTCGCCGCGGACGTCGCGATCGTGACAGTCCTGCCCGCAGCGGCGGGCGGCTCCGCGGGCCCGCTGGTGCTGGTCGCGATGCCCCGATCACTCGCGACGCACGTGGCCGCGGCGTCGCTGGCCGATCAGGTCGCCGTCACCCTCCGGTGACCCCGCGCCGACCCGTTGGACGGTGACCCGGGAAGGTGCCGCCATGCTCAAGGGTTTCCAGGACTTCATCCTGCGCGGCAACGTCGTCGACCTCGCCGTCGCCGTGGTCATCGGCACGGCGTTCTCGGCGATCGTCACCTCGTTCACCCAGAACCTGATCCAACCACTGATCAACGCCGTCACACCCCGGACCAGTCCCGGGCTGGGCGTTCAGCTGGTGGCGGGCAAGGAGAGCACGTACGTCGACCTCTCCGCGGTGATCACCGCAGCGGTGAACTTCCTCATCGTCGCGACGGTCGTCTACTTCGTGATCGTGTTCCCGCTGAACACGCTGAACGAGCGGCGCAAGCGCGGCGACGAGCCCGGGCCCGCGGAGCCCACCGACGTCGAACTGCTCGCCGAGATCCGCGACCTGCTCCGCGAGCAACGCAGCACCGGCTGAGCCGCCGCGACGTTCACGCCCGGTCGTGGTGCGGCGGGCGCTCCGCCAGCAGCTCCTCGTCGCGCCGGTCCGCCGCGTCCGGCGGGTGGACGTCGCCGGCCTGCTCGTCGCCGGTGACGTCCGCCAGCAGGTCACCGAACACCGCGTCGAGGCGGCGGCGCACGCGATCGGGCAGGTCGGCCACGCCCCCATCGTCCCCCATACCGGCGCGGGTCGCGATCAGCGCGGTGGACGGGTGGCAGCGGGTCAGTCCTCGAGGCCGGAGAGCTCCGCGATCACGTGCGCCACCAGCGGGGTGAGCGTCGCCATCCCGTCGCGCACCGCGCCCCGCGACGGCGCCAGGTTCACCACCAGCGTGCTGCCCGAGACGCCCACCAGCCCGCGGGACAGCCCCGCGTCCACGGCGCCGGCCGCCAGCCCGGACGCGCGGATGGCCTCGGCGATGCCCGGGATCGGCCGGTCCAGCACGCCTGCGGTGGCGTCCGCGGTGACGTCGCGCGGCGACACACCCGTGCCGCCGACCGTCACGACGAGGTCGACACCGCCGATCACGGCCGTGTTGAGCGCGTTGCGGATCGCGACGGCCTCCCCGGGCACGACGACGACACCGTCGACGACGAGCCCCGCCTCCTCCAGCAGCTCGGTGACGAGCGGTCCGGTGGTGTCGTCGCGCTCACCGTGGCTGACCCGGTCGTCGACGATCACGACGAGGGCTCGGCCGATCTGCGGTGGCGCCATCTCCATGCGCTCACCGTAGCGGGACGGGCACGCGGGCCTCCTGACCGCACCACCCCCCGCGCGCCCTAACCTCGCCGGGTGCGCATCCTGGTCACCGGCGGCTCCGGGTTCATCGGCTCCCACGTCGCCGACCTGCTCGCGGCCCGGGGGCACCGGCCCCTGGTCCTCGACGCCCTGCTCCGCGCGGCGCACGGCGACGGCCCGCCGCCGTGGACGGCCGACCACGAGACCGTGCACGGCGACGTCCGCGACGCGGACCTGCTCGCCCGCCTGCTGCCGGGTGTCGACGCGGTGTGTCACCAGGCAGCCATGGTCGGCCACGGCGTCGACCCGTTCGACGCGCCCGACTACGCCGCGCACAACGATCTCGGAACCGCGGTGCTGCTGGCCGAGATGCACCGCGCGCGGGTCGACCGGCTGGTGCTGGCGGGGTCGATGGTGGTGTACGGGGAGGGCCGATACGACTGCGACCGCCACGGCACCGTTCGGCCGGGACCGCGCGTCCTCGTCGATCTCGCGGCCGGCCGTTACGAGCCCGGGTGCCCGCGCTGTGGCGACCCGCTGCGGCCCGGGCTCGTCGACGAGGACGCCCCCACTGACCCGCGCAGCACCTACGCCGCCACGAAGCTCGCGCAGGAGCACCTGGCCGCGGCATGGGCGCGCCAGACCGGCGGGTCGGTGTGGTCGCTGCGCTACCACAACGTGTTCGGCCCGCGGATGCCGCGCGACACGCCGTACGCGGGCGTCGCGTCGATCTTTCGTTCGGCGCTGGAGCGGGGCGAGGCCCCCCGGGTGATGGAGGACGGCGCGCAACTGCGCGACTTCGTCCACGTCACCGACGTGGCGGTGGCCAACGTCCTCGCGCTGACCGCGCCCGCGCCCCCCGCCGCGCTCACCGCGGTGAACGTCTGCTCGGGAGAGCCGCACACGGTCGGAGAGTTGGCGACCGAACTGGCCGCGGCGATGGGCGGCCCGGCACCGGAGATCGTCGGCGGCGCCCGGCCCGGGGACGTGCGTCACGTCGTCGCCGACCCGGCCCGGGCTCGCGAGCTGCTCGGCTTCCACGCCGCGGTGCGCTTCGCCGACGGCGTGCGCGCCTTCGCCACCGACCCGCTGCGCGCCCCAGCCGCCGGGAGTGCATGACCCACGTATGGCCGCCCACCCACCCGACATGGACACATGTCGGGGTGAGTGGGCGGGCTCCGACCCCGACATGACTCCATGTCGGGCGCGGCGGGACGGCACCCTCTACGGTGCCGATCATGCGCGGGCCGGTCGACGTGATCCTCCCCTGCCTCGACGAGGTCGAGGCCCTGCCCGGCGTGCTCGCCGCGCTGCCGCCCGGCTACCGGGCGATCGTCGTCGACAACGGGTCGGTGGACGGCACACCGCAGAAGGCCCTGGAGCTCGGGGCGACGGTGGTGCACGAGCCACGCCGCGGGTACGGCGCCGCCGTCCACGCCGGGTTGGTCGCCGCCGCCGCCGAGATCGTGGCCGTGCTCGACGCCGACGGCTCCCTCGACCCGCGCGAGCTGCCGGGCATGGTGGCGCTGCTCGCGGCGGCCCGTCCGCCCACGTCGAGTGCGGCGGACCTGGTGGCGGGGCGGCGGGTGCCCGCGGGGCGCGGTGCCTGGCCCTGGCACGCCCGCGCGGGCAATGCGGTGATCGCCGGCCTGCTTCGCCGGCGCGGGGTGCCGGTGCACGACATCGCACCCATGCGGGTGGCCCGCCGCCGCGCGCTGCTCGACCTCGGCGTCACCGACCGCGGGTTCGGCTACCCGCTGGAGCTGCTCGTCCGGGCGGGCGCGGCGGGATGGCGGATCGTCGAGGTCGACGTCGCGTACCGGCCGCGAACGGGCGGCCGGTCCAAGGTGTCCGGGTCCGTGCGGGGCACCGTTCGGGCGGCCCGCGACATGGCCGGGGTGTTGCGATGACCGCCGAGCCGGTGCGGGTGGTCATCGCGAAGGCACCCGAGCCGGGCCGGGTGAAGACCCGGTTGTGCCCGCCGCTGCTGCCGGCACAGGCCGCGGACCTGGCCGCCGCCGCCCTGCTCGACTCCCTCGACGCGGCGGGCCCCGGCGCGGTCGTCGCGCTCACCGGCCGCCTCGCCGGGGCCGCCTGCGGCGCGGCCGTCCGCCGGGCACTGGCCACGCGCACGGTCGTCCGGCAGCGCGGCACGAGCCTGGGCCGGCGGATCGCCGCCGCGCACGCCGACGCCGCCGCGCTCGCGCCGGGCCGCCCGACACTGCAGATCGGGATGGACACCCCGCAGGTCGACCCCGCGATGCTCGCCGACGCGGCCCGCATGCTGGCCGGCGCCGACGCCGTCCTGGGCCCCGCCGCCGACGGCGGTTGGTGGGCGCTGGGACTGCGCCGACCCGCCGACGCCGCCGTGATCGCCGAGATCCCCACCTCCCGCGCGGACACCGGCGAGCGCACGCTCGCCGCGCTGCGGGCGGCCGGGCTGCGGGTGGTGCTCCTCGCGGAGCTGACCGACGTGGACACCGCCCCCGACGCCGTCGCCGTCGCCGTCGCCGCGCCCGGTACGCGGTTCGCCGCTGCCGTGCGGGCGCTGCCCGGGCTCACCACGCTGACGGCCGCCCGTGCCCAACCGCGCCGGTGACGTCCCGGCCGTCGGGGCGGGCACGCCGCGTCGCGTGGTGGCTCGGCGCTCGTCCCCGGGCCCACCACGGGCGACGGGGCGTTGCCGGCGCGGGCATCGAGCGTGCGCACTACGCTGGCGTACCGCGGCGGCCGGACGGGGGGCGCCGGGCTCGTGCGGCCGGGCCCGTCGGAACCTGCCGGGTCGGAGGTCGGAGATGACGCCTGACGGGCACTGGGACGAGGTCTACGCCCGGCGTGACGAGACCGAGGTGAGCTGGTTCGCCGTCGAGCCGGTGGTGTCGCTCGAGCTGCTCGAGGTCGGCGGCGCGCGCCCGGACCGGCCGCTGGTCGACGTCGGGGCCGGGGCGTCCCGGCTCGTCGACGCGCTGCTGGCGCGCGGGTTCACCGATCTCACCGCGCTCGACGTCTCGGCCGACGGCCTCGCCCGCGCCCGCCGCCGCCTCGGCGGTGACGCGCAGCGGGTGCGCTGGGTCGTCGCCGACCTGCTGGCGTGGCGGCCGCACCGCCGGTTCGCCACCTGGCACGACCGGGCGGTGTTCCACTTCCTCGTCGACCCCGCCCACCGGGCCGGCTACCGCGCGCTGCTGGACCTCGCGCTGGCACCACGGGCGCTCGTGGTGATCGGCACCTTCGCCCAGGACGGCCCGGAGCAGTGCTCGGGCCTGCCGACCGTCCGCTACTCCCCCGAGGAGCTCGCCGCCGAGCTCGGCGACGGGCTGGCGGTGGTCGCCACACGCCGTGAGGAGCACCGCACCCCGGCCGGGCACGTGCAGCCGTTCACCTGGCTCGCCCTGCGCCGCCTCACCCCACCGCCCGGCGCAGCCCGGCGCTCGTGAGATCGACCAGCACCGTGAGCACCAGCAGCACCCCGATGGTCGTGATCGCCCCGCCGTAGTCGAACAGCGCCAGCTGGGTCTGCAGCAGCATGCCCAGGCCACCGGCCCCGACCACACCGACGATCACCGTCTCGCGGATCGTGACCTCCCAGCGGTAGCAGCCGTAGGCGGCGAGACGGGGGGCCGCGGCCGGCAGCGTCGCGTAGAGCAGCGCCTGCGTCGCCGACGCGCCCTGCGCGCGCAGCGCGGCCCGCGGGCGGCGGTCGAGGTTCTCGATCGACTCGGCGAACAGGCGGCCGAGCACCCCCGCGGTGTAGATCCCGAGCGCCACCGCGCCCGGCACGATCCCCGGTGCCAGCACGAACAGCGCCACCAGCGCCCACACCGGCGGCGGGACGGCGCGCAGCACCACCAGCAGCAGCCGGACCAGCGCCGAGCGCCCCCGCCGGGCCCACCGCCGCGCCCGCGGGTCACCCGCCTGCGACGGCCGGGCGGCCGGCCCGGCCAGGGCGAGCCCCCCGGCGATCGCCAGCACGATGGCCAGCACCGACATCGCCAGCGTCGCCACCGAGAGGACCACCACGCCGGTGAGGCCGCCGCTCCCGGATCCGCCGGGCCCGGCCGGCCCGGCCCCGAGCGTCGGGGGCCAGGACGCGGCCAGCAGCTCACCGGCGAGCGCCCACGACCGGGCGTCGACGAGCGGGCGTAGGTCCAGCCCGATCCACCAGGCGGCGGCCGGCACCGCGACGACGGCGGCGAGGACCGAGCCGGCGAGCACCGGATCCCGCCCGGGCCGGGCGGTGGTTGCCGTGACGTCGGCGAGGTGGCCCTGCGGGCACCGGACGTCCGCAGGGTGGTCTTGCAGCCGTCCCGGGGCGCGCACCGGGCGGCGCGGGACGCGGCGCCGCCGGGGGCGGGGCGCCGCCAACCGGCCGCGCACGGCGGAGCCCCATGCGTCGGCGGCCAGGCTCAGTGCGATCAGCGCGTACAGCAGCGTCCAGATCTCCGCGTAGCGCAGCGCCGAGAAGCTCAGCTGCAGCTCGAACCCGAGCCCGCCGACCCCGACCAGCCCGAGGATCGCGGCGCTGCGGATCGCGCAGTCGAAGCGGTAGAACGCGTACGAGGTCAGCTCGCCCACGGCACCCGGCACCACCGCGTAGCAGAACGCGCCGGCGCGGCTCGCGCCCGCGGCCAGCAACGCCTGCGCCGGCCGGGGGTCGACGTCGTCGAGGATCTCCGCGAAGACCTTCGCCGTGATCGCCCCGAACGGGATCGCGATCGCCAGCACCGCCACCACCGGTTCGATGCCCAGCACGCTGAGCAGGAACAGCCCCCACACGACCTCGTGGATGCCGCGCGGCACCACCAGCAGGCCGCGGCCGCCGGCCCAGGCGAGGCGCCCGCGGCGGCCGAGCGCGCCGCGGCGGCGGCCGAGCCGCCACCAGACCTGCGAGCCGAGCACCCCGCCGGTGGCGCCGAGCGCCACGCTCAGCACGGTGCCCAGCAGCGCGTAACCGAGCGTGGTCACCGCGGCGCCAGCGGTCAGGGCCAGGAACTCGGCGTCGACGCGGGGGTGCGCCGCCGCGGCCAGGAAACTCCCGACGAATCCCAGCCCGCCCGGCCGGAACCCGATCCCGCCGGCCACCGCGACCCCGACCGACGCGAGCACCACCACGCCCGCTCCCGCGAGCCACCGCCGCCGCGACGGCCGGCGCACGGCCCGGTGCACCGGCGGGACCGGGAGGCTCGCCTCCCGCGCGTCGACCCGGGTCAGCACCGGCGGCGGGCCGGTCGCGCCGCCGGTTCGGGCACGGACCCGGTCGGGGCGAGGTCGTACAGCGCGCCGGTCATCGCGCCGGTCACCCGGTCGGGCGTGGTGTCGAACAGCAGCCTGCCGGCGCGCAGCCCGAGCACCCGGTCGAACCCGCGCAGCGCGAGGTCGACGTCGTGCAGGCTGGCCAGCACCGTGGCGCCGGCGTCGCGCACCACCTCGTGCAGCAGCGCGACGATCTCCGCCCCGCGCGCGGGGTCCAGGCTCGCCACCGGCTCGTCGGCGAGCACCAGCGCCGGACGCTGCACCAGCACCCGGGCGATGGCGACGCGCTGCTGCTCGCCCCCGGACAGCGTCGCGGTTCGCTGGTCGATCCGGTCGGCCAGCCCGACCCGCTCCAGGGCCGCCCGGGCGGCGACGACCTCCCGCGGGCGCAGCAGCGACGTCGCCGCCCGCCACAGCGACCACTCGCCCAGCCGCCCCGCGTTGACGTTGTGCACCACCCGCAGCTCGCCGACCAGGTCGAACTGCTGCGCGATCGTGCCGACCCGACGCTGTACCGCGCGCAGCCCCCGCGCGGTGGCCGTCGTGAGCTCGGTGCCGAGCACCTCGACGCTGCCGGCCGTCGGGGCGACGGTGCCGTTCAGCAGCCGGATCACCGTGCTCTTGCCGGCCCCGCTCGGCCCGATCACGGCGACCCGCTCGCCGGCCCGGACGGTCAGGTCCATCCCGTGCACGGCGTCGCGGTTGCCGTACCGGACCGTGACGCCGCGCAGCCGCACGGCCACCGGTTACCGGACGAGGCCGAGCCGGCGGGCCACGGCCTCGATGTCGGCGTAATCGCCCGGCTCGGCGGGGACGAACGAGCCCGCGGTGAACAGTTCCAGGATCGCGGTCTCCCGCGGGTCGCTGCCGTCGAGACCGAGCAGGGCCTGGCGCAGCCGCTCGGTGAAGCCCTCGCCGAACCGGGCGTCGAGGTCCGGGCGGCCCAGCCAGTGGTAGTCGTGGTAGGTCGGGGTCCGGAAGATCTCGATCACCGCGGCGGGGTCCACCTCGCCGGCGGCGACGCGCGCGTCCCAGACCGAGGCGTTGAGCGCCCCCACCTCGTAGGTGCCTGCGGAGACCAACTCGATCGTGGCGTCGTGCGAGCCGGAGAACCCGGGCGGGCCCCCGAGGTCCGACGTCTGCACGCCCGCCTCGTCGAGGAAGAACTGGGGCATCAGCCGCCCCGAGGTCGAGACCTCGCTGCCGAAGGTGAGCGACGAGCCGGCGAGCGTGGCCAGGCCCGCCACGTCCGGCACCGGGGCGAGGCCCGACGCGGTGTTGGCGACGAAGACGCTGCGGAACCGCTCGTCGACGTCGCGCTGGGCGAGCGTGACCGCGCCCGGTACCTGCAGCCGGGCCTGCACGCCGGTGAGCCCGCCGAAGAACACCGCGTCGAGGTCACCGCGGCGGAACGCCGTCACCGAGGCCGTGTAGTCGGTGACGGGCACGTACCGGACGACCACGCCGAGTTGCTCGCCGAGGTAGGAGGCGACCTGGCCGTGCAGCCGCTGCAGCTTCTGCGGGTCCTGGTCGGGGATGGCACTGATGGTCAGCTCGGGGGCGGCCGGCCCGGCAGCGGGGGCGCCGCACGCGGCGGCCAGCAGCAGGACCAGAGCGAGCAGGACGGGGTACCCGGACCGGGTACGGCGGGTCACGCTCATCTGATGTTCAACCTCGAGTCGTCGCCGGGGGGCCTGCCCTCGACCAGCCGCAGCAGCGCGTCGGCCGGGACCGACAGCGGCCGGGTGGTGCGGGTGATCAGCAGGTCGGTGTCGAGCCGGCCGCCGGACACCGTCGGCCCGAACGGGCTCCAGAACGCGCCGTCGGCGGTGAGGGTGAGCTCGGCGGGCAGGTCGGCGTGGGTGGCGGTGACGCCCATGTCGTGCTCGATCGCCCGCCCCCGGGCGACGATCGGGCGGATGACGTGCTCGGAGTCGGGGACGCCCAGGTCGCGGTGCAGCGCGCACAGCCGGTCCAGCTCGGCGTCCTCGATGGACTCGACGGTGGTGGCGATCCGCACCGTGATCCCGCGCTCCACCAGCGCCGGGATGGCGTCGACGACCTTGGCGAAGTTCTCCGGCCCGCGCATCGCGTCGTTGTCCTGGGGATCGGGTCGGTCCAGCGAGATCTGCAGCGCGACGGGCAGCTCGGCCAGCGGCTCGACCCGGGCGAGCAGCCTGCGCCCGAACAGCGTGCCGTTCGTCAGCGCCACCACGGGCAGGGCGCCGGCCATTCTGGCGAGCACGTCGGGCATGTCCCGGCGGATGAAGATCTCTCCGCCGGTGACGCCCAGGTCGGTGAAGCCGAGGTCCGCGGCCTGCTGCGCGACGTCCACCATCATCTCGGCGGGCAGCTCCCGGTGCGGCACCTTCGGCGCGGACTCGGTGAGGCAGTACGTGCACGCCAGGTTGCAGTGGTAGTTCGCGTACATCCACACGCGGCCCGGCAGCCGGCCCTCGGCGACCGCCGTACCGATCGCCGTCACGCCAGCCCCTCCGCCGCGAGCCGGCCACGGGTGTCCTCGCCGGTCGGCAGCGCCAGGGCGGTGGCGAACCGGTTGAGCAACAGGGTCGCCCCGACCAGGACGGTGAGCTCGACGACCTCGTGGTCCGCCCAGTGCCGGCGCACCGCCGCGCGGGCGGCCGCGGGCACCGGCTCCGTGCCGGCGACGAGGTCCACCCAGGCCAGCAGCGCCAGCTCACGGGGCGCGCTGAACACGGCGGTGACGGGTAGCTCGGCACGCAGCGCGCGCACCTCGTCGCGGCTCAGGCCGGCGTCGAGCGCGACCACCGTGTGCGCCTGCACGCAGTACCGGCAGCCGGCCAGCGCCGAGGTCCGGACGATCACGATCTCCTTGGTGCGCAGATCCAGCGCGGACGGGCCGAGCGCGGCTCCGAGGAACGGCAGGGCCACCTCGAGCAGCTCCGGCACGTGGGCCAGCGCGGACACGATCGGGCCCGGGTCGCCGCCCTCGAAGTACCGCCGGGCGAGCAGCGGTGCCTGGCCGGGCCGGATCAGGAGATCGCCGACGTCATCGGCGGGAGACACCATGGTCGGAATCCTAGGGTTGCCGGGCCTGAATCGCGCGCCGGTCGCGCAACGCTCGCCGATTCGCGTCCTCACAGCGCGTCCGGGGGCTGCGAGGACCACAATCGGCGCGCGTGGGGTAGCGGTCGGCTCCGGTCAGGCGGGCGGGTCGTACAGCTGGAGGACGCCCTCGGCGGCCCCGGCGACGAACACCCGGCCGGTGCGGCCGTCCACCGCGACGGTGTTCGGCTGGCGCACCGTCGGCACCCGGACCACCTCCACCGGCGTGCCCGACGCCAGGTCGAACCCGACCAGCTCGTTGCGGTCGGTCAGCGTCACCCACACCCGGTCCCGCTCGGCGTCGTGGGCGATGCCGTAGGGGCGCCCGGGCAGCGGGGTCGACGACACCGGCTCGCGCCCGCCCGGCTCGAACACCAGCAGGGCGTCGCCACGGGTGTCGGTCAGGATGAACCGGCCGCGGAGGTCCGCGACGAGGTGGGTGGGGCCGCCGCCCGCGGACACCGGCTCGGCGGCGGTGCGGGTGGTGGCGTCGTAGACGATGAGCGTCGAGGCCGCCACGTCGATCAGGCCGACCAGGTTGCCGGCGGCCGCGATCCCGCCGGGCTGGACGGGTCCCGGGAGCGTGGCCACCGCCCGGCCGCCGTCGATGACGGTGACGGTGGCGCCGAACTCGTCGGCGACGAACACGAGACCGTTCGCCGCCGCGGCCGCGTCGTGCGGGCCCCGGCCCGTGCGGACCCCGGGCGACACCCCGCCGCCGGGGAGCGTGACCCGGACCAGCTCGTCGGCCTGCTCGACGGGCACCAGCACGGGCCCGCCCGGGGCTGCCAGTTGCAGGTGCCGCAGGGTGCCGCGAAGCGGCACGGCGGTACGCACGGCGCCGTCGTCGCCGTCGAGCAGGACCAGCCGCGCGGGCTCCCGGACCGCTACGGCGACGAGCCCGGTGGCGGCGTCGGCGACCAGCCCCTCCGGGTTGCGCCCGACCTCGACCACCCGCCCGGCCGGCGGCCGGGTGGCCTCGGGGGCCTGCGCCGGCTCGGCTGCGACGCCCCGCGTCGGGTCGCCCCCGCACGCGGTGAGGACCAGCCCCGCCGCCCCGATCAGCACGGCCCAGCGCAGCGACATGGTCAGAACGGCCAGCGGTCGCCGAAGCGGGCGGCCAGCCTGCCGTCGAACCCGGCGGTACGCCCGGCCGGGACGATCGCCAGCAACGCCAGCGGGACCAGGTCGACCGGGTAGAGCCACAGGTACTGACCGGAGTCGATCAGCATCAGCGCGATCGGGCCGATGAGGGCGAGCGCGCCGAGGGCCGCGGCGCGGGTGGCCACCCCGAAGACGAGGGCCAGCCCGATCAGCAGCTCGGCGACCGTGAGGAACCAGCCGAAGAACCCCCAGTTGGGGAGCACGAACTCCTGGAAGACGAACCGCAGCGGCGCGATGGCGGTGCTCTCCGCCGCACTCGTGGCGAGGCCGCGGGCGCCACCCTTGGTGATCAGGTTGAACGACATGAAGCCCCAGTCGTACTGGAACTTCTCGATCGCCTTGGCGATCCCATTGCTGAGGTAGATCAGCCCGAAGAAGATGCGCAGGACGGCGAACCCGCGGGCGAGAAGTCCGGGCGGTGCAGCGGACACCGCGCGCCCGGTGGTGGTATCGGTCATGATCAGCCGCTCCTCCTCGGGGGCGCGGCTCGCGCGTGCGGCGAACCTAGCGCCCGGTTCCGCCGCAAGATCCTACGATTCCGCTAACCGTGGGCCGCGCGGACCTCGACGGCGGTGGCGTCGGTCAGTTCGTCTCACCGGTGAGCGTGACGGTGACCTCCCGGCCGTCGACGACGAGCGTCACCTGCTCGCCGGGCGCGTGGTCGCGGATCGCGGCCACGAGCTCCGTGCCGTTGGTGATCACGCGGTCGTCGACCCGCGTGACCACCTGGCCCTGCCGGATCCCCGCCTGGTCCGCAGGCCCCCCGGGGACGACCGGCCCGAGCACCGCGCCGCCCAGCCCCTGGTCGGGCTGCCCGCCGACGTTCACCCCGAGCACCGCGCGGGTGGCCGTTCCGGTGCGCTCCAGCTCCTCGGCGATCCGCTTGGCGTGGTTGATCGGGATGGAGAAGCCGACGCCGATCGAGCCGCCCTCCGGCCCGGTGGTGGCGATCGCGGAGTTGACGCCGATCACCCGGCCCTCCATGTCCACCAGCGGCCCCCCGGAGTTGCCGGGGTTGATCGCGGCGTCGGTCTGCAGTGCGCTCAGCACCGTGGCGAGCCGCGACGGGTCGTTCTCCCCGACGCTCACCGCCCGGTCCAGCGCGCTGACGATCCCGGTCGTAACGGTGCCCCCCAGACCCAGCGGGGACCCGAACGCGACCACCGGCTGCCCGACGCGCACCGCGTCGGAGTTGCCGAGCTCGATCGCGGCGAGCCCGGAGACGTTCTGCGCCCGCAGCACGGCGATGTCCGACGTCTCGTCGCGGCCGACGATCTGCGTCGGCGCCGTCGTGCCGTCCTGGAACTGGGTGATGATCTCCCCGCCGGCGGCCGCGGCCGCGATGACGTGGTTGTTGGTGAGCAGCAGCCCGTCGGGGCTGAGCACCATGCCGGACCCCGCGCCCTGGCCGCCCGGGCCCCGCACGATCAGTTGCACGACGCTCGGCAGCACCTCGGCCGCGACGGCCTCCACCGGGCCCACCGGCGCGGCCGCCTCGTCCAGGCCGGGCAGCGGTGCGCCCAGCACGCTCGTCGACCCGCCACCGGCTCGCGTGGCCAGCCCGTAGCCGACCGCGCCGCCGACCCCGCCGGCCAGCAGCGCCGTGACGACCGCGAGCACCAGCGCCGGCAGGAGCCGCCGGCGGCGCCGCGGGGTCGCGGCGTGCTGGGGTTCCGGCGGGGGGTACGGGTGCTCGGGGCCGCCGTACCGGTGCTCGCACGCCCGATGCTGCTGGCCGGCCGCGTCGTGCCGGTCCTCGCCGGCGCCGGGCGGGTGCTCGGACGGGTCCCCACCGTAGGGGTGGGAGCCGCCCGGGGGCGGACCGCCCGGCCCCGGCAGGCCGTAGCCGCCACCCGGAGACGGGGGTGGAGTGTGCGGGTGCGGCGGCGCCCACGCCGCCGACCCCCCGTGCGGGTCGCGCCGCCACGGGTCGGGCGGCGGCCCGCCCGAGGGGGACGGGGGACGCTCCGGCCCCGGCATCGGACCCGTCGCTGCGGGGGTGTCGTTCGCCATGACCTCACCGTCGTCGGAAGGGGGACCTGCAGGGGTTCGTCGGCGGCTACCGGAGCGCGCCGCTGTCGAGAATACGAGGTGGGCGGACCGGAGGTGGCGGTCCCGGAGGCCACGGGCGACCGGGCAGCCGCAGCGCCAGCAGCGCGCCGCCCTCGGGCGCCCGGCCCGCCCACACCGCGCCGCCGTGCCGGACCGCGACCTGGCGCACGATCGACAGGCCCAGGCCGGAGCCGGGCATGGTCCGGGCGCCGTCCGCACGGTAGAAGCGGTCGAACACCCGTGGCAGGTCCGCCGGGGCGATCCCCGGTCCGGCGTCGGCCACCTCCAGCACCACCGACCACGGGTCCACCGGGCGCATCTGCACCCGCACCCGGCCGCCGCGTGGGCTCCACTTGGCCGCGTTGTCCAGCAGGTTCAGCACGGCCCGTTCCAGCGCGGTCGCGTCGCCGAGCACCGACCACGGGGTGAGATCGGCGGTGAACTCGACGTCGCCGGCGCGGCGGCGGGCCCGTTCCAGCGCGCGGGCCACGACATCGGTCAGCTCGACCGGCTCGTGCACGCCCTGCGGGGCGTCGTCGCGGGCGAGCTCGACGAGGTCCCCGACGAGCGTCGAGAGCTCGGCGACCTGCGCGCGCACGTCGTCGAGGATCTCCTTGCGCTCGCCGGGTGGCAGCTCCGGCGCGCCCGGCCGGTCGGCCGACGCCAGCAGCTCCAGGTTCGTTCGCATCGACGTCAGCGGGGTGCGCAGCTCGTGGCCGGCGTCGGCGACGAGGCGGCGCTGCTGCTCCTGCGACGCGGCGAGCGCGCCGAGCATCTCGTTGAAGCTCTCGGTCAGCCGGGTCAGCTCGTCGGAACCGCCGCCGACCCCCCCGGCGATCGGCCGCAGGTCCCCGGTGGCCGCCACCCGCTCGGTGGCCGCGGTGAGCCGCTGCACCGGCCGCAACCCCGCCCGGGCGACGGCGACGCCGGCCAGCGCCGCGAGCGCGACCCCCATCCCGCCGACCACCGGCAGCGCCAGAGCCAGCTTCGTGAGCACCTGCTGGGTCGGCTCCAGCCGCTGCGCGATCACCAGCGCCCGCCCGGGCCCCGCGGGCACGGCGACGACCCGGTACTCGTCGCCGTCCTCCCGGGCCGTGCGCACCGAGGACTCCGCGAGCCCGCGGGCGACCCCCAGCTCCGCGCCGGACAGCGGCAGGGCGGCCCCCTCCGCGAACTCGGCGAGCCCGTTGCCGAAGACCACCGCGAGGCGGATGTCGCCCGCGCCGAACACCTCGGTCGGCAGCACGGCGAGCTGGCGCGGGTCCACCAGATCGCTGCCCGCCGCGGCGGTGGCGCGCTGGAACAGGTTCGTGTCCAGGGTCGCGAGGATGTTGGCCCGCACCGTGACGAACGCGGCGACCGAGACGAGAACCACCGCGCCGGCGGCGACCAGCCCGGCGAGGATGCCGACGCGGGCGCGCAGCGAGAACCGGTCGAGCACCTCCAGCCGGGGGACGGAACCGTCCGGGCGCCCGCTCCCTTCGGCCGAGCTCACGGCGGCGACTCCCGCAGCACGTACCCCACCCCACGCACCGTGTGGATCAGCCGCGGCTCCCCCTCGGCCTCGGTCTTGCGGCGCAGGTAGCCGACGTAGACCTCGAGCGCGTTGCCCGTCGTCGGGAAGTCGTAGCCCCAGACCTGCTCGAGGATCTGGCTGCGCGAGAGCACCCGGCGGGGGTGGGCGAGCAGCAGCTCCAGCAGCGCGAACTCGGTGCGGGTGAGCCGGACGGTCCGCTCGCCGCGGCGGACGTCGCGGGTGACGGGGTCCAGGCTCAGGTCGGCGAAGGTCAACGTCCGGTCCTGCCCGGCGGCGCCCGCCGCGACGTCCTCGGGCGAGCGGCGGCGCAGCAGCGCGCGCAGCCGGGCCAGGAGCTCCTCGAGCGCGAACGGCTTGGGCAGGTAGTCGTCGGCGCCGGCATCGAGCCCGGCGACCCGGTCGGAGACGGCGTCGCGGGCGGTGAGCACCAGGATGGGTAGTTCGTCGCCGCTGCCGCGCAGCCGCCGGCACACCTCCAGGCCGTCGAGCCGGGGCATCATCACGTCGAGGACCATCGCGTCCGGCCGGTGCTCGATGACGGCGTCGAGGGCCTCCCGACCGTCCGTCGCGAGCTCGACCTGGTAGCCGTTGAACGCGAGCGAGCGGCGCAACGACTCGCGGACCGACCGGTCGTCGTCGACGACGAGGATGCGCATGGCGCCAGTGTGGACGGCGGGCCTGAGACGATCCTGAGCGGCGGGCCGCGTGCCTTCCCGGGAGGTCGGCAAGGCCGCCGTGCGGACCTCAGGTGTCCGCAGGGCCACCCTGCCGGCGTCCGTGGCGGCGGACCGGGCGGTCAGTCCCAGCTCGCCAGGTAGTTCGCCGCCATGTCGGCGTCCCCGTGTCCGGCGGCCTCGGCCCGGCGCAGGCGCTCCCTCGCCGCGGCGGCGACGTCCAGGCGCACCCCTGCCGCCTCGGCCGCGTCGACGACGAGCCCGGCGTCCTTCGCGGCGTTCGCGACGGAGAAGCTCGTCGTCCAGTCCCGCGCGAGCATCGCCGTCGCCTTGAGCTGCAGGTACGGCAGCTCCAGCGGCCCGCCGGCGACGGCGTCGAGGAACGCCTGCGGGTCGACGCCGAGGCCCTCGGCCAGGGCGACCGCCTCCCCCGCGGCCGCCGTCACCGCCAGCACCCAGCTGTTGACGACGAGCTTGAGCCGGCTCGCGGCGGCGCCGGCCGCGTCGTCGGCGAGCCAGACGGTGCGGCGGCCGATCGCGTCGAACACCGGCTCCGCCGCGCCGCGCGCCGCGGGGTTGCCGGCGGCGAGGACGAGCAGCGTGCCCTGCTCGGCGGGCGCGCGGGTGCCGACGACGGGCGCGTCGACGAGCAGCAGGCCGTGCTCGTCGGCGAACGCGGCCAGCTCCGCGAACGGCGCGACGCCGACCGTCGTCGTCTGCGCCCACACCTGCCCCGCGGCGAGCCCGGGCGCCGCCTGTTCCATCACGGCCCGGACGTCGGCGCCGTCGCCGAGCATCGTGACGACGACGTCGGCCCCGCGGACCGCGGTGGCGGGGTCGGCGGCGGGCTCGGCGCCGACGTCGACGAGCGGGCGGGTCTTCTCCGCGGTGCGGTTCCAGACGCGCAACGCGAGCCCGGCGGCGAGGACGTTGCGCGCCATTCCCGCGCCCATGATCCCGGTGCCCAGCAGCGCGACGGTGGGGGTCTCCGACATGCCGCGAGCCTAAGCGCGCGGGCGATCGGCGAGGATTCGGGCGTGGTCTTCGCGCTGGTCGTCGTCGGCATCGTCGCCCTGATCCACCTCTACCTGTACCGGCGCGCCGTGCACGACGTGTTCGCCGGGCGCCGGGCCCGGATCACCGGAGCGCTGCTGCTGGCGGTGCTGACCGTCGCCGTCGCCGCGACGTTCCTGCTCCGCCGCACCCTCGATCCGCAGGCCGCGCGGCCGCTGCACCATGTCGCGTACCTGTGGCTGGCCGTGGCCCTGTACCTCGGGGCGCTGCTGGCGGTGGCCGAGCTCGTGCGGCTGGTGGTGCGGGCGGTGCACGGCCGCCGGTCACCGGAACGGCGGCGGTTCCTGGCGCGGGTGCTCGCGGGCGCAGCGGCGGTGCTGGCGGTCGCGACGGTCGGGTACGGCGCGGTGATGGCCCGGCGGGTGCGGGTGGAGCGCCGCGAGATCCTCCTCGACCGCCTCGACCCCGCCTTCGACGGCTTCGCGATCGCCGCCGTGTCCGACATCCACCTCGGCCCGCTGGTCGACGGCGCCGACCTCGCCGGGTTCGTCGCGACGATCAACGGCGAGCGCCCGGACGTCGTCGCGGTGGTCGGCGACCTCGTCGACGGCACGGTCGCGGAGCTGGCCTCCTACACGGCGCCGCTGCGGGATCTCGCCGCGCCCGCGTACTTCGTCACGGGCAACCACGAGTACTTCTCCGGCGCGGCCGGCTGGGTGGAGTTCCTGCCGACGCTCGGCGTGCGGGTCCTGCGCAACGAGCGGGTCGAGATCCGCCGCGGCGACGCGGTGCTGGACCTGGCCGGCTGCGACGACCGGACGGCCGCCCGCTCGGGCGTCCCCGGACACGGGTACGACCTCGACGCCGCCCTCGCCGGACGCGACCCCGACCGCCCCGTCGTGCTGCTGTGCCACCAGCCGGTGCTGGTGGACCGGGCCGCCCGCGCCGGCGTCGACCTGCAGATCTCCGGGCACACCCACGGCGGGCAGCTGTGGCCGCTGACGCACGTGGCGCTGCTGGACCAGCCGGTGCTCGCCGGGCTGGTGCGGGTCGGCCGGACCTGGCTCTACGTCACCCGCGGGATCGGGTTCTGGGGCCCGCCGGCGCGGGTCGGCTCGCCGCCGGAGATCACGATCCTGACGTTGCGCGCCCGGCCCTGACCACCGCTGTCCACCGGGCCGCCGCACAGGGGCGGGCCGGGAGCGTAGGGCCGGGCGCGCAACGTCAGGATCGTGATCTCCGGCGGCGAGCCGACCCGCGCCGGCGGGCCCCAGAACCCGATCCCGCGGGTGACGTAGAGCCAGGTCCGGCCGACCCGCACCAGCCC
>DATLGI010000099.1:0-40944 GCA_035540535.1 Pseudonocardia sp.
CGGGTGGGTGGGGCTCGGCGGGGCTCAGCGGGCGGCGGTGATCGTGGCGCTGCCCAGCACCACGTCGCCGTCCGGGTCGGGGCGGTACAGCACGACGGCCTGGCCGGGCGCCACCCCGCGCAGGGGCGCGTGCAGCTCCACCCGCACCCCGGCGCCGACGGCCTCGGCCACCGCGCCGGCGACGCCCCCGTGCGCGCGGACCTGCGCCACGCACTCCACCGGGCCGTCCGGCGCCCGGCCGGACGTCCACACCGGCGCGGACCCCTCGATCAGCGCCACGTCCAGCCGCTCGGCGGGGCCCACCCGCACGGTGCCGTCGACCGGTTCGATCCCGAGCACGTACCGCGGCCGCCCGTCGGCGGCAGGCGCCACCACGCCGAGCCCCTTGCGCTGGCCGACGGTGAAGCCGTGCACCCCGTCGTGGCGCGCCAGCTCCTCCCCCGTGGCATCGTCCACCACCGCGCCGGGCCGCTCGCCCAGCCGCCCCGCGAGGAAGCCGCGGGTGTCGCCGGACGGGATGAAGCAGATGTCGTGGCTGTCCGGCTTGCCGGCAACCCGCAGGCCCCGCCCCGCGGCCTCGGCGCGGACCCGGGCCTTGGGCGTGTCGCCGATCGGGAACAGCGCGTGCCCCAGCTGGCGGCGGTCCAGCACGGCGAGCACGTAGGACTGGTCCTTGCCCGCGTCCACGGCCCGGCGCAGCACGCCGTCGCGCAGGCGGGCGTAGTGCCCGGTGCACACCGCGTCGAAGCCCAGCGCGAGCGCCCGGTCCAGCAGCGCCGCGAACTTGATCTTCTCGTTGCACCGCAGGCACGGGTTCGGGGTGCGTCCGGCGGCATACGACGCGACGAACTCGTCCACCACCTCGGCGGTGAACCGGGCCGCGAAGTCCCAGACGTAGAACGGGATGTCGAGGACGTCGGCGGCGCGGCGGGCGTCGGCGGCGTCCTCCCGGGAGCAGCAGCCCCGGGAGCCGGCGCGCAGCGCGGCGGGCGTCTCCGACAGCGCGAGGTGCACCCCGACCACCTCGTGCCCGGCGTCCACGGCCCGCGCGGCCGCCACTGCGGAGTCGACCCCGCCGCTCATCGCGGCGAGGACCTTCATCCGCGTGCCGGGCATCCCGGCGTCACCGCCCCGCGACCGCCGCGGCCGGCCGCCCGGGGTCCGTCTGCCCGGCCCGCCGGGCCCGGTCGACGACCTGCGCGATCACGGAGGCCACGGCGTCGACGTCCTCGGCGCTGGACGTGTGCCCGAGGGAGAACCGCAGCGAGCCGCGAGCGGTGCTCTCGTCGGCCCCCATGGCGAGCAGGACGTGGCTGGGCTGGGCCACCCCCGCCGTGCACGCCGAGCCGGTGGAGCACTCGATGCCCTGCGCGTCGAGCAGCATCAGCAGGCTGTCGCCCTCGCAGCCGGGGAACGACAGGTGCGCGTTGCCCGGCAGCCGCGACGGGCCGCCGTCGACCAGGCCGGTGCCGGGGTCGCCGTTGAGCCGGGCGTCGGGAACGGCGGCGAGCACCTTGCCGACGAGGTCGTCGCGCAGCCCGGCGAGCGTCCGCGCGCGGCGCGGCCCGGCCGCCGTCGACAGCTCGACCGCCGTGGCCAGCGCGATCACCGACGGGGTGTCGAGCGTGCCGGAGCGCACGTCGCGCTCCTGCCCGCCGCCGTGCAGCAGCGGGGTGAGCGCGACCTGACGGCCGAGCAGCAGCGCCCCGGCGCCGTACGGTCCGCCGAGCTTGTGCCCGGTGAGCGTGAGCGCGTCGACCCCGGACGCGGTGAAGTCCACCGGCAGGATGCCGACGGCCTGCACGGCGTCGGTGTGCATGGGGACGTCGAACTCGTGCGCGACCTCGGCCAGCTCGCGGACCGGGTTGACCGTGCCGACCTCGTTGTTCGCCCACATCACGGACACGAGCGCGGCGGTCCCGGGCTCGACGGCCAGCGCGGCCCGCAGCACCTCCGGCCGCACCCGGCCCTCACCGTCGACCTCGAGGACCTCCACCTGCGCGCCGGAGTGCTCGGCGAGCCACTCCGCGGACTCGAGGACGGCGTGGTGCTCGATCGCCGAGACGAGGACGCGACGGCGCCGCGGGTCGGCACCGCGGCGGGCCCAGTACATGCCCTTGACGGCGAGGTTGTCGCTCTCCGTGCCGCCGGTGGTGAACACGACCTCCGACGGGCGGGCACCGACGGCGGCGGCTAGGCGCTCGCGGGCCTCCTCGACGTCGCGGCGCGCGCGCCGGCCCGCGGAGTGCAGCGACGAGGCGTTGCCCGTGCGGGCCAGCGCGGCGGTCAGCGCCGCGACGGCCTCGGGCAGCATCGGCGTGGTGGCCGCGTGGTCGAGGTAGGTCGCGCGCGGCGGTGCGGCGGCGTTCTCGTCAGCTGGATTCACGGTGTCACGACGTCTTTGGCCCGTCCCGGTCGGTCGACTCCCGGCCCAGGGTAGACGGCGGATCGCCGGTGTCTCCGGGCACCGGGGCCCCGACGCGGTCAGGCGACGCCGAACAGCTCGTCGGGGGCGCCCGGCCGGGCGGCCACCCCACCCGGACGGCCGTGCGGACGGAGCCAGCGGTCCCGAGGACCCGGCCGCTACGCCTTGCGCTTGGCGATCTCCTCCCGCAGCTGGGGAGCGACCTTGAACAGGTCCCCGACCACGCCGAAGTCGGCGATCTCGAAGATCGGGGCCTCCTCGTCCTTGTTCACGGCGATGATCGTCTTCGACGTCTGCATGCCGGCACGGTGCTGGATCGCCCCGGAGATGCCCAGCGCGATGTAGAGCTGCGGCGAGACCGTCTTGCCGGTCTGGCCGACCTGGAACTGGTGCGGGTAGTAGCCGGAGTCCACCGCGGCGCGCGAGGCGCCGACGGCCGCGCCGAGCGAGTCGGCGAGGCTCTCCACGACGGCGAAGTCGTCGGCGGAACCGACCCCGCGCCCACCGGAGACCACGACGGAGGCCTCGGTGAGCTCGGGCCGGTCCCCGCCGACGACGGGCTCGCGGCTGGTGACCGTCGCCGAACGCCCGGCCGCGGCCGGCACGTCGACGGTCTCCTCCGCGCCCGCGCCCGCGGTCTGCTCGATCTCCACCGAGCCGGGGCGCAGCGTGATCACCGGGTGCGCCGTGTTGGCCTTCGCCTCGGCGATGTACGCGCCGCCGAAGACGGAGTGCGTGACGGAGCCCGCCGAGATCGCGACGACGTCGCCCAGCAGCGGCGAGTTCGTGCGCACGGCGAGGCGCCCCGCGATCTCCTTGCCGTCGGCGGAGACACTGATCAGCACCGCCGCCGGGTCCTTCGCCTCGACGAGCGCGGCGAGCACCGACACCTCGGGGGTCAGGAAGTCGGTGGAGTCGCTCTCCGCGACGTAGACCTTCTCCGCGCCGTGCGCGGCGAGCCCCTCGGTCAGCTTGCCGGCCGTGCCGGGCGCGCCGACGACGACGGCGGCCGGCTCGCCCAGCGCGCGCGCCGCGGTGAGCAGTTCGTAAGTGGACTTCTTGATCTCGCCGTCGACGTGGTCGACGAGGACCAGGACCTCAGCCATGTCGGGTTCTCCTCCGTCGATCCGGCTCAGATGAGCTTCTGCGCGACCAGGTATGCGGCGATCTTCGCGCCGCCGTCGCCCTCGTCGGCGACCTTCTCGCCCGCGCTCTTCGGCGGCTTCGGCTGCGCCGAGGTGACCGTGGTGAGCGCGTTGGCCAGGCCGACCTCGGCCGGGTCGATCCCGGCGTCGGCCAGCCCGAGCGTCGAGACGGGCTTCTTCTTGGCCGCCATGATCCCCTTGAACGACGGGTACCGCGGCTCGTTGATCTTCTCGCCGACGCTGACCACGGCGGGCAGCTCGGCGGTCAGGTGGGTGACGCCGTCGTCGGTCTCGCGGCGGACGGTCAGGGTGGAGCCGTCGACGGTGACCTCGCGGGCGTGGGTGAGCGCGGGCAGGCCCAGCAGGTCCGCGACCATCGCGGGGACCGCGGCCACGCGCCCGTCGGAGGCCTCGTTGCCGGCGATGACGAGGTCGAACTCGCCCGCCGTGCCGATCGCCTTCGCCAGCGCTCGGGCCGTCTGCACCGCGCAGGACCCGCGCAGTGCCTCGTCGGTGAGGTGGACGGCCTTGTCGGCGCCCATCGACAGCGCCTTGCGGATCGCGTCGGTGGCGCGGTCCGGGCCCATCGTCAGGACGGTGACCTCACCGTCGTGGGCCTCCTTGAGCTGCAGCGCCGCCTCCACCGCCCGCTCGTTGATCTCGTCGAGCACGGCGTCACTGGCATCGCGGTCCAGCGTGCCGTCCGTGTCGGAGAGCTTGCGCTCCGAATAGGTGTCCGGCACCTGCTTGACCAGCACGACGATGTTCATCGGACCTCTGCTCCTCCTGCCGGTGCGCGGCGCCCGCCCGGCGAGGGGCGTCGCGGGTCTGCTCGCCTGGGCGGGCGCGCCCCCCGGTCCTGCGGACGGGCGGGCCGCACGCGCCCTCTGCTCGGTCGGACTCTGCCACTGCGGCCCGGCGTACGCGCGCGCCGGGCACGATGCCGGCAATTGTTACCAGCGGGTAGCGGCGCGGCAATCCGAGGGCGGGGTGAGTCTGCTCACCGGCGGCCGCCGGCGCGGTGCCGAGCGTCGCCTCAGCGCGGTCCGGACGACGCCGACGACGCCTTCGGGGCGGAGGCGCGCTCGGCGTGCGGACGCAGGATCGCCTCGACCGCCTGCGACATCGGCGTCGGAACGCCGTGGCGCCGACCCAACCGGACGACGGTGCCGTGCAACGCGTCGAGCTCGAGCCGCCGGCCGCCGACGAGGTCGTGGTACAGCGACGCGAGGATGTGCGGCTCCAGGCCCTCGACGAACGCGAGCGTCCGCTCGACGGCGTCCGCGCCGGGGTCGATCCCCTCGGCGCGGGCGACGGCGTAGACCTCCGCCACCAGATCGCGGAACATCGCCCACGACGCCGGGCAGGACCGCACCGAGCCCAGCGGCAGCCGCGTCGTCGCGGTGGTGCCGGCCAGCGCGCACAGGAAGGCGAACTTGTCCCACAGCGCCGGTCTGATCGCGGTGTCGTGCTGCGCGTCGACGCCGGGGACGGCGCACGCGCGCACCAGCGCCTCGGCCCGCCCGGCCGGGCCGCCCGGCAGGTCGCCGAGGACGATCCGCGCGGGCCCGCCGGCGTGCTCGACGACGCCGGGCCCGGCGATCCCCGACGAGATCAGGGCGAGCCCGCCCACCACGCGCTCCGGCCCGACGACCTCGGCGACCCGCTCCGCCGCGTCGACGCCGTTCTGCAGGGGCGCGATCGTGGTGCGCGGGCCGACCAGCGGCGGCAGGTGCGCGGCGGCGGTGGGCACGTCGTAGGACTTCACCGTGAACAGCACGGCGTCACACGGGCCGATCCGGGCCGCGTCGTCGGTGGCCGGCACCGCGACCGTGACGTCGCCGGCCGGGCTGCGCAGGGTCAGCCCGTGCTCGCGCACGGCGGTGAGGTGCGTCCCGCGCGCGACCAGGTGCACGTCCCGCCCGGCTGCCGCCAGCCGGGCGGCCAACCAGCCGCCGACGCCCCCGGCACCCACCACCGCGATCCGCATCGCCACTCCCTCGAACGTCCGCTCGGCGCGCGCGGGCTCGCGGAGATCCTGCTGCCCCGGCGCGTGCGCGGCACCGGAAGTTTGGCCGGCGGCGCGCGCGGGCACTCCGGTGGGTGAAGCTACTGGGGAGGAACTCATCATGGCCATCCTGAACCGCATCCTCGGAATCGCGCGCGGCGCGGCGAGCCAGCGGCGGCGCCCGGCCGGCGGATACCGTCCGGCACCGGCCCGCTCGCCCGGCGGTCACCGAGGGGGCCGCGGCCTCCTCGGCTCGCTGCTCGGTCGCCGCCGATTCTGACGCGTTCTCGCGACGCCGTGCCCGCCGTCGCTGCGGCGGTGGGCACGGTCCGCGGTGGCACCGGTCCGCCTGTGCCAAACTCCCACCGTGACCCGCCTCCCGCCCGCACCGGCTCCGCCGGGAGCGTCCCGGTGGTGGTGACGGGCTTCGACGACCGCCGCTGCGTCGGCTACGTCGTGTACACCGGGGCGGACATGGCGCCCGCGGATCCCGGTGCCTGCGCCGTGACGGCCGGTGGGACCACCGTGCTGATGACCCCGGAGTTGGCCGCCTCGCTGCGCGACGCGCTGACCCACCGGCCGACGGCCCTGCTGGCCTGGTCCGGGCCCGAGGTACCGCTGACCCTCGACGACGTGACCCTGCTGGCGTGGCTGCGCCACGACGTCGGCGGCGTGCTGACCGTGACCGGCGAGCCGGGGCCCGACCCCCGGCTCGCCGGCTGAGAGCTGCCACGCCCGCCCCGCCCAGGGACGCCGCCTCGTCGACGGTGTGGATGCCGGCCTGCCGGCGGAGCGGACCATGCCTGACCGCGGCCGCAGGTGTCCTCACCCGCCCTCGGCGCGACGCCGTCGACTCCGCCCACGCCACCGTGCGCATGGTCGCCGCGGTGACCGACCAGGTCGGCGAGCCTGCCGGTCCTGATGGAGAGCTTCGTGCCGAACTCACGCACCGTCCGGTGAGGCCCTCGGGTGTCCACTACCGCCGAGCCGGGTCCTGCTGCCGCGCCATGGCGATCCCGGCGACCCGCAGCAGTGCGGCCCCGGCGAGATACCCGATCAGCGGCGCCGACGGCAGCCCGAACGGGCCGTGGTCGTCGGGCCCCGAGACCGCGATCCCGATCAGCCCGGCGATCACGGCCGTGAAGCCGGCGGCGGTCGCCACCGCGCGCGGCCACCGCGACATCAGCACGTCGGCTCCCGCCGGCGGCAGCCACCGAGGCCGCTCTGACGGACGGCCGCCGCCGACCTCGATCCGGCCGAAGGTAGCCACCAGGGCCGCGAGCAGCAGTGCCAGCAGCGCGATCCACGGGAGTTGCCAGAGCAGCCAGCCGGGGGAGCCGGCCGGCAGGTCGGGAATCAAACCCGTCAGGTACAGCGCGACGGCGGCGATCACCACGGCGGTGAAATGCCACAGGAACACCGTGAGGACCACCGCGTTCACGGCGACCACGGCGGTCCACGGGCCCGACCGCCGCAGCCACCGCTCGCTCGGGTCGCGCAGCAGCAGCGCCAGGCCGAGCTGGGCGGTGGCCAGCGCGAGCAGTGCCACGGTGGGAGGCGCGGCGTTCTGCACGGACTCGCCGGGCACGTTGACCATGCTCACTGGGTAGGGGCCGAGCACCGTCAGCCCGATCAGCGTCACCAGCCCGCCCGCGAGCACTGGCGCCCCGAGCCGCGGCCGGGCGGGCAGCCGCCCGTCCTGCCAGGCGAACCCGATCTGGTGGATGGCGAGCCAGCCTAGGGCGAAGTTCGCGTACCCCAGGAAGCCCAGGCCGCCGATGTCGGTCGACCGGACGACGTCGGCCGCAACGACGAGCCCGACCAGCACCGCGGGCACGACCAACCCGGCCCGCCGGTGCAGGGCGTGCATCGGCGGGGTCAGCACCACCATGCCGAGGTAGGCCGCGAGGAACCACAGCGGCAGCGACGCCAGCCACACCGCGGTGCCGACCAACTCGCCGTCGACGCCCGCGGTCCGGGCCACCAGGGCCGCCCCGGCGAGCACCAGCAGCAGCGCCGAGGTCGGTCGTATCAGCCGGTGGGCGCGGCTGAGGAGCCAGGCCGCGTCGCCCTCGCCGCGGCGGCGGTAGGCGGTCAGCGAGGCCGCGTTGGCGAAGCCGCCGACCATGAAGAACAGCGGCATCACCTGGAACAGCCAGGTCAGCGGGTGCGTCCAGGCCAACAACTCCAGGGCGTTGTAGCCGCTCAGCTCGCCGTTCTCCACGACCAGGACGACGGCCAGCCAGTGCCCCACGACGACGGCCCCGATCGCCAGCGCGCGCAGCAGATCGACGTGCCGCTCGCGGTGCCCGGGGGTGCGCTCGGCCAGCTCCCGCAGCGCCCGCACGGACTTCACCTCAACGGCGTTTCCCGATCTCGAACCGGATAAACGCCGCGACCAGCACGGTCAGTAGGAGGCCGGGCACGACCAGCCAGAGCGGTCGTAGCGCCCACCAGGTCGCGGTCGGCTCGGCGAGCAGCGGGAGCCCGGCCCACTCGAACAGCCCGATCGCGATCAGCAGCGCGGTGGTGTGCCACAGGAACACCGTCATGATCACCGCGTTCGCCGCGACCACCCCCTTCCAGACCCGGCGGCACGCGGTGAACCGTCGCAGCGTGGGCATCAGCAGCAGCACGACGCCCAGCTGGAAGACCGCCAGCGCGCCGATCCCCGCGGTGGTCGGGAACATGTGGCTCAGCTCGTCGCTGACCGTCGCGACCATCGAGCGCGGGTAGACCGCCAGCAGGGCCACCGCGACGAGGCCGGCCAGTCCGACTGCGGCGAGCGCCCCCGCGCGGGCCGGGCCGTCGAGCGCGCCGTCGTGCCAGAAGTAGCCGAGCTGGTGCACGAAGACCCACACCAGCGCGGTGTTGACCAGACCGAGCACCTCCAGCCCGGCCCCGAAGCGGCCCACGTCGGCCGCCACCACGGCCGCACCCAGCAGCGCGACGGCCGCCAGCGGAGCCCGTCGGTGCGCGGCGGCGGTCAGCGGCACCAGCAACACCACCCACACGTAGGCGGCGACGAACCACAGCGGCACGAAGGTCACCAGCCCGTAGCTCAGCACGCCGGGGTAGCCGGGCACCGCGAGCAGCAGCGTCGTCTCGACCACCGCCCAGACGCCGACGAACACCGCGGTCGGGCCCAGCAGCCGGGTCAGCCGCCCGCGCAGGAAGACACCCGCCGACGGCGCCGAGCCCCACGCCGCGAGGTTGGCGAACCCGCCGACCAGGAAGAACAACGGCATCACCTGCAACAGCCAGGTGGCCAGCCAGGCCAACGGCACGTCGTCGATCGGGTTGGCCATGACCAGCTCCCCGTCGACGCGGTGGGTGACCGAGAGCACCCAGTGCCAGACGACAACGACGCCGATGCTGAACGCCCGCAGCAGGTCGACCGTGCGGTCGCGGGTCGGCGGGGTCGCGTCGACCAGCCGGTCCAACGATCGCCCGGCAGCGTTCAGGGCGCCCGCCGGAGATGACCGCATCCGCCCACCTCCCGAACCCGTGGGACGATCGTCAGGTTCCGGTCCCCGGAACGGAACCCTGAGTGACCTCGTTTCGCCGACCGCACCTTCACCGCCCGGCCATGATCCGGAACTTCTGCGCCATCGCGCACATCCACCACGGCAAGTCGACGCTGGCCGACCGGATGTCGCAGCTCACCGGCGTCGTCGACGAGCGCCTGATGCGCGCGCGGTACCTCGACCGGATGGACATCGAGCGCGGCATCACGATCAAGGCGACACCTACGCGCCGCGGAGTAACTCCGGTGGCTAGCTCTCGGATGGCCGCAGGCCGCTGTCAGCAGTCTAGCGGTGTACCCCGCTCAACCGCGGCCCGATTCGGGCTGCTCATACCCGGTCCCCTCGTGCCAGGCGTTGGCCAGCAGCCCGTTTCCCCGACCGCCTGCCGGGAATTCCCCGCCATGGGCGACACCGAGCACGACCCGCAGGCCGAGCGGCGCGACCAGGAGGACCGGGTCGTCAGCCGCACCGTGGACGAGCCCACGAGGGCGGACGCGGGCGACGAGCGAGCCCATGCCGCCGCCGACCCGGGAACGGGACCGCCGCCGGACACCGACAGCGGCGGCTCGGGGGGCGCGGCCGAACGTGCCGCCCGTGACCTCGACGACGACGCGAGCGAGCCGACCCGCTCCGAGTGACCGCGCCGCCCGGCGAGTCCGCGGGATCAGCACGGCGAGTCCGCCGACCAGCACGGCGAGTCCGCATCCGGGCACGCGTCCGCCTCGGCGGCCCCCTGCAGCGCGCCGCCCTACTCCAGCGCGGCGTCGATCGCCGCCGCGCCCGGCATGCCCGCCCGCGCGCCCTCCCGCTCGACCGACAGGGCCGCGGCGACCACCGCCGCCCGGACCGCGGCGGCGAGCGGGACACCCGCGGCCAGGCGGGCGGCGAGCACCCCGTTCAGGGTGTCCCCCGCGCCCGTCGTGTCGCGGACGGCCGCCGCCGGCGCCGGCACCCGGTCCACCGCCGCGCCCGCCGCGACGACCAGCGCGCCCTGCTCGCCGAGGGTCACCACGACCGGCGACCCGGTCCGCGCCGCCAACGTCCGCGCGCTCCCCTCGGTGTCCCCGACCCCGCCGAGCAGGCCGGCGAGCGCGCGGCACTCCGCGGCGTTGGGCGTCAGGACCGGTCCCCGGCGGAGCAGGTCGAGCACGGAGGGCACCACCGGGGCGGGGTTCAGCACGCACCGCACGCCGGCGGCCGCGGCGGCCCGCACCGCGGCGGCCACCGCGTCCGGCGCGATCTCGGTGCTCACCAGGACGCAACCCGGGCGTCCCCGCCGGACCGCCGCCGTCACCTCATCGGCGGACACCGCGGCGTTGGCCCCGGCGCCGACGGCGATCTGGTTCTCCCCCCGCTCGTCGACGACGATCAGCGCCGTTCCGGTGGCCCGGTCCGCCAGCACCGCGACGCCGGTGGTGTCGACGCCGTCGGCCCGCAGCTCCGCCAGCGCCGCCCGGCCCGCGTCGTCGTCGCCGACCGCGCCGACCAGCCGCACCGTCGCACCGGCCCGCGCGGCCGCGACGGCCGCGTTGGCGCCCTTGCCCCCGCCGAAGCGGCGCACACCGTCGCCGACCACGGTCTCGCCCGGACCCGGCAGGCGCGCGGCGGTGACCACCAGGTCCACGTTCACCGCGCCGACGACCACGACCTCCGCCACACCCGTACGGTAGTCCCGTGTCCGACCCCGTCCCGTTGATCATCGACACGGATCCGGGCGTCGACGACGCGGTGGCGATCCTGCTCGCGCTCGCGAGCCCCGAGGTCGAGCTGCGCGCCGTGACCGCCGTGTTCGGCAACGTCCCGCTCGCGACGACCACCGCCAACGCCGCGCGCCTGCTCGCCCTCGCCGGCCGGCCGGACGTCCCGCACGCCGCCGGTGCCGCCCGCCCGCTCGTGCACCCCCAGCGCGAGCGGGCCGAGGCCTGGCACGGCGACGACGGCCTGGGCGGGCGCGCGAACGACCTGCCCGCACCGGGGCCGGCCCCGGACCCGCGCGGGGCCGTCGCGCTGATGGCCGACGTGCTGCGCGCCGCGTCCGCTCCGGTGACCGTCGCCGCGATCGCCCCGCTCACCAACGTCGCGCTGCTCCTGGCCGTGCACCCCGAGCTCGCCGGCCGGATCGGGCGCCTCGTCGTGATGGGCGGATCACTGGGCGGGGGCAACACCACCGGCGCGGCCGAGTTCAACGTGTTCTCCGATCCCGAGGCCGCGCACCGGGTGCTCACCCAGGCCGACGTCCCGGTGACGCTCGTCCCGCTCGACCTCACGCTGCGCTGCCTCACCGACCGCGCCTGGCTGACCGAGCTGGCGGGCGGCGGACCGCGCTGCGCCACCCTGGCCGGCGTCGTCACGCACTACCGGGAGGCGTTCCGCACCCGCTACGGGGTGGACGCCGTGGCCCTGCACGACGCCGTCGCGCTGCTGGAGGCGATCCGCCCCGGCTCGCTGCGCACCACGCCGCTGGCGGTGCGGGTCGAGTGCGGGCTCGGCCCCGCCCGCGGCGCCACCGTCGCGGACCGCACGCCCGGGGTGGACGGGCCGCCGGTGCACGTCGCGCTGGACGCCGACGTCGAGGCCGTGCTCGGCGAGATCCTGCGCCGCCTGCACACGCTCGGCTGAGCGCCGGGTCAAGCCAGCCCGTTCTCGATCGCGTAACGCACCAACGCGGCACGGTTTCCCAGCTCGACCTTGCGCAGGATGTTCTGGATGTGGTTCTCCACGGTGCGCGGCGAGAGCACCAGGCGGGTGGCGATCTGGCGCGAGGTGAGGCCGTCGACCACGAGCCGCAGCACGTCGGACTCCCGCTCGGTCAGCCGCGCCGGCACCGCAGCCGGTGACCCGCCCGCGCTCCGCGCCTCCAGGACGACGGCAGCCAGCCCAGGGCTGAAGACGGCCTCCCCCGCGGCCGTGCGCCGCACGGCGTCGACGAGCGAGGCGATCCGCCCGGTGTGCACGACGTAGCCGGCGGCACCGGCCTGCACGGCGGCGAGCACCTGGTCGTGGTCGTCGGTGGCCGCGACGGCGAGCACCGGGGTGTGCGGTGCGGCGGCGGTCAGCTCGGCGATCGCGGCCACGGCCGCCGCCCCCATCTCGACCACCACCACCTGCGGGTTCGTGGCCACAACCGCCACCGGCGCGGCGGCGGGGTCGACCACCCGGTCCAGCAGCGTGAAGCCGTCACCGTCGAGGACGTCGGCGCCGCCCGCCCAGGTGCCACCGACCACGACGACGCCGATCGGCCCCGTGGGGCCAGCGCAGCCCATGTCCGCCTCCTGCCCCTTCGCGACGATCATCCTGCCAGCGTCCGGGCCCGGACCCGGACGGCTCCACCCGGCCGGGCGGGCGGATCACCCGGTGGCGGCGCGTCCCGGCGGCTCAGTCGTCGGCGAGCCCCCGCTCGACCGCGTACCGGACGAGCTGCGCCCGGTTGTGCAGTTGCAGCTTGCGCAACGTGTTCTGCACGTGGCTCTCCACGGTCCGGTGCGAGACGGTCAGGCGCTCGCCGATCTGCCGGGCGGTGAGGCCCTTCGCGACCAGCCGCAGCACCTCGGTCTCCCGCTCGGTGAGCGCCGGGACGGCGGGGGCGCCCCTCGCGGGCGCCGGCTCCTCGGCCAGCCTGCGGTACTCGCCGAGCACCAGCCCGGCGAGCCCGGGAGTGAACACCGGGTACCCCTCGGCGGTGCGCCGGACGGCCGCGAGCAGCTCCGCCACCCCCGCCGACTTCACCAGGTAGCCGCTGGCCCCCGCCTTCACCGCGGCGAGGACGTCGGCGTGCTCGCCGCTCGCCGAGAGCACCAGCACCCGCGTGCCCGGATGGCGCGCCACGATCCGCTCGATCGCGTCCACCCCCGACGTGGCGCCGAGACGGAGATCCATCAGCACGACGTCGGGGCGCACCGCGTGGGCGATCCGCACGGCGGCGTCGGCGTCGGGCGCGGTGGCGACGACGGGGATCCCGCGCTCGGTGAGGTCGCGCGCCACGCCGTCGCGCCAGATCGGGTGGTCGTCCACGACCATGACGGTCGGCTCAGCCATCGCGTCCTCCCGCCCCGCCGCGCGGCAGCCGCACCGTCCACTCGGTGCCCCGGCCCGGCCCGGTGTCGAGGGTGATGGTGCCACCGAGGTCGCGCACCCGGCCGCGCATCGACCGGGCGACGCCGATCCGGCCCTGCGCCTCGGCGTCGGCGAGCCGGCCGTCGGCGATGCCCGGACCGTCGTCGCGGATGGTGATCCCGACCGCGTCCCCGAGGTCCTCGACGAGCACCCACGCCGGGGCACCGTCGCCGACGTGCATGGTGACGTTCGCCAGCGCCGCCTCGACCACGGCCACCAGCTCGTCGACGACGGCCGCCGGCAGCTCCACCGGGTGCGCGGGCGCGGACACGCTGACCCGGGGCGAGGCCAGCGCGCGTACGGCGGCGGCGAGGTCGCGGCGGCCGTCGGCGTCGGGGCCGGCCGGACCCGCGGTGAGCAGGGTCCGCAGCGCGACCTCCTGCTCGCCGGCCAACGCGCCCAGCTCCCCCGCTCCGCCGCCGAGCTCCGCGCCCCGCCGGCGGATGTGCGCGAGCACCTGGAGCACCCCGTCGTGGACGGCTCGGGCGAGACGCTCCCGCTCGGCGGCCGCAGCCTCGGCGGCGACGGCGCGGCGGACCCGCGTGGCGGACCGACGCAGCACCGTCGCCGCGTAGCCGATCGTCAGCGACGCGAGCGCGACGAGCTGGATGTCGTAGATCTCCGTCTCGACCCGGGGCTGCACGGCCAGCAGGGCGAGCGCGATGGCGGCCGCGCCGCCCGCGCCGCCACGCAGCCCGAAGGCCAGGGCGCAGGCCAGCGCTGCCCCCGGCGTCCAGATCGAGCCCATCACCGGCGCGTCCGCGGCCAGCTGGGCGGAGGTCTGCACCAGTGGCGTCGTCGCCATCACCCCGGCGGTGACGGCGAGGTCGAGCAGCGCGAACGCCCCGCGTGACACCGCGAGCCGCCCGAGATAGCCGTATGCCGCGACCGCGGTCCACCCGACCATCGCCGCCAGCACCACGATCGCGCCCACCGGTGACGCGAACCGGTCGAGCGCCCACAGGGCGACGGCGACGGCGAGCAGCAGCGTCAGGACCCGGTAGACGAGCAGGGCGCGCCAGAGCGGCTCGAGCGGCTGCTCGACATCGGCCTGCGGCACGGTCACGGTCGGCATCCTGGCACCCGCGCCGGCGGCCGCACCCCCGCAGGACTACGCAGGCCGGGTGCCCGTGGACCTCGCTGCCCGGGTTCGCCCTCGCGCCGGACGACCTGTTCGCGGAGTGGTCAGCGCCCGGTGAACCGGGCCTTCCCCGGCCCGTTCGCCACGAACGACTCGATCCCGGTCTTCGCGTCCTCCGTGGCGAACAGCGCGGCGAACACCTCCGACTCGATGTCCAGGCCCGTGCGCAGGTCCGTGTCGAGCCCGCCGTCGATGGCCTTCTTCGCCGCCGCCAACGCCATCGCCGGCCCCGCCGCGAACTGCTCGGCCCACGCCCGCGCCGCGGTGTACACCTCGTCCGGCGCCACCACCCGGTCCACCAGGCCCATCTCCAGCGCCTCCTGCGCGGCCACCATCCGCCCGGTGTAGATCAGGTCCTTGGCCCGCGCCGGACCGACCAGGCGCGCCAGCCGCTGCGTGCCGCCGCCACCGGGAATGATCCCGAGCAGGATCTCCGGCTGGCCGAGCTTGGCGTTGTCCCCGCAGATCCGCACGTCGCAGCCGAGTGCCGCCTCCATGCCACCGCCGAGGGCGTAGCCGGTGATCGCCGCGACCGTCGGCTTCGGGATCTCCGAGACGGCGCCGAAGCACGCGGAGAGCCGCCGGGCCACGGGCGCCAGGTCCGCGTAGGACATCGTCGCGAACTCCTTGATGTCCGCCCCGGCCGCGAACACCTTCTCCCCGCCGTAGACGACCACCGCGCGGACGTCCGCGCGCCGCGCCGCCTCCTCCGCGCAGCCCTTGAACTCCTCCTGCAGCTGCCGGCTGAACGCGTTCATCGGGGGGCGGTCCAGCCGGATGGTGCCGATACCGCCGTCGACCTCGAGCCTCACGAATTCGGTCACGTCGCGACCCTACCGACGAGCGCGCGACGGAGGAGCCTGCGCTCGTCGGAACATCGATCAGCCGCGGCGCAGCCGCGTCGACGCTCCCCGGCGCGACGGAGGAGCCTGCGCTCGTCGGAACATCGATCAGCCGCGGCGCAGCCGCGTCGACGCCCCCCGGCGCGACGGAGGAGCCTGCGCTCGTCGGAACATCGATCAGCCGCGGCGCAGCCGCGTCGACGCCCTACGCGCGCAACGCTGCGGTGTAGCGCCCGCGCCGGCGCTGCACGGCCAGCGGCAGCCCGAACGCCGCGGACAGGTTCTCGTCGGTCAGCACCTCGTCGAGCAGCCCGGCGGCGACGACGCCACCCCCGCGCACCAGCAGCCCGTGGCTGTACCCGACCGGGATCTCCTCGACGTGGTGGGTCACCAGCACCGAGGCCGGCGCGTCCGGATCGGCGGCCAGCACCGTCAGCCGGGCGAGCAGGTCCTCCCGCCCACCGAGGTCCAGGCCCGCCGCGGGCTCGTCGAGCAGCAGCAGCTCGGGATCGGTCATCAGGGCGCGGGCGATCAGGGCGCGCTTGCGCTCGCCCGAGGACAGGGTGCCGAAGGCGCGGTCGGCGAGCGCGCGCACGCCGAGTGCGTCGAGGAGCTCCTCGGCGCGCGCGGTGTCGAGCTCGTCGTAGCGCTCGCGCCAGCGGCCGAGCACCCCGTAACCGGCACTCACGACGACGTCACGCACCGTCTCGTCGCCGGGCAGCCGGTCGGCGAGCGACGGGGAGACGAACCCGATCCGCGTCCGCAGCTCGAACACGTTCACCCGGCCGAGCCGCTCGCCGAGAACGTGCACCGCACCCGCGGAGGGGTGCAGCTCGGCCGCCGCGAGGCGCAGCAGGGTGGTCTTGCCGGCCCCGTTGGGGCCGAGCACGACCCAGCGCTCGTCGAGCTCCACCGCCCAGTCGACGTCGGCCACGAGGGTCGCGGGGCCGCGGCGGACCGTGACCCGGTCCATGCGGATGACGAGGTCGTCGTCCACCGGGCCGACGGGTGACGCGTCGGTGACGGGCGACTCACGGGGCGATCCGGGCACGGCCACGGCCCTATCCTCGCCGATCGTGCCGGTCTTCCCGCTGGGTGCCCATCCCGACCAGGGCGGGGTCCGGTTCGCCGTGGCCTCCACCAGCGCGGAGGCGGTCGAGGTCTGCCTGGTGGACGACCGCGGCGGCGCCCTGCACGAGCGCCGCGTCGAGCTCACCGAGCGGACCTTCGGCGTGTGGCACGGCCACGTCGCGGGCGTGCGCCCCGGCCAGCGCTACGGCTACCGGGTGCACGGGCCCTACCGTCCGTTCGACGGGCTGCGCGCCAACCCGGCGAAGATCCTCGTCGACCCCTACGCCCGGCGCGTCACCGGCCGTGTCACCGACCTCGATGCCGCGCGGGGATGGGTCGACGACCCGATGACGGGCGAGCCGAGCACCGTCGACTCCCTCGGCCACGTGCCGCTGTCGGTCGTCACCGCGTCCCCGGCCGGGGAGGTGGCGCCCCGCCCGGACGTGCCGTGGTCGGAGACCGTGATCGCCGAGCTGCACGTGCGCGGGTACACGAAGCGCCACCCCGAGGTGCCCGCCGAGCAGCGCGGCACCTATCTGGGGCTCGCGCACCCGGCCGTCGTGGAGCACCTGCGCGCGCTCGGCGTCACCGCCGTGGAGCTGCTGCCGGTCACCGCGATCGCCGAGGAGCCCCCGCTGCTGCGGCGCGGGGTGCCGAACTACTGGGGCTACTCCACGCTGGCGTTCCTCGCCCCGCATCCCGGCTACGCGAGCGTGCCGGGCGCGGAGGTCACCGAGTTCCGGGCGATGGTCGACGCGCTGCACGCGGCCGGCATCGAGGTGCTCCTCGACGTCGTCCCCAACCACACCTGCGAGGGCGGGGTCGCCGGCACCACCCTGTGCTACCGCGGCCTCGACGCGCCCGCGTACTACTCGCTGGGCGGCAACGGCCGCGACGCGGACATCACCGGCACCGGCAACACCCTGCAGACCGGCTCGCCGACCGTCGTCCGGCTCGTGTGCGACGCGCTGCGGCACTGGGTCACCGGGTACGGCGTCGACGGCTTCCGGATCGACCTGGCCAGTGTGCTGGGCCGACCCCGCTCGGGCGCCTTCGACCCGCACGCACCGCTGCTCACCGCGATCACGCAGGACCCCGTGCTGGCTCGCTGCAAGCTGATCGCCGAACCCTGGGACGCCACCGGCGAGGGGTACCGGGTGGGCGGGTTCGGCGTCGAGTGGTCGGAGTGGAACGGCCGCTACCGCGACGCCGTGCGCGACTTCTTCCGCGGTCACGGGCGCCTCGCCGAACTCGGCTGGCGCGTCACCGGAAGCGAGGACCTCTACGCGGTCAGCGGGCGCCGGCCCTGGGCGTCGGTCAACTTCCTCACCGCCCACGACGGGTTCACCGTGCGCGACCTCGTCTCCTACGAGCGCAAGCACAACGAGGCCAACGGCGAATCGGGCCGCGACGGCACCGACGACAACCGGTCGCAGAACTTCGGCGTCGAGGGCGAGACGTCCTCGCCGGTGGTGCGGGCCCGCCGGGCGGGCGCCGCGCGGGCGATGCTCGCCACCCTGCTGCTGTCGATCGGGACGCCCATGCTGCTCGGCGGGGACGAGCGCTGGCGCACCCAGCGCGGCAACAACAACGCGTACTGCCTCGATGACGACACGTCGTGGGTGGACTGGACGCCCTCCCCCGAGGCGGGCGCGATGACGGCGTTCGTCGCCCGGCTGACCGCGATCCGTCGCTCCTCGCCGGCGCTGCACCGCGACACGCACCTGCGTGACGGCGAGGTGGACTGGTGGCACCCCACCGGCCGACCGATGGGCCCGCACGACTGGCAGGACGGGCACGCGCGGACGGTGGGGCTGCTCGCCGACGAGTGGCTGTTCCTGCTGCACGCGGGCGACGCCGCCGTGCCGTGCGTGCTCCCGGCGGGCGGCCCGTACGTGCCGGTGCTCGACAGCGCCCGCGACGACGGCGCCCCCGTCACCTGCCGGCCGGTGCCGGGCGGGTGCACGGTGACGCTTCCGCCGCGCTCCCTGCTCCTGCTGCGCCGGTCCTGACGGCCAGGCCGGCCGCCGCCGCCGCGCGCGAATTCGCATCCTCGCAGCGCCGCGGAGGGCTGCGAGGATCGCAATCCGCGCGCGGCGGCGCCTGCCGGCGACGGGTGCCGCACCCACCCGTCGGGGAGTACGGTCGTCGCGTGCCGCGCTACGAGTTCCGCTGCCGCGACTGCGGCGACACCTTCGAGGTCAACCGCCCGATGAGCGCATCCGGTGATCCGGCGCAGTGCCCGGCCGGCCACCCGGACACCGTCAAGCTGCTCACCACCGTCGCGCTCGGCGGGGCGGCGCGCGGCGGGGCGCCGATGCCCGCCCGGGCCGGCGGCGGCTGCTGCGGCGGGGGCTGCGGCTGCGGCTGAGCTACCCCGCCAGCACCACCTTGCCCAGCTCCGCGGCCGACGCCAGCAGGGGGTGCGCCGGCAGCACCCGCACCGTGTAGCCGGTGAGCCCGGCGTGCGGCAGCTCCACCGCGGCCTCGAACCGGTCGCCGTTCTCCGCCGGGCCGACGTGCTTCATCGGGACGGCCACCGGCGTGACGAGGTCGTCGGACTCGCCCACCCGGCCGACCACGGCCTCGACACACACGTCGGCGGGGTCCAGCCCCGCCAACCCGACGACCGAGCGCACCGTCATCGGCGCGCCCACCACCGGCGTGTCCGGCAGGCCCGACGCGTCCACCCCGACGATCCGCACCCGTGACCAGGCCGCGCCGAGCCGGGCCCGGTAGGCGGCGAGCTCGCGGGCCGCGGCGAAGTCGGAGCCGACCACCTGGGCGGCCGCCCGGGCGGCCGGGGCGTACCAGTCGCGGACGTAGTCGCCGACCATCCGGCTCGCCTGCACCTGGGGGCGCAGCGTCGTGAGCGTGTGCCGGACCATCTGCACCCAGCGGGTGGGCACGCCGTCCGGGCGGTCGTAGAAGGTCGGGGCGACCTGCGTGGCGAGCAGCTCGTAGAGCGCGTCGGCCTCCAGGTCGTCGCGCCGGGTGGGATCGGCGATGCCGTCGGCGGTCGGGATGGCCCAGCCGTTGTGGCCGTCGTAGAGCTCGTCCCACCAGCCGTCGCGGATGGACAGGTTGAGCCCGCCGTTGAGTGCGGACTTCATCCCCGACGTCCCGCACGCCTCCAGCGGGCGCAGCGGGTTGTTGAGCCACACGTCGCAGCCCCAGTACAGGTAGCGGGCCATCGACATGTCGTAGTCGGGCAGGAAGGCGATGCGGTGGCGCACGGCGGGGTCGTCGGCGAACCGGACGATCTCCTGGATCAGCGCCTTGCCTCCGTCGTCGGCGGGGTGGGACTTGCCGGCGACGACGAGCTGCACCGGGCGGTGCGGGTCGAGCAGCAGGTCGCGCAGCCGGTCGCGGTCGCGCAGCATCAGCGTGAGCCGCTTGTAGGTGGGCACGCGGCGGGCGAACCCGATGGTCAGGATCTCCGGGTCGAAGACGTGCTCGGTCCAGCTCAGCTCCGGCACCGACGCCCCGCGCTGCAGCCACGCCGCGCGCACGCGCCGGCGGACCTCGGCCACCAGCCGCGCCCGCAGCGCCCCGCGCAGCTCCCACAGCGTGGAGTCCGCGATCTCCGACGACGACGCCGGCTCGTCCGGCCCGGCGACCCCCAGCAGGGCCGTCACCTCGCGGGCCTCCCAGGTGGCACCGTGCACGCCGTTGGTGACCGAGCCGATCGGGACCTCGTCGGCGTCGAAGCCCTCCCAGAGCGCGCCGAACATCCCGCGGGAGACCGCGCCGTGCAGCTGCGACACCCCGTTCGCGCGCTGGGCCAGCCGCAGGCCCATGTGCGCCATGTTGAACATTCCGGCGTTCTCCTCCGCGCCGAGCGCCATGACCCGGTCCGTGGGCACGCCCGGGAGGAGGTCGTCGTGGAAGTGGTGGCGGACCATGTCGACGGGGAAGCGGTCGATGCCGGCCGGCACCGGGGTGTGCGTGGTGAACACCGTGCCGGCGCGCACGGCGGTGACGGCCTCGTCGAAACCGAGGCCCTGCCCGTCCTGCAGCTCGCGGATCCGCTCCAGGCCGAGGTAGCCCGCGTGTCCCTCGTTGGTGTGGAACACCTCCGGGGTGGGGTGCCCGGTCACCCGGCAGAAGGCGCGCACCGCACGGACCCCGCCGATCCCGACGAGGATCTCCTGGCGGATCCGGTGGGTCTGGTCGCCGCCGTAGAGCCGGTCGGTGATCCCGCGCAGGTCCGCGTCGTTCTCCTCGATGTCGGAGTCGAGCAGCAGCAGCGGCACCCGCCCGACGCTCGCCTGCCACACCCGCGCGGACAGCGTGCGGCCCGCCGGCATGCTCACCCGCACCAGCGACGGCGTCCCGTCGGCCTCGGTGAGCAGGTGCAGCGGCAGGCCCTGCGGGTCGAGGACGGGATAGTGCTCGAGCTGCCAGCCGTCGAGCGACAGCGACTGGCGGAAGTAGCCCGAGCGGTAGAGCAGCCCGACGGCGACCAGCGGCACCCCGAGGTCGGATGCGGCCTTCAGGTGGTCGCCCGCCAGGACGCCGAGGCCGCCGGAGTAGTTCGGCAGCACCTCGGTGACGCCGAACTCCATCGAGAAGTACGCCACGGCCTCGGGCAACGACGGATCGTCCTCGCGCTCGTTCTGGTACCAGCGCGGCCGCGACAGGTACGCGTCGAGGTCGTCGGCCAGCTCGGCGACGGTGACGACCGTCTCGGCATCCTGCGCGAGCTCGGCGAAGCGCGCCGCCGGGATCTCGCCGAGCAGCCGCACGGGATCGTGCCCGGCCCGTTCCCAGGCCGCCGGGTCGAGCGAGGCGAACAGGTCCTGGGTGGGCGGGTGCCAGGTCCAGCGCAGGTTGGTCGCCAGCGTCTGCAGCGGGGCGAGCGACGCGGGGAGGTGGGCACGCACGGTGAACCGGCGGAGAGCTCTCACGGTCGGCGAGCGTACGTGAGCCGGTCCCCGGATCGTTCCAGAGCCGGGCGCGGCGGACCCGCCGAAGCCCGCACGCCGCATCGGCGACCGTTCGGTCCGCCGCCGGAGCGGGTAGGTACGGTTGTGACGCAGGTGACGAGCACTGGGGGTGCGTGCCGATGGTCGGCCGGATGGGAATCGACCACGTCTCCCCGGCGGTCGAGGGCGGACGGCTGCCGGCCAAGGCGGTGGTCGGCGAGGTGCTGCCGATCGCCGCCACCGTATGGCGCGAGGGTCACGACGCCGTCGCGGCGAACGTCGTCTGGCGCAGGATCGGCGGGGACGAGCCGGCCCGGCACGTGCGCATGCGGCCGGAGGGCACGGGCACCGACCGGTTCGCCGCCACGGTCGTCGCGGACTCCCCCGGCCTGTGGAGCTTCCGCGTCGACGCCTGGAGCGACCCGTGGGCCACCTGGCGGCACGCGGTCACCGTCAAGATCGACGCCGGTCAGGGTGTCGACGACCTCGCCAACGACTTCGAGACGGGTGCGCGGCTGCTGCAGCGGGTGGGCCGGCGCCCCGGTGAGCGCCCGCACCGGGACCTGCTGTTCGGAGCCGCGAACGCGCTGCGCGACACCGCTCTCCCGCTGCACGCGCGCGTCGCCCCCGCCCTGTTCCCGGCCGTGCACCGGATCATGACCGAGCGTCCGGTGCGGGAGCTGATCACCCGGGGCCGGGTGCACCAGGTCTACGTCGACCGCCGGCGCGCGCTCTACGGCTCCTGGTACGAGATGTTCCCGCGTTCCACCGGTGGCCGCGACGAGACGGGCCGCGCCGTGCACGGGTCGTTCGTCACCGCGAGCAAGGAGCTCGACCGCATCGCCGCGATGGGCTTCGACGTCGTGTACCTGCCCCCCATCCACCCCGTCGGGCGGCGGCACCGGAAGGGCCGCAACAACGCCGTCACGGCGGCGCCGGACGACGTCGGTTCACCGTGGGCGATCGGCTCGGCAGACGGCGGGCACGACGCGATCGAGCCCGAGCTCGGCACGATCGAGGACTTCGACGCCTTCGTCGACCGCGCCCGCGACCTCGGCATGGAGGTCGCCCTCGACTTCGCGCTCCAGGCCGCGCCGGACCACCCGTGGGTGGCGGAGCATCCGGAGTGGTTCACGGTGCGCCCCGACGGCACGATCGCCTACGCGGAGAACCCGCCGAAGCGCTACCAGGACATCTACCCGATCAACTTCGACGACGACCCGGCCGGCATCTACGCCGAGTGCCTGCGGGTGGTGCTGCACTGGGTCGAGCACGGCGTGCACGTCTTCCGCGTCGACAACCCGCACACCAAGCCGCCGAACTTCTGGCACTGGCTGATCTGGCAGGTCAAGGCCCGCCACCCCGAGGTGCTGTTCCTGGCCGAGGCGTTCACCCGCCCGGCCCGGCTGTTCGGGCTGGCCCGGCTCGGGTTCACCCAGTCCTACACCTATTTCACCTGGCGCACGACGAAGGCCGAACTCACCGAGTTCGCGCTCATGCACGCCGAGCGCGCCGACGAGTGCCGGCCGAACCTGTTCGTGAACACCCCGGACATCCTGCACGAGTCGCTGCAGACCGGCGGGCCGTCGATGTTCGCGATCCGGGCCACCCTGGCGGCGACCATGTCACCGACCTGGGGCGTCTACTCCGGCTTCGAGCTGTTCGAGGGCGAGCCGGTCAGGCCGGGCAGCGAGGAGTACCTGAACTCCGAGAAGTACGAGCTGCGGCCGCGCGACTTCGCCGCCGCGGCCGCCGCCGGCCGGTCGCTGGAGCCCTACCTGACGCGGCTCAACGAGATCCGCCGCGCGCACCCGGCGCTGCAGCAGCTGCGGGAGATCCGGTTCCACCACGTCGACAACGACGCGATCATCGCCTACTCGCGCACCGACCCGGCCACCGGCGACACCGTGCTCGTGGTGTGCACGCTGGATCCGCACGCCGCCCAGCAGGGCACCACGTCGCTGGACCTGCCGGGGCTCGGCCTCGACTGGGGCGCGCAGTTCGACGTGCACGACGAGGTGAGCGGCGAGACCTACCGGTGGGGGCAGTTCAACTACGTGCGCCTGGAGCCGTGGCAGCACGTGGCGCACATCCTGCGGGTGCAGCGCCCGGCCGGACCGTGAGGCGGCGCGCCCTCCCCACGTCCTGAAGATCAGATCGTACCCCGCTAGCCTCGTCGCCGATGACCGAGAACCCGGAGCCGGGCGTCGTCGTCGAGCACGACGCCGACGAGTACGGCCACGCGCGCACGCTCGAGGTTGACCCCCAGTGGTTCAAGACGGCGGTCTTCTACGAGGTGCTGGTCCGGGCGTTCAGCGACTCCAACCGCGACGGCACCGGCGACCTGCGCGGGCTCACCGACAAGCTGGACTACCTGCAGTGGCTCGGCGTCGACTGCCTCTGGCTGCCCCCGTTCTACGACTCCCCGCTGCGCGACGGCGGCTACGACATCCGCGACTTCCGCGCCGTGCTCCCCGAGTTCGGCACGGTGGAGGACTTCGTCTACCTGCTCGACGAGGCGCACAAGCGCGGCCTCCGGGTGATCACCGATCTGGTCATGAACCACACGTCCGACCAGCACCCCTGGTTCGAGGAGTCGCGCCGCAACCCGAACGGCCCGTACGGCGACTACTACGTGTGGTCCGACGACGACCAGCGCTACCCCGAGGCGCGGATCATCTTCGTCGACACCGAGACGTCGAACTGGACCTACGACCCCGTCCGCGGCCAGTTCTACTGGCACCGGTTCTTCTCCCACCAGCCCGACCTCAACTACGACAACCCGGCCGTGCAGGAAGCCATGATCGAGGTCCTCCGGTTCTGGCTCGATCTCGGCATCGACGGCTTCCGCCTCGACGCCGTCCCCTACCTGTTCGAGCGCGACGACACGAACTGCGAGAACCTCCCGGAGAGCCACGCCTTCCTCAGGCGCTGCCGCAAGGTGATGGACGACGAGTACCCAGGGCGGGTCATGCTGGCCGAGGCCAACCAGTGGCCGAGCGACGTCGTCGAGTACTTCGGCGACCCGGAGGTCGGCGGCGACGAGTGCCAGATGGCGTTCCACTTCCCGCTGATGCCGCGCATCTTCATGGCGGTGCGCCGGGAGAACCGCTTCCCGATCTCGGAGATCCTGGCCCAGACCCCGGCGATCCCGTCGGGCTGTCAGTGGGGCATCTTCCTGCGCAACCACGACGAGCTGACGCTCGAGATGGTCACCGACGAAGAGCGCGACTACATGTACGCGGAGTACGCCAAGGACCCGCGGATGAAGGCCAACATCGGCATCCGCCGCCGGCTGGCCCCGTTGCTGGAGAACGACCGCAACCAGCTCGAGCTGTTCACGGCGCTGCTGCTGAGCCTGCCCGGCTCGCCGGTCCTCTACTACGGCGACGAGATCGGCATGGGCGACAACATCTGGCTCGGCGACCGAGACGCCGTCCGCAGCCCGATGCAGTGGACGCCGGACCGCAACGCCGGGTTCTCCACCTGCGACCCGGGCCGGCTCTACCTCCCGGTGATCATGGACCCGGTCTACGGGTTCCAGGCGGTGAACGTCGAGGCGCAGTCGCACTCGTCGACCTCGCTGCTGCACTGGACCCGGCACATGATCGAGGTCCGCAAGCGCCACCCAGCGTTCGGCCTCGGCGAGTACCACGAGCTGGGCGGCTCGAACCCGTCGGTGCTGGCCTACGTCCGCTCCACGGGCGACGGCCCCGACGCGGACACGGTGCTCTGCGTCAACAACATGTCGCGCTTCCCGCAGCCGGTGGAGCTCGACCTCTCCTCGTGGGAGGGCCGCTCCCCCCACGAGCTCACCGGCGGGGTGCCGTTCCCGGCGATCGGCGTCCTGCCCTACCTGCTGACGCTGCCCGGGCACGGCTTCTACTGGTTCTCGATCAAGCCCGCGGAGGAGCTTTCGTGACCGAGCTCGACGAGCTCACCCGGCAGCTGCCCGACTGGCTCGCCGCCCAGCGCTGGTTCGCCGCGAAGGGGCGCCCCGTCCGCGCCGTCGAGGTCGCGCACCGCACCCCGCTGCCGGTCGGCGACGACCTGCGCCTGGACCTGCTGATCCTCACGGTGACCTTCGACGATGACGGGCCGGCGCAGCTCTACCAGCTGCTGCTCGGACGGCGCTCGCGGCTGCGCGACGAGCTGCACCACGTCGAGATCGGCGTGGTCGGCGGTCTGATCGCCTACGACGGGCTCTGGGACGCCGAGGCCACCGCGTGGCTGCTGGCGGCGATCCGCGGCGGCCGCACCGTCGACGACGTGCGGTTCGTCCCGGAGCCGGGTGCCGAGATCGCCACCGGTCCGGCCGGGCGCGTCCTCGGCGTGGAGCAGTCGAACACCTCGGTGGCCTACGGCGAGCGCTCGATCCTCAAGCTGTTCCGTCAGGTGCAGCGCGGGGTGAACCCGGACCTGGAGCTGCACCGCGCGCTGCGCTCGGTCGGCAGCGCGCAGGTCGCGGCGTTGCAGGGGGCCGTCGAGGGCACGCTGGACGGCGGGCTGGTGACGCTCGCGATGCTGCAGGACTACGCCGCGAACTCGGCCGACGGCTGGTCCATGGCGCTGGCGAGCGTGCGCGACCTGCTCGCCGAGGCCGATCTGCGCGCCGACGAGGTCGGCGGCGACTTCGCCGGCGAGGCCACCCGCCTCGGCGAGACGGTCGGCGTGGTGCACGACGAGCTGCGGCGAGCCCTGGGGGTCAACGAGCGGGACGCGGGCGAGGTCGCCGCGGCGATGCTGGCCCGGCTCGACGCCGTCCTGGCCGGCACCCCGGAGTTGGCCGAGCACGCCGAGGCGATCCGGGAGGTCTACGCAGGGCTGGCCGGCACGGGGCTGCGGGTGCCGGCCCAGCGGGTGCACGGCGACCTGCACCTCGGCCAGACGCTGCGCACCCCCTACGGCTGGCTGGTGATCGACTTCGAGGGCGAGCCGGCCACGCCGCTGGAGCTGCGGGTGCGCCCTGACTCCCCGCTCCGCGACGTCGCCGGGATGCTGCGGTCCTTCGACTACGCGGCCTATCACCAGCTGGCCCTGCAGGACCCGGCCGCGGAGGCCGACGACCCGGAGCACCACCAGCTGGCCTGGCGCGCGAACGAGTGGGCGGAGCGCAACCGCGCGGCGTTCTGCGACGGCTACACCCTGCGCAGCGGCGCCGACCCGCGCGAGCACCGCGTCCTGCTGCGCGCGTTCGAACTGGACAAGGCCGTGTACGAGGTGCAGTACGAGACGCGCAACCGGCCGTCCTGGGCGCAGATCCCGCTGGGCTCGATCGTGCGGCTCACGGCGGCGGGCCGCGCGCACCGCTGAGTTCCCGGCGGCACGGGTCCGGTTTGCCGGGCGCCGTCGCGGGCATCACCTGCCGGTTGCCGCGCGCAGGGAGAACGATGCCGAACAACGACATCCACAAGGCCGAGGGGGAGAGCCCGCTCGAGCAGAACCTCGACGAGACCTTCACCCGTACCCTCGACGAGGGCATGCAGCGGCTGCATCGCAAGTGGTACGAGGTCCTGGCCACCGGGTTCGTCGGCGGCATGGAGGTCGCGCTGGGGCTGCTGGCCCTGATCGCCGTCCGCGAGGCCACCGGCAGCACCCTGCTGGCCGGGCTGGCGTTCTCGATCGGGTTCCTCGCCCTGCTGCTCGGGCGCAGCGAGCTGTTCACCGAGGGCTTCCTCGTTCCCATCACGACGGTCGCGGCCGGGCGCGCCCGGTGGAGCGACCTGGCGAGGCTGTGGTCGGGCACGCTGCTGGCGAACCTGGCGGGGGGCTGGTTCCTGACGGCGCTGCTGATGGCCGCGTATCCGGAGCTGCACGCCACCACCGTCGAGGCCGCACGGCATTTCGCCGAGGCGGAGTTCGGGCTGCGAGTGATCAGCCTGGCGCTGCTCGGGGGCGCGGTGATCACCCTGATGACGCGGATGCAGCACGGCACCAGCTCGATGCCCGCGAAGATCGCGGCGGCGGTCGCCGGGGCGTTCCTGATCACCGGTCTGGAGATGTTCCACTCGGTGGTCGACTCACTGTTGATCTTCGCCGCCCTGCACACCGGGACCGCCCCGTTCGGCTACGCCGCGTGGATCGGCTGGTTCGGTTACACCGTCGTGCTCAACATCGTCGGCGGGGTCGTCCTGGTCACGCTGCTGCGGCTGATCCGGAGCAAGGACCGGATCGTGCGCGAACGCGAGCAGGCCGCCGCCGACGGGCGGTAACGGAGGCCCGGGCGTTCCGGGCTTCCGTTACCGCCCGTCCCCCTACTCCTTCGCCGGCATGGCCTCGTTCGCCGCGACGAGCCGGAACTGCGCACCCGTCGGGTCGGTGAGCACGGCGATCCGGCCGTACTCGGTGTCCTCGGCGGGGTGCACGACCTGCGCGCCCATCTCGACGGCGTCGGCGACGGCGGTATCGGTGTCGGCGACGCCGAAGTACACCGCCCAGCGCGACGGGACGCCGTCGGGCAGGTGCCCCGCGGCGTCCATGATCCCCGCCAGCCACTCCTCGCCGTGCCGCAGCGTCGTGTACCGGAACTCCGGGGTGTCGGCCACCGCTTGGGTGTCCCAGCCGAAGGCGTCCCGGTAGAAGGCCACCGCGCCGGGATGGTCGCGGGTGTGCAGCTCGAACCAGCTCGGCGCTCCGGGCTCCGCGTGGACGCCGAAGCCGCGGTGCGTCCCGGGCTGCCACACCCCGACCACCGCGCCGTCCGGCCCGGCGAGCACGGCCATCGTCCCGAGGCCGGCCACGTCCATCGCCGGGGCGATGACCTGCCCGCCGGCCGCCACCGCCGCCTCGACGGTCTTGCGGGCGTCGTCGCTGGCCAGGTAGACCGACCACACGTCGGTGACGGGCGCCTCGGACATGGCGGGCATGCCGCCGGCGACCGGGACGGCGCCGGAGGTGAAGGTGAAGTACCCGCCGAACTCCTCGGCGGGCTCGTCGGCCTCCCATCCGAGGAGCCGGCAGTAGAACTCGCGGCTGCGCGCGGTGTCGGAGGTCGTCAGCTCGATCCAGCAGGGCGCTCCGGCGGGGACGGTGTCTCGGGCGGGCATGGGTGCTCCTTCGCGTGTTCGCGATCCGTGTCGGACTAACGACTCCCCCGCCGCCGCAAACCCATCGGTCGTCGGGTGGTCGGGCCCGCGCCACGATCCCGCTCGGGTCGGCGGGCGGCCGCACCGCGCACTACGGTTCACCCGTGGATCGCGAGGAGGACGACACGACCCGGACGATCGACCCCTGCCCGCCGGATCCGGCCACGGTCGACCGGCTGCTCGGCGGCGCGCACCACGAGCCGCACGCGGTGCTCGGTGCGCACCCGCATCCGGACGGCATGGTGGTCCGCGTCCTGCGCCCGCACGCCGACGAGGTGCACGTGGTGCGTCAGGGCGGGGAAGGGCATCCGCTGCACAAGGTGCACGACTCCGGCCTGTTCTCCGGCGTCGTGCCCGGCGCGCCCGGGGACTACCGGCTGGCCGTACGTTACGGCGAGCGCACCGACGTCGTCGACGACCCCTACCGCTGGCTGCCCACGCTCGGCCAGGTCGACCAGCATCTCATCGCGGAGGGCCGCCACGAGCGGCTGTGGACGGTGCTCGGGGCGCACGTGCGGACGTACGAGACCCCGGCCGGGCCCGTCACCGGCACCAGCTTCGCCGTCTGGGCGCCCACGGCGCGCGGCGTGCGCGTCACCGGCGACTTCGACGGCTGGAGCGGCTGGGCCCACCCCATGCGGGTGCTCGGCAGCACCGGCGTGTGGGAGCTGTTCGTCCCCGGGATCGCGCCCGGCACCCGCTACAAGTTCCGGATCCTCGGCGCCGACGGCCGCTGGCGCGACAAGGCCGACCCGATGGCCTTCGCCACCGAGGTCCCCCCGGCCACGGCGTCGGTGGTCGACTCCTCCGGCCACGAGTGGGGCGACGCGGAGTGGCTGGCGGCCCGCGCCACCCGGCAGGCGCACGCCGAGCCGATGAGCGTGTACGAGGTGCACCTCGGCTCGTGGAAGCAGGGCCTCGGCTACCGCGAGATGGCCGAGCAGCTCGTCGCCCACCTCGACGAGACCGGCTTCACCCACGTCGAGCTGCTGCCCGTCGCCGAGCACCCCTTCGGCGGCTCGTGGGGCTACCAGGTCAGCTCCTACTTCGCCCCGACGGCGCGGTTCGGCTCGCCCGACGACTTCCGCTGGTTCGTCGACCACCTGCACCAGCACGGCTACGGCGTGATCGTCGACTGGGTGCCGGCCCACTTCCCGCGCGACGAGTGGGCGCTCGCGCGCTTCGACGGCACGCCGCTCTACGAGCACGCCGACCCCCGCCGCGGCGAGCAGCCGGACTGGGGCACGCTCGTGTTCGACTTCGGCCGCAAGGAGGTGCGCAACTTCCTGGTCGCCAACGCGCTGTACTGGCTCGAGGAGTTCCACGTCGACGGCCTGCGCGTCGACGCCGTGGCGTCGATGCTCTACCTCGACTACTCCCGCAAGGACGGCGAATGGCTGCCGAACGTCCACGGCGGCCGGGAGAACCTCGAAGCGGTGGCGTTCCTGCAGGAGGTGAACGCCACGGTCTACCGCGAGCACCCGGGGGTCGTGACGATCGCCGAGGAGTCCACCGCCTGGCCCGGCGTCACCCGGCCCACCCATCTCGGCGGCCTGGGCTTCGGGTTCAAGTGGAACATGGGCTGGATGCACGACACGCTCGCCTACACCGGGCGCGACCCCATCCACCGCACCTTCCACCACAACCAGCTGACGTTCTCGCTCATGTACGCGTTCAGCGAGAACTACGTGCTGCCCCTCTCGCACGACGAGGTGGTGCACGGCAAGGGCTCGTTGTGGACCCGGATGCCCGGAGACGACTGGAACAAGGCGGCGAACCTGCGCGCCCTGCTGGCGTTCATGTGGGCGCACCCGGGCAAGCAGCTGCTGTTCATGGGCCAGGAGTTCGGCCAGGTCCGCGAGTGGTCGGAGTCCCGCTCACTGGACTGGGACCTGCTCGACGACCCGCTGCACGCCGGCGTGCGCGCGCTGCTCGGCGACCTCAACCGCGCCTACCGCGCCCAGCCCGCCCTGTGGAGCCAGGACGTCAGCCCGGAGGGCTTCTCCTGGATCGACGCCAACGACGCGTCGGGCAACGTCCTGAGCTTCCTGCGCCACGGCGTGGACGCCGACGGGCGCCCGACCGTGCTCGCCTGCGTCGCGAACTTCGCGGGCACCCCGAGCGAGGGTTACCGGCTCGGGCTGCCGGTCGCCGGGCGCTGGCGCGAGCTGGTGAACACCGACGCGGCGGGCTACGGCGGGTCCGGCGTGGGCAACCTCGGGGCCGTGACGGCCGAGGAGCGGCCGTGGCACGGCCGCCCCGCCTGCGCGGTGCTGCGGCTGCCGCCGTTGGGGGTGCTGTGGCTGGTGCCGGAGCCGTCGGCGGACGTGGTACCGCCCCGGTCCGGCGCGGCGGCCGAACCCGGCGCGGAGATCGAGGCCGCGGCGGCCACCGGGCCGGATGCCGCCCGCGAGCTCGAGGCGCCCGCCGCGCCGGTGACGGCGGACGCGCCGACCGTCGCGCCCCCGAGACCGGACGACGACCCGGCCTGACCCGAGCGGCCCGCGCCCGACACCGCGAACAGGGCCACCCAGTGCGCCAGCAGGATCGCGGCGTAGAGCGACAGCGGCAGCGCCGGTGCCGTGCCGTCGACCGTCCAGAACCACGGCCACTCCATCCCGATCAGCTGCAGCGAGAGCAGCAGCACGGCCGCCGCCCAGCACCCGCTCGCCAGCACCACCAGCACGCCGGGCACGAGCACGACGAGGTAGCCGTGCCACGTCAGCGGCGAGGCGACCAGTGCGGCGGCCGCCAGTGCCCACAGCGCGGCGTCCGGGCGGCCGTCGGCCGGCGCGCGCCGCACCCGCCACAGGGTGAGCGCGAGGACCGCGGCGGCCAGCACGGCGCCGACGGCGAGGCCGCCGGAGAGCTCGACGAGCGGGCGCACGCCCTCGGACGGCGTCGTCAGCCGGGCGAACGCCGCGGGCAGGGACGCGTTGTCGACGTAGGTCACCAGCGGCCGGCCGGCGATCAACCGCAACCAGGCGGCGGCCGAGGACGGGCCCGCCACCAGCACCCCGAGCGCGCTGCCGCCCACAGCGGCGGCGAACGCGGCCCACGCCGTCGGCCGGGAGCGGCGCAGCACCGGCAGCAGGAGCACCGGCAGCAGCGAGGGTTTCAGCGCGACCACCAGCCCGAGCAGCACGCCGGCCGGCAGCGGGCGGCCGTGCCGCTGCGCCAGCCAGCTCCCGGCGAGGCCCGCGGTGAGCAGCGGGTAGATCTGGCCCAGGCCGAGCGTCGCCAGGAACGGCGCCGAGAGCACCACGGCGACGACGGCCGCGGCGAGCCGGCCGCCGGGCATCCGCAGCTCGGCGCCCACGGCCAGCAGGCTGCCGACCACCAGCACCGCGGAGACGAGCACGAGCAGGCGGTAGCCCGGGCCGGGGTCGAGCAGGCCGAGCGGCGCGAACAGCACGGTCAGCAACGGCGGGTTGAGGTTCGGCACCGTGGCGCCGGTGGCGTAGATGTCACCGCCGGCGAGCAGGGCGAGCGCCGAGGCGCGGAACGTGTCGAAGTCGGTGTGCAGGCGGCTGGACACGATCCGCGTCAGCACGAAGCTGCCGCTGCGGACGAACAGGGCCGCAGCCACGGCCGCGGCGAGCGCGGCGACCAGGACCATCGCGCACTCGGCCGGGCGGGGTCGCGCCGCGCGCATCCGGCGAGCCTAGTGCATCCGCGGGCCCGGCAGACCGGTCCCGAACGACCGCCCCTTCCCCCGCACCGGCCGGTGGCTCCGACGACCCGAAGGCGGACGACGACGGCGGGCGCGCCGGTCAGGACGGCGCGGCGGCTCCGCTGGCGATCCGGGGGCGCTCCGCGACGGCAGGCTCGCCGCGCGCTTCGCGCAGCAACACGGCCCAGTGCGCGACGAGGATCGCGCAGTACAGCGACCCGGCGAGCGCGCCGCCGGGCCGGCCGTCCAGAACGCCGTTCCAGGCGATCGGCACTAGGGGCAGCGCGAGCAGCGCGGCGGCCACGGCGAGACGGCGCCGGGCGAGCAGCACGAACACGCCGGGCACCACCAGCAGCAGGTAGTTGTGCCAGGCGATGGGTGCGACGAGCAGGCCGGCGGCGAGCACCGCCCACGGCGCAGTGCCGGCGGGGTCGACCCGGTCGCGGTGGCGGGCCAGGTACGCGAGCGTGCCCACCAGCACCGCAGCGCCGATCAGCGTCCCCACCGGTGCCGGTGCCCCGAACCGGACGGCGAGGCCGGGCAGCGAGGCGTTGTCGGTGACGCCCGGGACGGGCTCGGTCAGCGCGATGCCCAGCCAGCGCACCGTGTTCGCGGGTCCCGCGACGAGCGCCCCGACCAGCGTCGCCGCCGCGGCCGCGGCGACGCCTGCCGCCAGCGGGCGCCACCGGTGCACCGCCGCGGCGAGCAGCAGCAGCGGGGCCAGCGACGGTTTCAGCGCCACCGTCACCCCCCACAGCACCGCGGCCGGCATCGGGTGACCGCGGCGCTGCGCGACCCAGCCGGCCACGAGCCCGACCAGCAGCAGCCCGTACACCTGGCCGAGCACCAGCGTCCCGTGCAGCGGCGAGGACGCGACGACGGCGAGCACCGCTGCCACCGTCACGGCGCGCCCGAGCCGCAGCTCGCGGGCCACCGCGAGCAGCGCGAGCACCACGGCGACGAGCGTCAGCGCCGCGAGGATTCGGTACCCGGTCAGCGCGTCGACGGCGGCGAACGGCGCGAACAGCGCGGTCATCAGCGGCGGGTTGAGGTTCGTCAGCAGCGCCGGCGTGGTGTAGATGTCCGCGCCGTACGGCTGCTCGACGAGCACCACCGCGGAGTGGTGGAAGGTGTCGAAGTCCACGTGCAGACCGCGCATGTCCGCGGAGAGCAGCCGCGTCACCAGCGGGTCGGAGTGGGTGGCGTGCAGCACGACCGTCACCAGCACGGCGACCACCGCCACCAGGCCCGCGACGCCCGCCCTCACCCGCCGAGAGGGGCCGGCCACCCTCAGAAGAGCACGCGGGCCAGGGCGCGGCGGGCCGCCGTGACCCGCGCGTCGTCCACCGGGAACAGGTCGAACAGCCCGACGAGGTGCTCGCGGGCGCGGTCGCGGTCCTCTCCGGAGAGCCGACCGGCCGCCGCGACCAGCCGTGCGAACGCGGCCTCGACCCGGTCCAGGGCGACCTCGGCATCGGCGGCCGCGAGCTGCGCGTCGACGTCGTCGGGCGCGGCGTCGGCCCGCTCGATCGCCGACGGGTCCGCCGACTCCGCCCGCGCGAGGAACCGCACCTGCGCCAGCGCCGCCGCCGCCATCTCGTTGGCCGGCTCCTCGGCGAGGATGCGCTCGTAGGCGGCCTGCGCCTCGGCGTAGTCACCGCGCTCGAGAGCGTCCTCGGCGGCGGTGAACCGCGGGTCGTCGGGCTCCTCGACGGCCTCGGCCGCCTCGTCGCCGCCGCTCTGCTCGGCCTGCCGGATCCCGGGCATGCGGTCGCGCAACGCGTCGAGCAGCGCGCTGATCCACTGCCGCACCTGTGGCTCGGGCAGCGCGCCGTTGAAGGCGTCCACCGGCTGACCACCGACCACGGCGACGACCATCGGGATGGACTGCACGCCGAACGCCTGCGCGATCCGCGGGTTCGCGTCGACGTCGACCTTGGCCAGCAGCCACGCCCCGCGACCCGCCTCGGCGAGCCGCTCGAGCACGGGCGAGAGCTGCTTGCACGGGCCGCACCAGCTGGCCCAGAGGTCGACCACCACCGGGATCTGCATCGACCGGTCGATGACGTCGGCCTGGAAGCTCGCCTCGGTGACGTCGAGGACGTGCGAACCGGTGCCGGACGGGGCTCCTGCGGGCCCGGCCGCGGGGCCCTGCGCGCGGTTCGCGGCGTCCGAACGGGCCTTCAGCGCCGCGAGGTCGACGGCGCCGGCCATGGCCGAGGACAGTGCGGCGCTCTGGGTGACCTGGCGGGGATCGGGACGTGACACGGCTCTTATCCTGGCACGGCGCCTGCGCCGGCGGCGCGCTGGCCGGTGCGGCCGGCCACCGGTGGCGGAGCAGGCGCGGTGCCGGGCGCCGGGCGGGTCAGCGGGTGCCCACGAGCGGCTGCAGGCCCATCGGGTTGACGGGCAGGAACCCGTCCCCGGCGAGGATGGCCGAGACCAGGGGTGCCACCAGCGCCGCCAGCCGCTGCGCCCCCTCGTCCCCCAGGGCGGCCCACGGCGCGTCGGCGAGGGTGTCGGTGTGCGCCTCGACCTCGGCCCGCAGCGCGCGCCCCCGCTCGGTCGGCGCACCCGCGGCCAGCAGCCCGCGGCTGGTCAGCCGTTGCGCGGCGGCCGCCCATTCCTGCTCGGACCAGCCCCGGCGGGCGCGGATCCATTCGGCGTCGAGGTCGAGATCGGCGACGAACAGCACGAGCGCCTCGGCCGGGTCCAGGCCCGCGGTGAGCAGGGCGGCGACGTGGCCGTCCCCGCGGTGCTCGCGCAACACCGTCTGCGCATGCCACAGCACGAGGTGCGGCGCCTGCGGCCAGGGCAGCGCCGCGTTCGCCGCGGCCATCGCCCGCCCGGCCGTCGGCGCGGCGAGCGCGGCCCGCCGGGCCAGCTCCGCGGCCTCGGCGACCTCGGCCGAGGCGACGACGTCGGCGCCGAGCAGCCGGTGCAGCGCGGCGTCCACGGCTTCCAGGCGCACCTCGAGGAAGCGCTGCGGTGGCGCGACCGCCCAGACGTCGGGGACGGCGCGGGCGACGTGGTCGGGATGGAAGTTGTAGAACAGGGCCGCGACGACCTCGGGTGCCGCGGCGCCCAGCGGGGCGGCCCGAAGCCCGAAGTAGCTCATCCAGTAGCCCTTCGTGCCGAGTGCCGTGCAGCCCTCCAGCGATTCGGGCGCGAAGTAGGTGACGGCGTGCACCGGCTCCACGGCGCGCCACATGTGCCGTGCGCGGTGCTCGCCGCCGTCCGTACCGCGGGTTCCATCCATGATCGCCTCCTGTCGCGCCGCTGCCGCCATCCGAACAGTAGGACGTCCGATTACCTGTCGGAAGGCCGAGTCGCTGCTCCGATCGGTACCCGTGGTGACACCACGCGGTCACCGGCTCCACTCCGTGCCCGCACCCGGCTGTTCGATCACCGGACTGGCCCAGCACCACGGCGACGCGACGGTCGTTGACCGGATGTGCGCGCTGCGGGGCCCGGCCCCCGCAGCCGTCCGACCGCCCGCCCCACGGGGCCGACCCCGGCAACCGGAGGAAGACCTGCATGAGCACCGACAACACCGTCGCTGACCGCCTGCTCACCGAGGCGCGCCGCAGGACCGCGCGCCAGGAGAACCCCGCCCTGGGCACGGCGGCACTGGTCGTCGGCATCCTCGCGCTCCTCGCGAGCCCTGTCGCGGTCGCCGGCTGGATCGGGGGTGGGCTCGCCATAGCGCTCGGTCTGGCGGCCCTGCAGCGGCCCGCCGCGGCGCGCCGGGGCAAGCTCGGGATCTGGCTCGGCGTGGCCGCGCTGCTGGTCGGGGTGTTCTTCTTCAACCTCAGCATCGCCATGGGCTGGGGCTGAGCCGCCGGACCCGGCATCTCCGCCGCGACCCGCACCGCCCCGCGGTGCGGGTCGCGCGTGTCGGAGGGATGAGGTCAGCGCGCGCTGGCCACCCGCATGAGCACCGATGCCAGCTCCCGGGGCCGGACCAGCATCGGGAAGTGGCCGCCGGGCAGCTCCACGACGTCGCTGCCGAGTTCCGCGGCCCGGCGGCGGGCCGGGACCGGGCCGACCACCCGGTCCACCGAGCACACGACCGCCACCGTGCGGACGTCGGGCCACTCGACGAGCGGTGTGATCTCTCGGCCGATGTCCCAGGCCTGCGGCCGCAGCTGCGCCACCGCGCGCTCGACCACCCGGGTGGCGGGCTCGTCCAGGACGATCCGGCCGGCCGCGGCCCGCGCCGTGAGCTCCTCGGCCACGCCGCGGTAGAGGCCGGCGACCGCCGCCTCCGGCGGCCAGGACGTGGTGCCGTCGGGATGGCGCTGCTGGCCCCTGCGCACGCCCGGGGCGAGGATCGCCGGCTCGGCGCGCACCTGGTCCTCCAGCGACATCCCGGGTCGCGGCACGAGGGCGGCCACCAGGACCAGCGCGTGCACCGCGGCGGCTCCGAGGCGCTGCGCCACCACCGGCACGGTGAGACCGCCCAGCGAGTGCCCGACCAGGACCACCCGCGTGCCGCCCGCCAGCGGGCCGAGCGCCGCGATCACGGCGCCGGCGTAGGCCTCGGCACCCAGCCCCGGCCGGTCGGAGGGCAGCTCCGGGGTCACCACGTCGTGCCCGGCGGCGGCCAGCTCGCGGGCGACGGCGTCCCAGCAGGAGGCGCGGTGCCACGCGCCGTGCACCAACGCGATCCGGATCACCGGACCATCCTGCCGGACGCCCCGGGCAGCACACCGGTGCCCCGATCAGGTCGGCTCGCGCAGCGCGCGCTCCACCCGCTCCACCTTCGCCCGCAGCTGGCCGGTGTGCCCCGGCCGGATGTCGGCCTTGAGCACGAGGCTGACCCGGGGGGCGCGCGCCTGCACGGCCTCGACCGCGCGCTGCACCACGGACATCGCCTCCTCCCACGTCTCGGCCTCGATCGTGGTGAACATCGAGGTGGTCTCGTGCGGCAGGCCGGACTCCCGGACGACCCGGACGGCCTCGGCCACCACGTCCCCGACGCTCTCGGAGGCGGTGCCGGACGGTGCGACGCTGAAGGCGACGAGCATGACCCCAGCCTGCCGCACCTCCGCCCGCGGCCGGCGGCCGGGCGGCCGCCGCCAGGGCCCCCGGCGCCGTCACTGCTAGCGTCGCGCGTCATGACCAGCCGCGGCCCGCTGCCGTTCGACCCGATCTCCCGGGCGGCGCAGCTCTGGGAGGAGCGGGTGGGCCCGTCGCGGCGGATGGCGGCCGTGACGAGCGTGATGCGGGTGCAGCAGATCCTGCTCTCCGCGGTGGACGGCGCGCTGCGCCCGCACGGGTTGACCTTCGCCCGGTACGAGGCACTGGTGCTGTTGACCTTCTCCCGCAGCGGCAGCCTGCCGATGCGGGTGATGGGCGAACGGCTCCAACTGCACCCCACGAGCGTCACCAACATCGTCGACCGCCTGCAGGCGGACGGTCTCGTCCGCCGCGTCCCGCACCCGACCGACCGCCGGGCCACCCTCGTGGAGATCACGGCTGCCGGCGCCGCACTGCTCGAGGACGCGACGAAGTCCGTTACCGACATCGGGTTCGGGCTCGCCGGGCTCGACGAGGACGAGCAGCAGCAGCTCACCGACCTGCTCGCCCGGGTGCGCCGGGCCGCGGGGGACTTCGGCTGACGGCCGCGCCGCGGCCTCATCGACCGCGTGCGGGCGACCCCGCCTCGGGCGGGTGCCCGGGATCCCGCCGCCCGGGCGGCCACTCCCGCATCGTCCGGCCCCGCCGGCCGAGCCCGCGCCCGCCCGCGCGCCGCCGCCTCGCCGATCGGCGCCGCCCGACGGCCACTCCCAGGGAGAAGCCCACCACCGTTCCGCCCGCCGAGCCCGCCAGGCCGCACACCGAACACGTCGTCAGGTCCATCGCCCGCCCCTTCGCCTGCCGTGGACACCTGTTGCGTCAACGGTGTTGACCGTATCCGCGGGCACCGACAGGATCGGCGCATGCCGCACCCGTCCGCTCCCGCCGACGCCCTCGCCCGGGCGCGCCGCGCCCGTGGCTGGTCGCAGGCGGAGGCGGCGCAGGCACTCGCCGAACTGGTCCGTGCGCGGGGGCCGGGCGCCGCGAGCCCGGCCAGCCTGAAGACCCAGCTCTCCCGCTGGGAGAACGGCCACGTGCTGCCCGACGCCGCGCACCGGCGGTTGCTGGCCGAGCTGTACGGCTGTCCCCCGGCCGAGCTGGGGCTGGGCGAGCCGCCCGGGTCCACCGCCACCGCGCGGCTGCGGGCCGCGCTCGCGTTCGCGGCCGGCGTCGACGCCGCCGTCGTCGGGGCGTGGGGCGCGCAGCTCACCTCGGCGCGGGAGCTGGACCGCAGGCTCGGCGCGGCGGGAGCCGCGGCGCCCACCCGCGCGCTGGCCGCGGACCTCGCGCGCGCTGCGGCCCACCTCGTCGACGGGCGACACCGGACCGCCGTGCTGCGGCTGCTGTCGGCGGCCGCGGCGCTCTCCGGCTGGCAGGAACTCGACACCGGCGACGCCGAGGCGGCCTGGGACCGGTTCGGGGGCGCGCTCGGCGCGGCGCGGGAGGGGGCGGCGCCGGCCCTCGTCGCCGAGGCGCTGGTCGGGCGGGCCGCGGTTCTGGTGGAGGTCGGCGAGCCGGACGCGGCGCGGACGGTCCTGGACCGGGCGCCGCCCGAGGCCGTCGCCGGCCCGGTCGCCGCGCGCCTCGCCGCCGCCGTCGGGCTGGCCTGCGCCGCCGCGGGCGACGGGCCGGCCGCCCGGGCCGCCTTCGCCCGAGCCGAGGCCGCCCTGCAGGGCGACGGCCCCGCGGACCCCGAACCGGGGCGGCCCGTCCCACCGGCGCAGCCGCCCCGCGCCGACCCCACCACCGGGTTCGCCGTGCCCGTCGAACTGGGTGAGCTGCACGCCTGGCACGGGCGCGCGCTGCTCGCGCTCGGCGATCCGGCGGCGACGGCGCTCGAGCGCGCCGTCGCCGCCGAGCCGTCGGCGGTCCGCACGCGCGCCGCCGTGCACGCCGATCTGGCCGTGGCCCTGCGGCGCGAGGGACGCGCCGCCGAGGCCGCCGAGCACTCCACGCGCGCCCGCCGGCTGGCCGAGCGCAGCGGGACCGTCCTCCCGGCTCCGCCGCCGCCCCGGGGGGCGGAGCTTGCCGCCGCGGGTGAACCGACGGTGGCCGGCACATGATCGAGCCACCCGGGCGCAGCCGGCGCGGCCGCGCCCGCGGGCCTAGCGCGGGGTGCCGGCGGCCGGCGTCCCGGCGGACAGCGCGTCGTCACGGTCCGCCGGTGCCGCGGCGGACCACTCCGTACCCACCGCGCCCAACAGCTCGTCGGCGGCCCGGTAGGGGTCCAGCTCACCCGCGGCCACGCTCTCGGCCAGCCGAGGCAGCAACGACCCGGCGCCCAACCCGTCGATGCCCGCGCGCACGCGCTCCAGGGTGATCGCCCGGACCTCCGCGCCGGCCCGGGCCGAGCGACGGCGCTTCCGGCCGCCGGTCCGGTCGAGCCACTCGCGGTGCGCGTCCAGCCGGTCGGCCAGCTCCTCGATCCCCTCGCCGCGCGAGGCCGCGGTCGCGACCACCGGCGGGGCCCAGGCCCCCTCCCCGCGCTCGGCGAACGCGAGCATGTTCCGCAGCTCGCGCACGGTGCGCGCGGCTCCGGCCCGATCCGCCTTGTTCACCACGAGCAGGTCGGCGACCTCCAGGATCCCTGCCTTCGCGGTCTGCACGCCGTCGCCCATTCCGGGGGCCAGGAGCACCACGGTGGTGTCGGCCAGCCCGACGACCTCGATCTCGGACTGGCCGACCCCCACGGTCTCCACGAGCACGAGGTCGAACCCCGCGGCGTCGAGCACGCGCACCGACTGCGGGGCGGACCGGGCGAGCCCGCCGAGGTGCCCGCGGGTGGCGATCGAGCGGATGAACACGCCGTCGTCCCCGGCGTGCTCGCCCATTCGCACCCGGTCGCCGAGCAGGGCCCCGCCGGAGAACGGCGACGAGGGGTCCACCGCGAGCACCCCGACCCGGCGCCCCCGCTCGCGCAGCAGCCGCACCAGCGCCGAGGTCGAGGTCGACTTTCCGACGCCGGGCGACCCGGTCAGCCCGACGACGTGCGCGCGGCCCACGTGTGGCGCCAGGGCCGCTGCCACCTCCCGCAGCACGTCGGCGGTCGCGGTGGTGTCAGCGTCGACGAGGGAGAGCAGCTGCGCGACGGCACGCGGCTCGGCGCCGCGGGCGCGGGCCACCAGGTCCGCGACGTCGGGCCGACGTGCCATCGCTCCGGCTCAGGCGGAGGCGGGAACGCGCAGGATCAGAGCGTCGCCCTGCCCCCCGCCGCCGCACAGGGACGCCGCGCCGACCCCGCCACCACGGCGCTTGAGCTCCAGCGCCAGGTGCAGGGCGAGGCGGGCCCCGGAGGCACCGATCGGGTGGCCGAGCGCGATCGCGCCACCGTTCGGGTTGATCTTCTCCGGGTCGATGCCGAGCTTGCGGGTGGACACGACGCCGACCGCCGCGAACGCCTCGTTGATCTCCACGATGTCGAGGTCGGCGGGATCGATGCCCTCCTTGCGGCAGGCGGCGATGACCGCGTTCGCCGGCTGCTCGTGCAGGCTGGAGTCGTCGGGGCCGGCGACCATGCCCTGCGCGCCGATCTCGGCGATCCAGGACAGCCCGAGCTCCTCGGCCTTGGCCCGGCTCATCACGACCACTGCGGCTGCGCCGTCGGTGATCGGCGAGGAGGAGCCCGCCGTGATGGTGCCGTCCGCGGAGAACGCCGGCCGCAGCTTGCCAAGGCCCTCGGCCGTGGTCTCCGGGCGGATGCCCTCGTCGCTGTCGACGACCACCGGGTCGCCCTTGCGCTGCGGCACCTCGACCGGGGTGATCTCCTCGGCGAACAGGCCGTTCTCGATCGCCCGGCCGGCCCGCTGGTGCGATTGGGCGGCGAACTCGTCCTGGTCCTGGCGGGTGATCTGGTGGCGGGCGTTGTGCTTCTCCGTGGAGGCGCCCATCGAGACCTGGTCGAAGG
>DATLGI010000100.1:0-4867 GCA_035540535.1 Pseudonocardia sp.
GTCGGCGCCCGTCCACCCAGCACCGGCGCACCCAGCACCGGCGCGAGCGCGACCACGAGCAGCGCGGACACCCGGGCCGGCACCAGGTTCGCCACGTCGTCGAGGCGCGCGGCGGCCCAGCCGAACCGGGCGTAGCGCGCCGACCGGTACCCGACCATGGCGTCGAGCGTGTTCACCGCCCGGTAGCCGAGCAGCCCCGGCACGCCGGCGACGGCTCCCCACAGCAGCGGCGCCACCGCGGCGTCGGAGGTGTTCTCGGCCATCGACTCGGTCCCGGCACGCGCGATCCCGGCGGCGTCGAGGGCGGCCGGGTCGCGCCCGCACAGGTGCGGCAGCCGGGCCCGGGCCGCCGCGAGGTCGCCGCGGTCGAGCTCGCCCGCCAGCGCCGTGCCCTCGCGGGCCAGCGACTCACCGCCCAGCACCGCCCAGGTCGCGGCCGCGGTGAGCACGACGTGCGCCGGCGGTCGGCCCCGCACCGCCCGCTCGGCCACCGCGCCCGCCCCCGCCACGGCGCCGACCAGCACGACCGCGTGTCGCACACCCGCGATGCGCCGGTCCGCGTACCCCGCGCGTTCCGCGGCAGCAGCGAGCGGCGCGAATGGCTCGGTCGACCGCTCGCCGAGCGGTTCGACCGAGCCATTCGCGCCGCTCGGCGTGCTCGGGATGCGCCGGGTCGGCGAGGATCGCGCACAGCTCCGCGTAGCCCCCCGGGCCCCCGCAGTCCTCCGGCGGGCAGGCCCCCCGACCGGCCAGGCACTCGACGCGACCGACCCCCACGCCGGCCTCCTCCAGGACGATGTCGTGCTCCCAGCCGTCGCCGAAGTCGTACTCGTACCGGACCCGGTCACCTGCCTTGCGCAGGACCCGGTCCAGCCGCACCCCGGCCTCGTCGGTCATCGGGTACCAGGACTCCGGATCGACCGGGCCGTAGACGGTGTCGCCGGCGACGAACCGGTGCAGGTGGCTGTCGGTCCAGCCCATCGCGATCTGGAGGGCGTCGTGCAGCCGGTCCAGGGTGATCGCGGCCGGTACCACGAGCCGCCGCCAGACCGCGGGCCGCACGCCGCGCAGCGTCACCTTCGGCTGGTGACCGGTGCCGGTGCCGCGCCCGGCGACGACGTGCAGGCGGGGCCGCGGCGCGGCTCGCTCCGGCTCCCCGAACAGCGCCTGCTGACCGCGCGCCGCGTCGCGGCGGCGCGGGACGGGCGCGCCGAGCGCGTCCAGGTCCGCCCGGAGCGCGACGACGTCCACGGGTCGCTGCACCGTGAGGGCGCCGTGCAGGTGCCGGGTGTCGACCCCGGCCAGCGCGTGGAGCACGTCGTGGCGGTCCATCCCGGAGTCGAGCAGCCGCTTCGCCGCCGCCCACGCCTCCGTGGGCTCGCCGGCCCAGAGCTGGTCGGCCACGATCTCGTGCACCGCGATGTGCAGCCGCGGGTTCACCCCGTCCACGAGCTCCTCGGACAACGGGTCGTCGAGGACCTCGTGGTACTCGGGGTGCTCCCCGCGGATCAGCAGCGGCGATGCGAGGAACTCCGCGACGATCCGCTCGCGCTCGGCCGCGGGCACCTGCGGCGGCGGACCCGGCGGTTCGGCCGGCTCGGGCAGTGCCCGGACGCGGGCGTGCACGAGCGCCCGCACCTCGGCGAAGCCCGCCGACACGGGTGGCTCCGCCAGGGCGTCGGTGGCGGCCAGCGCCGGCTCCAGCACCGCCCGCGCCTCGCCCGGCGCGATCGGCCGCAGCCGCGTCAGCACGTCGTCGGTGAGGGTCCGTAGCTCAGCGAGCGTCGCCGCGGGGTCGTCGACGACGAAGGCGTCAATCGCCAGGCCCCGCGAATGGTCGACGAGCACCGCGACGGCGTGCGGCGCCCCGGCCCGGTCGAACGCGACGAGCACGGTCGACCGGTCGCCGAAGACGTCGCCCTGCTCCCAGCAGCCGGTGGCGGTGCAGCCCGCGGGTACCCACGGCGGGTCGGGGATCCCCCGCGCCACCAGCGCCTCCGCTGCCCGCCCGGCCCTGCGCCGCAGCTCGCCGGTGCCCAGCTCGGCGAGGCAGCGCAGCAGGCCGAGCGCCTCCGAGGTGCGCCGGCGCGCCGCCTGCTCGACGAGCCGCCGCCCGAGAACGACGTCGGGGTCGCCGCCCGGCATCGGTTCCTTCCACCAGGATCCGAGCAGGTCCGCGACGCACAGTTCGGCGCACAGGGCGTCGACGTCCGCGAGCTCGCGCTCGAGGCCGCGGAGCAGCCTGCCGACGCCGAGGTCGGTCTCGGAGTGCGCCGCCCCCTTCCCGGGGCCCTTTCCCTTGGCCCTGCGGCCACGGCTGACGGGACTCACGGGTACACGGTTCCACAGGCGCGACGCCGGCCACGAGCTGGGGGAAGATCGGTTGTATGCGCACCGACATCGACCCCGGCGAGCTCGGCCACGGCGCCTTCTACAAGCTGATGACCTCCACCGTGGTGCCCCGACCCATCGCCTGGGTCTCCACCCGCTCCACCGACGGCGTGGACAACCTCGCGCCGCACTCGTTCTTCACGGTCTCCTGCGTGGACCCGCCGATGATGCAGTTCACCTCGGTCGGGCGGAAGGACTCGCTGCGCAACGTGCGCGCCACCGGCGAGTTCGTGGTGTGCCTGGCCAACGAGCCGATGTTCGAGCGGGTCAACGCGACGGCGACGAACTTCCCGGCCGACGTCAGCGAGTTCGACGCCGTCGGGCTCACCCGCGAGCCGAGCCGCACGGTGGTGCCGCCGCGGGTCGCCGAGTCCCCGGCCGCGTTCGAGTGCCGGCTCGAACGCGACGTCGAGCTCGGCGACTGCACGGTGGTCATCGGGCGGGTGCTGCACGCGGCGATCGACGCCGATGTCTTCGTCACCGACGCCCGCGGCAACCACCTGCCCGACGTCGGGCGGCTCCGCCCGCTGGCCCGGCTCGGCCGCAACCAGTGGGCGACGATCGGCCGGCTCCTCGAGATCACCCGGATCCCCTACGCGGACTGGCCCGGCCACTTCACCCCGCCGGTGTGAGACGGCAAGGGACACCGCGCCTACAGCGTGAACTCCCCCGGCGGCGTCGCGTCGGCGTCCGCGTGCAGCTCGCCCTCGCGGCCGCGCAGCTCCACCCGCCGGATCTTCCCCGAGATCGTCTTGGGCAGCTCGAAGAACTCGAGCCGGCGGATCCGCTTGTAGGGCGCGAGGTTGTCACGGGCGAACTGCAGGATCGACCTGGCGGTCTCCTCCGTGGGCTCGTGGCCCGTCGCCAGCGAGATGTACGCCTTGGGCACCGCGAGCCGCACCGGGTCCGGCGACGGGACGACGGCGGCCTCGGCGACGGCCGGGTGCTCGATGAGCACGCTCTCCAGCTCGAACGGGCTGATCCGGTAGTCGGAGGCCTTGAAGACGTCGTCGGCGCGCCCGACGTAGGTGAGGTAGCCGTCGGCGTCGCGGGAGGCGACGTCGCCGGTGTGGTAGTAGCCACCGGCCATCGCCTCGGCGTTGCGCTCGGGGTCGCCGTGGTAGCCGACCATCAGCCCCAGCGGCCGCTGCGCCAGGTCCAGGCAGATCTCGCCCTCGTCCACGCCCGCCTCCCCGGTGGCCGGGTCGACGAGCACGACCGGGTAGCCCGGGATCGGGCGCCCCATCGAGCCGGGCTTCACCGGCTGGCCGGGCGGGTTGCCGACCTGCAGCGTCGTCTCGGTCTGGCCGAACCCGTCGCGGATCCGCAGGCCCCAGGCCTTCTCGATCTGCTCGATGACCTCGGGGTTCAGCGGCTCCCCGGCCCCGACGACCTTCGACGGCGGCCGGCTCAGCCCGGACAGGTCGGCCTGGATGAGCATCCGCCACACCGTCGGCGGCGCGCAGAAGCTGTCGACCCGGCAGCGGTCGAGCACGGCGAGCACGCTCTGCGCGTCGAACTTCGCGTAGTTCATGACGAGCACGCAGGCCTCGGCGATCCACGGCGCGAAGACGTTGCTCCACGCGTGCTTGGCCCAGCCGGGCGAGGAGATGTTGAGGTGCACGTCACCGGGCTCCAGCCCGATCCAGTACATCGTCGAAAGGTGCCCGACCGGGTACGAGACGTGCGTGTGCTCCACCAGCTTCGGCTTGGCCGTGGTGCCGGAGGTGAAGTACAGCAGCAGCGTGTCGTCGGCCCTGGTCGGCCCGTCCGGGGTGAAGGTCGGGTCGGCGTCCTGGGCCCGCGCGTAGTCCAGCCATCCCTGCGGCGCGCCGCGGACGGCGATCCGGGTGTAGTCGCCGGGCACGTCGTCGAACTTGGCCGCGTCGGCGGCGCCGACGACGACGTGCTTCGCGCCTCCGCGCTCGATCCGGTCCCGCAGGTCCGCGGCGTGCAGCAGCGTGGTGGCCGGGATGACCACGGCCCCGAGCTTCATCGCGGCGAGCAGGGTCTCCCACAGTTCGAGCTGGTTGCCGAGCATGAGCACGATCCGGTCGCCGCGCGCCACGCCCTGCGCCCGCAGCCAGTTCGCCACCCGGTTCGAGCGCTCCGACAGCTCGGCGAACGTCCAGTGCGCCTCCGCGCCGTCCTGCTCGACGATCCACAGGGCCCGGCGCGCTCCGCGCTCCGGGTCGGCGGCGACGGCGTCGAAGTGCTCGAGCGCCCAGTTGAACTCGTCGATCTCGGGCCAGCGGAAGTCGCGCAGTGCCGTGGCGTAGTCCTCGCGATGACGCCACAGGAACTCCCGCGCCGCGGTGAACGCCGCCGCACCGCTCGATCCCGTCCCGCCCGCTGCCGTCATGGGTTCACCTCGCGTCCAGAAGCCGCATCCCAGAGCCGTCGACGCCGTGACCCTAACCTTCCGCCCGGACGCGCCGCCGCGGACACCGCCCGCGCGGGTGCCCCCGCCGTACGG
>DATLGI010000101.1:0-18229 GCA_035540535.1 Pseudonocardia sp.
CGTGGCCCCGGCGCGACGCCGGCGCGGTTGCCGTCGCCGACCGCGCCGGCGTCGCGCCGGGGCCACGTCCGGTCGGGGGCCCGCCCCCCGAGCGGCCGCTGTCGCCCGGGCACAGCATCGTGTGGCGCAAGGTGCGCCGCACGCTGTACTGGCTGGTCGGCCTGGCGGTGATCGGGCCGGTGGTGGCTTTCACCCTCGGCTGGCTCATCTTCGACGTCCCCTCGTCCGAGCAGGCGGCCATCCCCCAGGTCGCGACGTTCACCTTCGCCGACGGCACCCCGCTGGCCACGGTGCGCCCGGACAACGTCAACCGCGTCGTCGTCACCCTCGACCGGGTGCCCGAGCACGTCCGCGAGGCAGTGCTCGCCGCCGAGGACCGCTCCTTCTACTCCAACCCGGGCTTCGACATCACCGGCATCGCCCGCGCCGCCTGGAACCAGCTGACCGGCGGCACCGGCGGCGGGTCGACGATCACCCAGCAGTACGTCAAGGTCGTCACCGGGCAGGACGACTTCTCCCTGTGGCGCAAGTACCGCGAGCTCGTCGTCTCGGTGAAGATCTCCCGGGAGCAGACGAAGGACCAGATCCTGGAGAACTACCTGAACGTCATCTACCTCGGCCGCGGCGCGTACGGGGTGCAGGCGGCGAGCCAGGCGTACTTCGGCAAGGACGTCGAGCAGCTCACGGTCTCCGAGGGCGCGATGCTCGCCGGCATCATCCAGTCACCGTCGCGGTGGGACCCCGCCAAGAACCCGGATCGCGCGCTCGAGCGCTGGACCTTCGTCCTGGACGGGATGGCCGCCCAGGGCTGGCTCTCCCCGGGTGAGCGGGCCCGGCAGCAGTTCCCGGACTGGCGCGCGGAGGCGCCCACCGGCGGCGGCATCCCGGGCGACAGCCTCGGCCACATCTACACCCTGGCCCGCGCCGAGCTCGGCGAGCGCGGCATCACCGAGCAGCAGATCGACACCCTCGGCCTGACGATCGAGACCACGGTGCAGCCCGACAGCCAGCAGGAGGCGGTCGAGGCGGTCGCCGAGGTGATGGACGGCCAGCCGGAGAACCTGCGCTCGGCGCTGGTCTCGGTGGACCCCCGCAGCGGCGCGATCCTCGCCTACCACGGCGGGGAGAACGGCGTGGGCATCGACTACGCGCAGGCCCTGCGCCAGCCCGGTTCGTCGTTCAAGCCGTTCGTGCTCGCCGCCGCGCTGCAGGCCGACCCCTCCATCGGCCTCGGCAGCGTGTACGACGGCTCCTCGCCCCAGGAGTTCCCCGGCGGGATCACCGTGCGCAACTCCGAGGGCTACGACTGCGGGCGGTGCACGATCAAGACCGCGATGACCCGCTCGATCAACACCGTCTTCTACCGGCTCGGCCTTGACATCGGACCGCGCCTGGTCGCCGACGCCGCCCACCAGGCCGGCATCCCCGCCGATCTGCTGCCCGAGGCCCGCGCCGGCATCTCGATCGGCGACGAGGAGGTGCATCCGGTCGACATGGCGGCGGCGTTCGCCACCTTCGCCGCCGACGGCGTGCGCTACGAGCCGTACGTCGTCAGCCGCGTCACGGCTGCCGACGGGCGGGTGCTGTTCGATCGCGGCGAACCGGCCGGCGAGCAGGCCCTGCCCGAGCAGGTGGCGCGCAACGTCACCGAGGCGATGATCGACGTGCCGAGCTTCTCGGGGATCGGGCTGCAGGGTGGGCGGCCGGTCGCGGGCAAGACCGGCACCGTCGGGATCCAGGGGTCGAACCAGAACAAGGACGCCTGGATGGTCGGCTACACCCCGACGCTGTCGACGGCGGTCTGGGTGGGGACGGACACCAGCGAGCCCATCGTCGACGCGTCCGGTCGCAACATCTTCGGCCGGCTCGTGCCCGGGGAGATCTGGCAGACGTTCATGAACGACGCCCTGCGCGGCACCCCGCAGGAGGACTTCTCGCCGTTCGTCCCGATGGGCACGCCGCCGGCGAGCGATCCGGCGCCGGCCGGCGACGGGGACCGTGACGAGCGCGGCGACGGCGACCGCGGCGGTGACGGCGGCGGCGGGTCCGAGTTCCCGTCGTTCCCCGCCGACGCCGACCCGACCGATCCCGGCGACGGTGGCTTCGAGTCGCGCGACCCCGACGACTTCTCCGACGAGTTCGACGGCGACGACTTCTCCGACGAGCCGGGCGGTGCCCTGTTCACCCCGCCGAGCGCAGGGGGCCGCGGCCGCGACACGCCGGCCGCCGGGCCGGACGATTGAGCCGCCCGCGCGCTCGGGGCGGTCCGGGTGCGCGCGCGGGGCACGACGGTGCCTGAGCCGCAACGGCCCCGGGTGGTGCCGACGTGGACCGAGCCGCTGGTCGCCACCGCGAGCCGGGTGGTCGGCGGCCCGCTCGGCCGGCACGCCCTGGTCGGTCGCAGCCGGTTCTGGACGCCGTTGCGCGTGGTGCTGCTGCTGGCCGTCGCCGTCCTCGCCCTTGGCTGGCTCGGCAAGGCACCCTGCCTGCAGCAGTACGGCACCGACGACGGCGAGCTCGCGCTGGACTGGCGCAACGGGCGCCAGTACGTGGCGATGTGCTACTCGGACACCGTCCCGCTCTACGGCATCGAGGGCCTCGCGGAGGGCGCGGTGCCCTACCGCGACCCCTGGTTGGAGAACGCCGGCACGCCGGACGAGCGGACCCGCTACATGGAGTACCCGGTCCTGACCGGGTTCTTCCAGTACGCGAACGCGCGCATCGCCGATGCCTGGCTCGGCGTCGCCGCGCTGCCGGCGGCGCTGCCGGTCGTCGTCTACTTCAACATCTCGGCGGTGTGGCTCGCGCTGGCCTGGCTGGTGGTGGTGTGGGCCGTGCTGCGGCTTCGGCCGTCGCGGCCGTGGGACGCGGCGCTGGTGGCGCTCTCGCCGCTGGCGCTCGTACACGTGTTCACGAACTTCGACGCGCTCGCGGTGGCGTCGGCCACGGCGGGGCTGCTCGCGTTCGCCCGGCACCGCCCCGTGCTCGCGGGGGTGCTGCTCGGCGTCGGTGCGGCGTTCAAGCTGTACCCGCTGTTCCTGCTCGGCCCGATCCTGCTGGTCGGGCTGCGCCGCCGCGAGCTGCGGCCGGCGGTCCGCGCGGCCGTCGCGGGGGTGGCCACGATGGTCGCGGTCAACCTTCCGGTGATGCTGGCCTGGACGACGGGCTGGGCCGAGTTCTTCCGGCTCAACCGCACCCGCCCGGCCGATCCGGACTCGCTGTACTTCGTCCTCGCCCACTTCGCCGACTGGCAGGGATTCGACGGCCCGCTGGAGCCCGGCGCGGAGCCGGTCGTGCTGAACCTCGTGTCGGCAGGGCTGTTCGCCGCGTGCTGCACGGGCGTCGCGGTGCTGGCCTGGCTGGCACCGCGCCCGCCGCGGCTGGCGTCGCTGGCGTTCCTCGTCGTCGCCGCGTTCCTGCTGGTGAACAAGGTGTGGAGCCCGCAGTACTCGCTGTGGCTGGTGCCGCTGGCGGTGCTCGCGCTGCCGCGCTGGCGGCTGCTGCTCGCGTGGATGACCGTCGACGCGCTCGTGTGGGTGCCGCGGATGTTCTACTACCTCGGCTCCGACGCCCGCGGGTTGCCGCCGGACTGGTTCCTCGGCACGGTGCTGGTGCGCGACGCGGTGGTGGTGCTGCTGTGCGTGCTGGTGGTGCGCTCGGTGCTGCGGCCGGGCACCGACCCGGTGCGGGTCGACGGCCTCGACGACGACCCGGACTGGCCCCGGCCCTGGCAGCGCACCGCGCTGGGCGGCGCGGGCAGCCGGTGGGCGCCGGTGAGGTAGGGCAGGATCGGCGCGGTGGACGGCGGCGGCGCGGTCACCCGGGCGACGGTGCTCGCCGCGCTGCGCGGGTTCGAGCGGCGGCCGGTCGCGCGGCCGGAGGGCAAGCGCGCCGCCGTCGCGATCGCGCTGGTGGAGCAGGCGGGCGGACCCGCGTTCCTGCTCACCCGACGGGCCGCCGGCCTGCGCCGGCACGCCGGCCAGTGGGCGCTGCCGGGCGGGCGCGTCGACCCGGGTGAGGGCGCGGGCTCGGCAGCCCGCCGCGAGCTCGCCGAGGAGCTGGGCCTCGCCCTCGGTCCGGCCGCCGAGCTGGGACTGCTCGACGACTACGTCACCCGCTCCGGGTACACCGTCACCCCGGTGGTGATGTGGGCCGGCGCGGACCCGGACCTGTCGCCGAACCCGGCCGAGGTCGCCGAGGCGCACCGGGTGCCGGTGCGTGAGATCGACGTCGAGCCGCGGTTCCTGACCATCCCCGAGTCCGCGGCGCCGGTCATCCAGCTGCCGCTGTTCGGCCGCTTCGTGCACGCCCCCACGGGCGCGGTGCTGTACCAGTTCCGCGAGGTGGTGCTGCACGGGCGGGCGACCCGGGTGGCGCACCTGGAGCAGCCGGTGTTCGCGTGGCGGTGACGGGGTCAGGCGGGTCCCATCATGCCGGGAGCCGCTCGCGCAGGTAGGCGATGTCGGCGGCCTGCCCCGGCGCCGGTGTCTCGACGACCACCGGCGCGCCGGCCGCGGCGCACACCGCCACCAGCTGGTCGGGGTCGATCGTGCCCGTGCCGATGTTGGCGTGCCGGTCGCGCGCGGAGCCGAACTCGTCGCGGGAGTCGTTGAGGTGCACCAGGTCGATCCGGCCGGTGATCGCCCGCGCGCGCTCGACCACGTCGACCAGCTCCTCGCCCGCGGCGAAGGCGTGGCAGGTGTCCAGGCAGAACCCGACGTCGAACTCGCCGACGGCGTCCCAGAGGCGGGCCAGCGCGTCGAACCGGCGCGCCATCGCGTTGTCCCCGCCCGCGGTGTTCTCGATGAGGATCGGCACCCCGAAGCCGCCCTGGTCGGCCTGGCGGGCGAGGAACTTGCGCCAGTTGTCCACCCCCCGCGCGCAGTCCTCGCCCTGCGCGACGTGCCCGCCGTGCACGACCAGCCCGATCGCGCCGACCTCCGCCGCGGCCGCCGCGTGCTGGACCACCAGCTTGCGCGACGGGATCCGCACGCGGTTGTTCAGCGACGCCACGTTGGCCACGTAGGGGGCGTGCACGACCACCGCGACGTCGCCGCCACGCAGCTCGGCCGCCTGCGGGTGCTGCGGCGGCTGTTTCCAGCCCTGCGGGTCGGCGAGGAAGACCTGCACGATCCCGGCTCGCACCGCCGCCGCGGTGACGACCGGGTCCTCCTGGCGGACGTGCGCCCCGATCAGCATGGGCGCGAGCGTAGTGAGCGCCCCCGACGGCCGCGCCGCCGCTGCGGCCGCCTGGCCGGCCGGGCGCGGGCCGGCGCGTTCGCGCTGGTAGCCTCGACCCGTCGCCCCGGCCGGCGCCTCCCGGCGCCGTCGCGACGAGCCGCCGCCGCACCCGCCTCCACGAGGAGGGCCCGCGGCGGCCCGATTCCGTCGGGGCGCGATGGGAACCTCCTGCCGCGGAAGGACCGCGGCCGTTCCAGTCCACAGGAGGTGAGTGGTTCTCATGCGTCATTACGAGCTCATGGTCATCCTCGACCCCGGCCTCGACGAGCGCACCGTCACGCCCTCGCTAGAGACCTTCCTCAACGTCGTCAAGAGCGACCAGGGGACCGTCGAGAAGATCGAGGTGTGGGGCAAGCGCCGGCTGGCCTACGAGATCGACAAGCACGCCGAGGGCATCTACGCGGTCCTCGAGGTCACGTGCGAGCCGGCCACGGTCGCCGAGCTGGACCGCCAGCTGGGCCTGAACGAGTCGGTGCTGCGCACGAAGGTGCTGCGCCGCGAGCAGAAGCGGGTCGTCGCGCCCGCCGCCGGCTGAGGCCGCGATGGCCGGCGAGACGGTGATCACGGTCGTCGGGAACCTGACGGCCGATCCGGAGCTGCGCTTCACCCCGTCCGGCGCGGCGGTCGCCAACTTCACGGTGGCCTCCACCCCGCGCACCTTCGACCGCCAGAGCGGCGAGTGGAAGGACGGCGAAGCGCTGTTCCTGCGCTGCAACGTGTGGCGCCAGCAGGCGGAGAACATCGCCGAGACGCTGACGCGCGGCATGCGGGTGCTGGTCTCGGGGCGGCTGCGCCAGCGGTCGTTCGAGACCCGGGAAGGCGAGAAGCGCACGGTCGTGGAGCTGGAGGTCGACGAGGTCGGCCCGTCGCTGCGCTACGCCACCGCCAAGGTCAACAAGGTCAGCCGTGGCGGCGGTGGTGGCGGCTTCGGCGGTTCCGCCGGCAGCGGCCCCTCCGACGACCCGTGGGGCTCCGCCCCGCCCGCCGGCAGCGCCCCCGCGGCCGACGACGAGCCCCCCTTCTGACGAGACCAGGAGTACCCCATGGCCAAGCCCGTCCTGCGCAAGCCGAAGAAGAAGGTGTGCGCGTTCTGCAAGGACAAGGCCCAGGACATCGACTACAAGGACACCAACCTGCTGCGGAAGTTCATCTCGGACCGCGGCAAGATCCGGGCGCGCCGGGTCACCGGCAACTGCCGCCAGCACCAGCGGGACGTCGCCGTCGCGGTCAAGAACTCCCGCGAGGTGGCCCTGCTGCCCTACACGTCCACCGCGCGCTGAGGAGGTCGGACACCGTGAAGCTCATCCTCACCGCCGAGGTGCCGAACCTCGGCGGCCCCGGCGACATCGTCGAGGTCAAGGACGGTTACGGCCGGAACTACCTGCTGCCCCGCAAGCTGGCCGTCGTGGCCACCCGCGGCGCGGAGAAGCAGGTGGCCTCGATCCAGCGCGCGCAGAAGGTCCGGGCGATCCGCGACCTCGGGCACGCGAAGGAGGTCGCCGGGCAGCTCGGCGGCCTCAACCTCACCGTGAAGGCCAAGGCGGCCGGCGACTCGGGCCGGCTGTTCGGCTCCGTCACGGCCACCGACGTCATCGAGGCGGTGCGCGCCGCCGGCGGCCCGCCGCTCGACCGTCGCGCCGTGGAGGTGCCCGGGCAGATCAAGACGGTCGGCACGCACGCCGTCACCGTCCGGCTGCACCCGGAGGTCACCGCCGAGCTGGAGGTGGCGGTCGTCGCGAGTTGACGGTCAGGTGATCGACTGTCACCGACCGTGAGCGGGGCGGGACGCGGGGGGCGACCCCGGTTCCGCCCCGCTGCGTTTTCCGGGACGTGCCGCAGCGCCTCGCCACCCGCGCGACGGCCGGCCCGGGGGTACGCGGGGGTCGGCCGGTGACGTCCGGGTGCGCCCGGCGGCCGGTCCGCGGCGCGTTGGCCGCGACACTCCCGACACGCCCGCCGGCACGACACGCCCGCGCCGTTGTCCACATCCGTCCCCCGCCCCTTGGCCTGCCGATATGTGGACAACTTCGAAGTAGTCCCCAGGAACTCCACAGCCGGGTCGGGAGCGCCGCCTGCACGGGGACCGCGGTGTCCCCAGTCCGTCCCCAGCTCGGTCAACAGGCGGGTTTGAGCGGGGCGCGAAGCACGCCCTAACCTGCCGGCGCGGCTCGGAATCGCATCCGGTCGGGCGCGGCAGGGGGATCCGCGCGTGTCGAACTGATGTTCGATACACTGACCGCGCGACCGCTTCGGCTACGGGGGGTGACGAAGAGATGGCGCTGGCCGACGACCGGCCGGCCGGCCGGCCCCGCGCCGTCCGGCCGGCCGAGGACACCGGTGCGGTGCCGGCCTTCGACCGCCAGCCCCCGCAGGATCTGGCAGCCGAGCAGTCCGTGCTGGGCGGGATGCTGCTGAGCAAGGACGCGATCGCCGACGTGGTCGAGGTCCTGCGCCCGGAGGACTTCTACCGCCCGGCCCACCAGACGGTCTACGAGTGCATCCTCGATCTGTACGGCCGGGGCGAGCCGGCCGATGCGGTCACGGTGTCGGCCGAGCTGCAGCGGCGGGGCGACCTGGTCCGCCTCGGCGGCGCGCCGTACCTGCACACGCTGATCGCCACCGTTCCGACGGCCGCGAACGCCGCGTACTACGCCGAGATCGTCGCCGAGAAGGCGATCCTGCGCCGCCTGGTGGAGGCCGGCACCCGCATCGTGCAGCTGGGCTACCACGGCGCCGAGGGCGCGGAGGTCAGCGAGGTCGTCGACCGCGCGCAGGCCGCGATCTACGACGTCACCGAGCGCAGCACGAGCGAGGACTACGTGCCGCTCGAGGAGCTGCTGCAGCCGACGATGGACGAGATCGACGCCATCGCCAGCCGCGGCGGCGTCGCGCTCGGTGTGCCGACCGGCTTCGCCGATCTCGACGCCGCGACGAACGGCCTGCACCCCGGCCAGATGGTCGTGGTGGCGGCGCGGCCGGGGTTGGGCAAGGCGCTCGCGCTCGACACGCCGCTGCCCACTCCCGGTGGGTGGACCACGATGGGCGAGGTGGCGGTCGGCGACCTGATCTTCGACGCCGAGGGGCGGCCGACGCGGGTCGTCGCCGCCACCGGGGTGATGACCGGTCGGCCCTGTTTCGAGGTCGAGTTCTCCGACGGGACCGTGATCGTCGCGGATGCCGGACACCAGTGGCTCACCAGCGCGCCACCGCGGGTCGGCCCCGCTGTCCGCACCACCGAGGAGATCGCCCGCACGCTCCGCTGCGGGACCGCGGACGGGCGGCCCAACCACTCGATCCCGCCGTGCGCGCCGCTGCAGCTACCGGAGCGTCCGCTGCTCGTCGAGCCGTACACGCTCGGTGTCCGGCTGGGCGAGGGCACGAGCGCCGCGGCCGCGGGCGACGAGCACGTACCGCCGGCCTATCTGCGGGCCTCGGAGCGACAGCGCCGGGCGCTCCTGGCCGGTCTGATGGACACCGCCGGCACGGTGACCACCACCGGCGACCTTCGGTTCACGGTCACCGGCGGGCGGCTGTTCGACGGTGTTCGCGAGTTGGTCGTCGGCCTGGGATACCGCTGCTCGACGACGACCGCCCTCGTCCCCACCCTGCAGTTCACCACCGGGGACGACGTCTTCCGGCTGGACCGCAAGCGACGGGCGCACAAGGAGCGGTCCGCGGCACACTCCCACCGGCCGCGCCCGTGCTCGATCACCGACGTTCGGCCGATCGCGAGCGTGCCGGTCCGGTGTGTGCAGGTGGACAACCCCGCGCATCTCTATCTGGCCGGTCGGTCGATGGTGCCGACGCACAACTCGACGCTCGGGCTCGACTTCGCCCGTTCCTGCTCGGTGAAGAACGGCTTCACCAGCGCGGTGTTCTCCCTGGAGATGAGCCGCAGCGAGATCGTCATGCGGCTGCTCTCGGCCGAGGCGCGGATCCGGCTGCAGGACATGCGCTCGGGCCGGATGAGCGATGACGACTGGACGCGCATGGCGCGCCGGATGAGCGAGATCAGCGAGGCGCCGCTGTTCATCGACGACTCCCCGAACCTCACGCTCATGGAGATCCGGGCGAAGGCGCGCCGGCTCCGCCAGCGCCACGACCTCAGGCTGGTCATCCTCGACTACCTGCAGCTGATGACGTCGGGGCGCAAGGTCGAGTCGCGCCAGCAGGAGGTCAGCGAGTTCTCCCGGCAGATCAAGCTGCTGGCCAAGGAGCTCGAGGTGCCGGTGGTGGCGATCAGCCAGCTCAACCGCGGGCCCGAGCAGCGCACCGACAAGCGCCCGATGCTGTCCGACCTGCGCGAGAGCGGGTCCATCGAGCAGGACGCCGACATGGTGATCCTGCTGCACCGCCCGGACGCGTTCGAGCGTGACGACCCCCGGGCCGGCGAGGCCGACCTCATCCTCGCCAAGCATCGCAACGGCCCCACCAGCACGATCACCGTCGCCCACCAGCTGCACTACAGCCGGTTCGTCGACCTCGCGCACGGCTGATCACGCCGGCCGAGCCTGAGAGATCGCTCAGCCGACCCTCACGATCATCCAAGTGCCGGGCGTCATCGTGGGATGCAGGCGCCACGAGGGCGTGCGGGACGACGGAGGAGGATGATCGGTGATGGTGACGACGAACACGATGAAGCGGGTCGGCATGCTGGCCGCGGTCGCGGCGAGCAGCCTGGCCCTGGCGGCCTGCGGCGCGCCGAACCCCCCGGTGGGGCCGGTGGACCTGCGCTCCGGTGGCAGCGTCGCCGCTCCCGCCCCGAGTCCGGCCCCCGGTCCGGCGGCGCCGCAGAGCCTCGACGGCGTGTATCCGGTGTGGGCCGGCGGGGCCGGCACGGTGACCTTCGCGGTGAGCGGGGGCCGCGTGGCTCTGCAGGACGTCGCGCTCGAGCCCGGGTGGCGCCGGACCGGCGAGCGGCAGGGCGAGCGGGAGGTCGAGGTCCGGCTCACCGACGGCACGAGCACGGTCACGGTGGAAGGGGAGCTCGACGAGGGCCGCTTCAAGACCGACATGGACCTCGAGACGCCCCCCGTCCCCGGCCGGGTCGAGTACCCCGTCGGCGATGCGGGCACGGTCACGATCGACGTCCGCCCGGACGGTGTCGGCCTGGTCGGTCAGGAGGCCGCGGCCGGCTGGGTCGCCACGGTCGACGCCGACGACCTGCGCGAGGGCCAGGTGGAGATCCACTTCCGCAACGACGGTGCCGGTCGCAGCGTCGCGTTCGACGCCGGGATCGACGACGGCCTGCTGAACGTCGACATCGACGAGCGCGCCGGCGCCGACCACTTCGTCCGCGGCCCGGGCCGCTGATCCGCGGGGAATGGGATGCGCGCGCTGGTGATCGAGGACGAGGCCCGGATCGCCTCGTTCATCGAGTACGGCCTCACGGCCGAGGGGTTCTCCGTCGAGATCGCCGACAACGGGCTCGACGGTCTCGCCCGCGCCACGAGCGCCGAGTTCGACGTCGTGATCCTCGACCTGATGCTGCCGCGGATGGACGGCGAGGAGGTGCTGCGCCGGCTGCGGGGGCAGGGCTTCGGCACGCCGGTGATCGTGCTGACGGCGAAGGACGCGGTGCTGGACCGGGTGCAGAACCTCAACGCCGGCGCCGACGACTACCTGGTCAAACCGTTCAGCTTCGCCGAGTTGCTGGCCCGGATCCGAGCGCGGATGCGCAGCGGTGGCGGCGACGCCCGCCAGTCGGGAACGGTGCTGACCCACGGCCCGCTGCGGCTGGACCTGCCGCGGCGGCGGGTGTGGCGCGACGACGTCGAGGTGACCCTCACCAATCGCGAGTTCGCGCTGCTCGAGGTGTTCCTGCGCCATCCCGGCCAGGTGCTGTCCCAGCCCCAGCTGCTCGACCTGGTGTGGGGCTACGGCCACGACCCGGGCTCGAACGTCGTCGAGGTCTACGTCAGCTACCTGCGCAAGAAGCTCGGCGCCGACGTGATCGAGACGGTGCGCGGCGGCGGCTACCGCAGTTCCGAATTCCGGTGAGGGCACGAGTCCCGGTGCGGCGGCCGGTCTCGCTGCGCACCCGGCTGGCCGGGCTGGGCGCGCTCGTGCTCGCGGTGAGCCTCGGCCTGTCGCTGCTGCTGTCCTGGCAGCTGCTGCGGGTGGTCGGCCAGCGCGATCTCGACCAGGCGCTCGCGCGGGAGTACGCCCGGTTCGCCCGCGCGGTGGCCACCTCGACCGCCGACCAGGCCGGCCCGGGCGGCACGGTCACCGCCGCGATGGTGGAGCGGGCGATCAACGACTACTACCGGCTCAACCCGGGCAGCGACACCTACCTGACGATCGTGCGGCTCGGTTCCCGGGTGGTGGTCTCCCCGCAGCCGCCGGCGGCGCTGGCCGAGGCCTCGCGGGCGCTGGCGATCCCGGACGGCACCGTCGACGGCTACCAGGACCTCGCCGGGGACGTGGGTGCGCTGCGCTCGCTGCGCGCGCCGATCCTGCTCGACGGCGAGACCATCGGGACCGTGCAGGTGGTCGGGCTCGCCGAGCCGATCTCGGAGGCGACGGCGGAGTCGCTGACGTGGCTCGCGGTGCTCGCCGGCACGAGCCTGCTGGTCGGCGGCTCGGCGCTGGCGGTCGCGCTGTTCCGCGGCCTGCGGCCGCTGCAGGAGCTGGCGGCCACCGCGCAGCGCACCGGCGAGCTCGAGCAGCTCTCGGAGCGGGTGCGGGAGCCGGAGCGGGCCGACGAGGTCGGCGTGCTCGCCCGGGAGTTCAACCGGATGCTCGGGCGCCTGGAGCGCTCGGCACGGGCGCGCACGGAGTTCCTGGCGTCGGTCTCGCACGAGCTGCGCACGCCCGTGACGATCGCCCGCGGCCATGTGGAGACGCTGGAGCGCTCGGCCTCCGACGACCCGGAGCGGGTGCGGGCCGCGGCCGCGGTGATCCGCGAGGAGCTGACGCACGTCGGCCGGCTCGTGGACGACCTCCTCGCGCTGAACCGCGCGCAGCTCGAGGACTTCGTCGTCCCGGCCGAGGTGGACCTGCCGCGGCTGTTCGCCGACCTGGAGCTGCGGCTCACCGGTCTCGGGCTCGGCGAGGTCGAGCTGCTCCCGGCACCGGAGGGCACGGTGCGCGCGGACTCGGCCCGGTTGCAGCAGGCGGTCCTGAACCTCGCGACCAACGCGACCGTGCACACCCCGCCGGGTACGCGGGTGATCGTCTCGGCCGTGACCGCGGGCGGGGAGCTCGTGCTCGCGGTGGCCGACGACGGGCCGGGCATCGACCCGGCGGTCGTCGACCGGGTCCTCGAGCCGTTCGTCCAGCGGGCCCGCGCCGGGGGACACGACTCCAGCGGGCTCGGCCTCGCCGTCGTCGACGCGGTGGCCCGGGCGCACGGCGGGCGCGTCGAGATCGACACCGGCCCGGCCGGCACCACCGTGCGGCTCGTGCTGCCGGTGGCCGGCCCGCCACCCCGTGCCGCGCGATGACCGGCGGCGGGGCCGGGCCGACGGGCAGCGGCGGACGGCGGTGGTCGGGGAGCAGGTCCGGCTCGACCCCCGCGGGAGGGTGTCAGGCGAAGCCGGGGCTCCAGCCGCCGTTGGGCATGGTGTGCGCGATGCCGAGCGCCAGCACGGCGAGCACGATGCCGAACACCGCAACGGGGGGCGCGGCGACCGCGCTGCCGGCGACCATGAGGAATAGCCCGACGGCGAGCACGGTCCGCGGCACCGGGCCGGCCTCGTGCATCGTGCGGGCCCGCCCACGCGCGGACCGGGTGGCGGCGGCGGCGAACAGGCGGACGAACCCGGGATCGGTGTCCCTCAGGTGGCGCTCGATGTGCGCGAGGATGCGTCGTTCGCGTTCGTCCATGCTGCTACCCCTGAGTCTCTCCATCGAGCCGGACCGATCCGGGCTCTCCGTCGAACTCCGGGACCGTTGCGTGACCGTCAGGGTAGGTCGACCCCACCCTCCCGGGTGACCGGGGTGCCCGTACCCGGGCGGTCCTAACCGCCCAGGTGGGTGACGATCAGGCTGGTGGCCTCCTCGGCGCGTTCGACGGTCGTGAGCCGGACGGCACGAGCACCGAGCCGCGCGGGCCCTCGTCGACGTGGTGCGGCTCGGCCGTCACGGTCCCTCCCCCACGGTGCGCAGCGCCCGCAGCGTCTCGAGCTCGCGCGCGCTGGGCGCGGCGGTCTCGCCGAGGTCGGCGGCGACCGCGAGGTCCCAAGCGGTCTCGGCCCGCACCTGCTCCACGGGCACGCCCGGGTGCACGCGGGTGAGCACCAGCTCGGCGGTGTCCGGGTCGGGTTCGAGGACGCCGAGGTCGGTGATCACCCGCACCGGCCCGGCACCGCGCAGGCCCAGGGCCGCGCGGTCGCCCGGGCCGGTGCCGTGACCGAGCGAGGTCACGAAGTCCACCCGCTCCACGAACGCGCGCAGCCGGTGCCGCATCACGATCACGACCTCCCGGCAGGACGCCGCGATCTCGGGCGCCCCGCCGGATCCGGGCAGCCGGACGTCGGGCTCGGCGTAGTCGCCGATCACCGTCGTGTTGATGTTCGCGAACCGGTCGAGCTGCGCCCCGGACAGGAACCCGACGTCGATCCGCCCCGGCTGCAACCAGTAGTTGAAGATCTCCGGCACGCTGACGACGGTGAGCGCGGAGTCGACGAGCACGCCGTCGCCGATGGACAGCGGGAGCTCGGCCGGCCTCGTGTCCACCGTGCCCGACTCGTAGATCAGCACGAGGTTCGGCGCGTGCAGCCGCCGGGCCAGGTTCGCCGCCCGGGACGGCAGCCCGATCCCGACGAAGCAGGCCTGCCCGTCGCGCAGCTCGCGCGCCGCGGCCACCGTCATCATCTCGTCGGAGCGGTACTCCGTCATCGCCGCAGCTCCTCCAGCCAGGTGGTGAACCGCGCGCGGTCCCGGCCGATCGCGTCCCACTCCCGGTACGCGGCGTTGTCGCGGTCGTAGTACCCGTGGGCGTAGGACGGCGCCGCGCCGCGCGGAGCCTCCGCGACCGCGGTGAGCACCCAGTGCGGCAGCACCACCGCCCCCGGCACCGCCTCCAGCTCGTCGACGACCTCCTCGACGGTGACGAGCGCGCGCCGGGCCGCGAGCACGGCCTCCTTCTGCACCCCGGTGATCCCCCAGAGCTGCACGTTGCCGGCGCGGTCGGCGCGCTGGGCGTGCACGATCGTGACGTCGGGGTTCAGTGCGGCGACGGCGGCGAGCCGCTCGCCGGTGAACGGGCAGGTGACCGTGGAGATCGTGGCGGTGTGCGCAGGGAGGTCGGTGCCCGCGTACCCGCGCAGCACCGCGAACGGCAGCCCGGACGCGCCCGCGACGTACCGGTTGGCCATGCCCGCGTGGCTGTGCTCCTCGATCCGCAGCGGGGCCGGCCAGCCGTTCGCCAGGGCGTCGCGCATCCGGTGCAGCGAGCCGACACCGGGGTTGCCGCCCCAGGAGAACACCAGGGCGGACGCGCACCCGGCGCCGATCAGCTGGTCGTAGACGAGGTCGGGGGTCATCCGTACCAGCGTCAGGTCGCGGCGGCCCTGCCGGATGATCTCGTGCGCGGCGGCGAACGGGATGAGGTGGGTGAATCCCTCGCACGCGACGGTGTCGCCGTCGTGCACCAGCTCGGCCACCGCCTCGGCCAGCGCCATGATCTTGGACGACGCGATCTTGGCCACGGCCGAACGCTAGTCGCCCGTCCGGGACCCGGCAATCGGCGGCCGCGGCCCGTGCGGTGCCGGTCACGAACAGCGGCGGGGACGGCGGGCGGGTGCGAGTCTGGGCGCATGGTGACCCACGAGCAGATCCGCGCCGCCGCCGCGGCGGGCCGCCTCCCGCTCGGTGACGGCGGGTCGGTGAACCGTCTCGGCTTCGGCACGATGCGGCTGACCGGCCCGGGTGTGTGGGGTCCGCCCGCGGATCCCGACGCTGCGGTGGCCCTGCTGCGCCAGGCCGCCGAGTTCGGCGTCGACCTGTTCGACACCGCGGACTCCTACGGCCCGGAGGTGGCGGAGGACCTGTTGCGACGGGCGCTGCACCCGTACGACGGGCTGGTCGTCGCGACGAAGGCCGGGCTGCTGCGCACCGGGCCGGACCGCTGGCACCCCTGCGGCCGCCCGGAGTACCTGCGCCAGCAGTGCGAGTCGTCGCTGCGCCGGCTCGGCCTGGACCGCATCCCGCTGTTCCAGCTGCACCGGATCGACCCGACGGTGCCCGTCGACGAGCAGTTCGGCGTGCTCGCCGAGCTTGCGGGCGAGGGCCGGATCGGCCTGGTCGGGCTGTCGGAGGTGACGGTCGAGCAGATCGAGCGCGCGCAGCGCGTCGTCGACGTCACCAGTGTGCAGAACCGCTACAACCTCGCCGACCGCGGCGCCGACGACGTGCTGCGGTACTGCACCGAGCAGGGCATCGCGTTCATCCCGTGGTACCCGCTGGGCGCCGGCCGGCTCGCCGAGCCGGGCGGACCCGCGGCCGACGTCGCCGCCCGCCTCGGCGCGACCCCCTCCCAGGTCGCGCTGGCGTGGCTGCTGCAGCGCTCGTCGGTGATGCTGCCGATCCCCGGCACCTCCTCCGTCGAGCACCTGGCGGAGAACTGCGCCGCGGCGCAGCTGCACCTGGATCTCGAGGCCGTCGAGAAGCTCGACGCCGCCGCCTGACCCGGCCTCCGGCCGGGGCGGTGCGGCACCGCCCCGTCACTCGCCGCGCGGACCCAGGAGGCGGTGGCGCAGGCGGGCGAGGGTCCCGGGGCGACGGGGCCCCGCGGTCGGGGGTAGTGCCTGCCCCGGGTCGACGGCGTCCACGCTCGCCGGGTCGTGCTCGTGGGGCGCGGTGAACGACCGGACCGCGGTGTTCACCACCGCGAGCAGCGGGACGGCGAGCAGCGCGCCCGTGATGCCGGCGATCACGACCCCGGCCGCGACGGCGAGGACGATGGCGAGCTCGTGCAGCCGCACGGCGCGGCCCAGCAGCAGCGGCTGCAGCACGTTGCCCTCCAGCTGCTGCACGGCGATGACGATCGCCAGCACGATCAGCGCCTCCACCGGACCGTTCGCCACCAGCGCGATCAGCACCGCGACCGTGCCGGTCAGGACCGCCCCGACGGTGGGGATGAACGCACCGAGGAACACCAGCGCGGCCAGCGGGACGGCCAGCGGCACGCCGACGAGGTACAGGCCGAGCCCGATCCCCGTCGCGTCGACGATCGCGACGATCGCCGTCGCCCGCACGTAGCCGACGAGCGTCGCGAACGACCGCAGCCCCGCCACGGCCACCCGGTCCCGGTGGCTGCGCGGGGCCAGCCGGAGCAGGAACCGCCAGATGCGCGGCCCGTCGTAGAGGAAGAAGATCAGCGCGAAGAAGGCCAGCGCGATCCCGGCCACGATCTCGCCGACGGTCGCCGCGGTGCTGAGCGCCCCTGAGGTGAGGGCGCCGCGGTTGTCCGAGACGGTCTGGCCCAGCCGGGCGGGCAGGTCGGCCAGCCAGTCGTCGGGCAGGTTGAACGGCGGCCCGGCGAGCAGCTGCTGGGCCGAGGTGACGCTCGCGACCAGCTGGCGCCGCAGCTCCGGGAAGCCGCTGATGAACGTGTTGATCACGAACGACAGCAGCCCGCCGAGCAGCGCCAGGCCGCCGACGAGGACGAGTGCGGTGGCCAGCCCGCGCGGGACGCGCCGCACGGCCAGCCACTGCACGACCGGGGCGAGCAGCGCCGCCAGCAGCACGGCGATCGCCACGGGGATGACGACGATGCGCAGCAGGATGACGAGGTAGATCAGCAGGCCCAGGGCGGCCGCGACGACCAACAGCCGGCCGCTCACCTCGGAGGCGACCCGCAGGGGTGTCGGGATCGGATCGTGACGTGCCGGCGGGGCCGCTGCCGGCACGACGCCGGCGGCGGACGCCCGCGCCTCGGGGGCGGTCGGCGCTGTCGCGCGTGCGGCGCTCCGCCGCGGACGCTCGCCGCCCGTGTCCTCGTCCACGACGCGGAGGTTAGCGCTCTCGCCGTCCCGGTAGGCCGGTCGCGGTGGAGGACCGGGCGGTCGCGCAGGGCAGTGGCACCGATCGCAGTCCGTGATCGCGTGGCCGCATTCGGCCCAGCGCGGCGGCCCTCTCATCACGCAACGTCGAATGACATCCCTGTAGTTGACGGCCGAACGGGCGGAGCCAGTCGTCCGGGTCACCCATTCGCCACAGCGGGCAGCGGGCCGGGACGGGCCCGGGCCGTCGTCGGCGTCGCCGCAGCTCATCGCCCCCGCACCGGGCCGCCGGGTGACGGATCGCGCCCATCGCCGCCGAGGTTCCCGGCGAGCGAGGCCCGCGGCCGGGTGAGCCGGCGCGCGCGCGGAACGCCCTGCGGTAGCGACACGCGCGCGATCGTGTGGCCGATCCACCCGAAGGAGCGGAAACGGGGCCGCGACGGGTAACGGTGGCGTCGACGCCGTTTCCCCCGCCGGGCGTCCCCGTTGTGGGTGTGAGGAGAGTGCGCCGAACGGCCCAGGGAACACGGCCGGCGGTCCACCACCGCTGCACCCGACGAGCACGAGTGACGGAGGACGGGCGTGTCACAGACGGCAGGACTTCACGGCGGTCCGGCGGTTCCCCGAACCGTCGACGCGTACCGGGCGGCCCGGGTCGGCCGCGCCGAGGGCCGGCACGCCCTCGACGAGGAGGCGCTCCTCAACCCGATCTTCCACGCCCTGACCCGCGGCGGCTGGCGCAGCCGGCAGCACGAGATGTCGCCGGGTGCCGTGTCCCGGGGGGACGCGGGGCCGTCGCGCCGCGGCGGCGGGCCGGTGGCGGCCGGCGCACCGCGGCGCGGCGAGCCCGGTGCGGCCCGCCGGTCCCCGGTCCGTGACTCGGGAGTGGGCGGTGGGCCGGCACGCCTGCCCGGGATCCGCGGTGCGGACGGGGCGGGCACCGGCGGGTGCGAGCCGAGAGCGGCCCTGGGCGAACCGCCGCCCGGCCGGCGCGCCGCAGTAGGGCCGGTGGGGCTGCCGGCACGGGCCCGGACCCCCGC
>DATLGI010000102.1:0-3636 GCA_035540535.1 Pseudonocardia sp.
GTCGGCGCCCGCCCGCCCGGGCCGGCGCCGACAGCAGCCGGATCATCCGGCCGTCGAGGAAGTTCGCCATCCGCTGCGGCGCGTTCAGGAAGTCCAGGGCCGAACGGGACGGCGGGGTGTCCACGACGATCAGGTCCCACGCGCCGGTGGCCGCGAGCTGGCCCAGCTTCTCCATCGCCATGTACTCCTGCGTTCCGGAGAACGACGTGGAGATCGTCTGGTAGAAGGGGTTGGCGATGATCTTCTCGGCGCGGTCCGGCTCGGCGTGGGCGTACACCATGTCGTCGAAGGTGCGGCGCATGTCGAGCATCATCGCGTGCAGCTCGCCGTCGGCTGCGGCAACGCGGCCCGGCTCGTTTCCCAGTTCGCGCAGGCCCAGCGCCTGGGCGAGCCGGCGGGCCGGGTCGATGGTGAGCACCACGGCGCGCCGGCCGCGCTCGGCCGCGCGCACCGCCAGCGCCGCCGACGTCGTGGTCTTGCCGACCCCACCCGACCCGCAGCAGACGATCACCCGCGTCGTGCGGTCGTCGAGGAGCGCGTCGACGTCCAGCCGCGGCGGCTGCTTGGCCGGGCTCACGCGCCGACCCCGGTCCGCGCGGGCACGGCCACACCCTGCTCCACGAGCGCCTCGGCGAGCTCGTAGAGCGAGCCGAGGTCGACGCCGTCGATGATCCGGGGCAGCTCCAGCAACGGCAGCGGTGCGCGCGGCTCGGTGCGCAGCCGCTGCATCGCGGCGGCCTCGGCCGCCACCCGCACCGCGTGCTCCACCGTCTCCGCCACGAGCCCGTCCACGACGTCGGCCGGCAGGTCGAGGCCCGCCGTGGCCAGCCCCGCCCGGATCCGGCCGGCGTCCACCCGCCCGCCCGCGGCGGGGGCCACCGAGCGGTCCGGCAGCCACTGCGGGCGCACCTTGTTGACGATCACGGCGCCGTGCTGCAGGCCCGCCGCGGCGAGCTCGTCGACGGTCTCCAGCGTCTCCGTCACGGGCAGGTCCTCCAGCAGCGTGACCAGGTGCACCGCGGTCTGCGGCGAGTGCACCAGCCGCGCGACGCCCTCGCTCTGCTTGTGGATCGGGCCGGTGCGGGCGAGGTCGGCCATGGCCTTGGTGACGTCGAGGAACCCGACGATCCGGCCGGTCGGAGGCGCGTCGAGCACCACCGCGTCGTAGACCGGACGGCCGCCCGCCCCGGTGCGCGTGACCGTCTCCTTGGCCTTGCCCGTGAGCAGCACGTCGCGCAGGCCGGGGGCGAGGGTGGTGGCGAACTCGATCGCCCCCATCCGGCGCAGCGTCCGCCCGGCGAGCCCGAGCCGGTAGAACATCTCGAGGTACTCCAGCAGCGCCGCCTCGGGGTCGACGGCGAGCGCGCGCACCTCGCCCCCGCCCGGCGCCACCGCGATCCTGCGCTCCTCGTAGGGCAGCGGCGCGGTGTCGAAGACCTGCGCGATGCCCTGGCGGCCCTCCACCTCGATCAGCAGCGTCCGGCGCCCGCCGGTGGCCAGCGCGAGCGCCAGCGCGGCCGCGACCGTCGTCTTGCCGGTGCCGCCCTTGCCCGTGACGACGTGCAGGCGCACGGCCGGAGGCCAGCCGGAAATGTCCACCTCCCCAGGCTACGGACGCCCACCCCCACCGGCCCGTCGGGCGGGGTGAGGCGCGCACTACAGTCCGGCGCCATGAGTTCCCCCGGTGACGACCTCAAGCGGTGGGAGTACCTCACCGCTCCGGTGCTGATCCACAGCACCCAGGCGATCCTCAACAACTTCGGCCGCGACGGCTGGGAGCTGGTCGCGGTGACCCCGGGGATGAACCCGGAGAACCTGGTCGCGTGGTTCAAGCGGCCCGTCCGGGCCTGACGTGGCGACCCCGAGCGAGCGGCTGCGCGCGCTGGGCCTGACCCTGCCCCCCGTGACGCCGCCGGGCGGCGCCTACGTGCCCGCCCGGCGCACCGGCTCGCTGGTGTTCACCGCCGGGCAGGTGCCGTTCGTCGACGGGAAGCTCGTGGCCGCGGGCAAGGTCGGCGACGCGGTGAGCGCCGCAACCGCCTACGACCTCGCCCGGACCTGCGCGCTGAACGCCCTGGCCGCCGTGCACGCGCTCGTCGGGGTCGACGCCGTCACCGGGATCGTCAAGGTCGTCGGGTTCGTCGCGTCCGCCCCGGACTTCACCGGCCAGCCCGGCGTCGTCAACGGGGCGTCCGACCTGCTGGGCGAGGTGTTCGGCGACGCCGGGCAGCACGCCCGCTCGGCGGTCGGGGTCGCGGTGCTGCCCTTGGACGCGCCGGTGGAGGTCGAGCTGGTCGTGGAGGTCGCCTGATGGCCGCCGCCGCGGACGCCGCCGGCCACGAGCTGCTGGTGCGGCTGGCCGGGCGACTGCCCGACGAGCTGCTCTGGCGGCTGCGCGACTGGCTCGCGGCCGGCGCCGGCCCGGTGGTGGCGGGGATGCTGCCGCGGGCGCTGCTGCGCGGGCGGGTCGGCCTGACCCGCGAGGAGCTCGACCTGCTGGGCGAGGCAGTGGACGGCTGGGGTGGGCCGCGCCGCCTGCTCGACGCTCTGCTCCCCGGGGGGCCCGACGAGCGGGAGCACCGGTTCGGCGCGGGCCTCGAGCCGCTGGACGCGGCCGCGCTGAGCGTGCTCGGGATCGTCCGCGGGCATCCGGGGTGCCGGCGGCTCGCCCGGGCCGTCCGCCTGGACGGCGACCGCGACCAGACCGTCGTGCTGGTCCGCGGCGGCGATCGCCCGTGGCTGCTCACCGGAACGCTACAACGCGTGCTGCGGGCGCACGGGGAGCGCACCCCGTGCGTCGAGGTGCTCCTCGGGGAGCCGGCCACCACCTACCACCGGGCGGCCCTGGCCGCCGCGACGCCGCTCTGGCAGCGCGACCGCGCCGCCCGCGGCACCCCGGTCGGGGTCTGACCCCGGCCGTCCAGCGAGGAGATCACGATGACCGAGGTGTCGCTCGTCGAGCCCGTGCCCGAGTCCGCCCACGAGCTGCTCCTGGCGCTCGCCGGTCACGTCGACGACGACCTGCTGGCCTGGGCCCGCGAGCTCGTCGCCGTCGGGGAGGACGGGCAGGCCCTCGACGCCGTCACCGCGGCGGTCATCGCCGACCGCGTGGCGCTGCCGGGCGGCGTCCGGTCCGCGCTGGTGTCGGCGGCGCGCTGGTCGCGGGCGGAGCTCGACGCGGACCGCACGCTCCCGCCCGCCGTCGAGGCCGCCGCGGCCCACCGGTTCGAGGCGGGCGAGCCGACGCGGATCGACGCGGTGGTGGACGCGCTGCCGACCGAGCGCCTCGCCGGATGCCGCATCCGGCTGGCCTGGCGGCTGACGCCCGCCGGTTCGGCTCCCGGTCCGTTGCCGCACCCGGTGCTGCTCGTCGAGCCGTCCGCCACCGCGGTGCCCGAGCTGCTCACCCACGTCGTCCGCACCGCGCTGGACCGGGCGGGCTTCACGGCGTCGGTCGAGGTGCTGCCGCCGGGGTACGCCACACCCGGGTACCACCGCGTGGCGCTCGCCGTGGCGCGCGAGCTGGCCTCCCCGCCGGTCTCCGCAGGCCTGGCGGAGGCCGGTTCGGAGGCGGCCGGGATCGTGCGGGCCGGCGGGCGCCGGCGGGCCGAGGACCGGGAGCGCGCGGCCGACCGG
>DATLGI010000103.1:0-20454 GCA_035540535.1 Pseudonocardia sp.
CACCACGGCGGCGGGAACGGGGGTGGCGGGTGCGGTGCCGCGGTCGGCGGTGCCGAGCCAGAGCCGGGCCGCCGCCGCCGTGGTGAGCCCGGCCCCGAGCACGTGCAGCACGACCAGCACCTCCGGCACGTCGAGCAGGTACTGCACCCCGCCCAGGGCGCCCTGCGCGAGCACGACGGCGACGAGCAGCGCGTAGCGGCGCAGGACCTCGCGGGGTGCGGCGACCGCCCGCAGCGCGAAGCCGAGCCCGGCCAGCAGGCCGAGGTAACCGAACAGCAGCTCGGCGTGCACCTGCGCCACCGCCTCCACACCGAGCCCGAGCCGGGGGGTGTCGGCGTCGCCGGCGTGCGGGCCGGCCGCCGTGACCAGGGTTCCGGCGAGCAGCAGCGCCGCCAGCACGCCGGTGGCCGCCGCCACCAGCCCGCGGATCGCGCCGGGGACCGTCGGCCGCGGGACCGCGCCGCCCTCGCCGGCCGCCGCCACCAGCATCACCGCCAGCCAGACGAGCACGCTGGACACCAGGAAGTGCACCGACACCGTCCACCACGCCAGGCCGGTCAGCACCGTCGCCCCGCCGATCGCGGCCTGCACGAGGACCCCGGCCGGCATCGCCGCGGCGAGCAGGGTGAGCCGGCGCCGCCGCGGCCGGGTCGCCAGCGCGGCGAGCAGGCACAGTCCGGCGATCGCGACGAGCACGAACGTCAGCAGCCGGTTGCCGAACTCCACCCACTGGTGCAGCGCCGCGACCTCGGCGTGCGAGACCGGGACCATGCTGCCGGGGAAGCACTCCGGGAATTCCGGGCAGCCCAGCCCCGAGCCGGTGACGCGCACCGTGGCACCGGTGACCGTGATGCCGATCTGCGCGACGAGGTTGGCGATCGCCAGCCGCCGCATCGACCGGGGTGGGGTCGGGGCGAGGCGGTCGAGGAGGCTGGCCACGGCTCGATGGTAATCGGCCGACAGGGCTGCAGAATGCCTGCACCGGTCAGCGGAGGCGGACGGTGCGGACCGCGAGCGCCGTGGCCGCCACCGTCCACCCGACGAGCACGAGCACCGGGAACCAGCCCGGTCCCTGCCCGGCGCCCAGCGCGGTGCGCAGGCCCTCGGCCAGCGCGCCGGAGGGCAGCAGCGCGGCGACGTCGGCCACCGGGCCGGGCATCCGGCCGAGCGGCACGACGATGCCGCCGGCCAGCAGCAGGACGAACCACACGAGGTTGGCGACGGCGAGCACGACCTCGGCGCGCAGCGTCCCGCCGAGCAGGATGCCGAGCGAGCCGAACGCCGCGCAGCCGAGCAGGACCAGCAGGAGTGCCCAGCCCAGGCCGCCGGGTTCGGGCCGCCAGCCCAGCGATGCCGCGATCGTCGCGAGCACGACCGCCTGGATCGCGACGACGCCGAGCACGGCGACGAGCCTGCCGGCGACCAGCAGCCACCGTGGCAGCGCGGTGGCCGCCAGCCGCCGCACGACGCCGTAGCGGCGGTCGAAACCCAGGGCGATCGCCTGGCCGGTGAAGGCGGTGGACATCACGGCCAGGGCGAGCACGCCGGGGGTGACGGCGGTGATCCGCGGGTCGGGCAGCGGGACGACGTCGAGCACGGTCAGCCCGACCAGCAGCACCGTCGGGATGAGCAGCGTCAACAGCACCTGCTCGCCGTTGCGCAGCGCGAGCCGCAGCTCGGTGCCGGCCTGGGCGGCGAGCATCGCCGGCAGTGCGCCGCGCCCGGGCCGGGGCGTGAAGGTGCCCGCCGGGAACCGGCCGGTCACGGGCGCAGCTCCCGCCCGGTGAGCTCGAGGAACACGTCCTCGAGACTGCGCCGGGCGATCTGGACGTCGTCGGCGAGCGCGCCCTGCCCGGCACACCAGGCCGTGACGCCGGCCAGGACCGCCGGGTCGATCCGCCCCTGCACGAGGTAGCGGCCGGAGGCCGTCTCGGCGACCCGGCAGTCCGGCGGCAGTGTCGTGGCGAGGCCGCCGACGTCCATGCCGGGGCGGGCGCGGAAGCGCAGCTCCTGCTGCGGCCCGCCTGCGGTGAGCTCGGCGGGGGAGCCGCGGGCCACGACGCGTCCGTGGTCGACGATGACGACGTCGTCGGCCAGCGCCTCCGCCTCCTCCATCAGGTGGGTGGTGAGCAGGACCGCGACGCCGTCGCGGCGCAGCGCGCCGATCAGCTCCCAGACCAGCCGGCGGCCCTGCGGGTCCATCCCGGCGGTGGGCTCGTCGAGGAACACCAGCTCGGGCCGCGCGACGATCGCGCAGGCCAGCGCCAGCCGCTGCTGCTGACCGCCGGAGAGGCGCTTGTACGGCGTGCGCGCGCAGGAGCCGAGCCCGAGAACCTCGATCAGCCAGCCGGCGTCCAGCGGGTGCGCGGCACACGCCGCCACCACCCGCAGCATCTCCGCGGCGTGCACGCCGGGATAGGCACCGCCGCCCTGCGGCATGACCCCGATGCGCGCCCGCAGGTGGTCCGGGGCGCCGGCCGGGTCGACGCCGAGCACGCGCACCTCGCCGGCGTCGGCCCGGGTGAAGCCGGTGCAGACGTCGACCGTGGTGGTCTTGCCGGCCCCGTTTGGGCCGAGCAGGGCGAGCACGCGGGCGGCCGGCAGCTCCAGGTCGAGCCCGGCGAGGGCGGGGGTGGCGCCGAACCGCTTCACCAGCCCGCGCAGCCGTACCGCGGGCGCCGCGGCGGGGCGGGACGGGCTCGGGTCCACGTCGGGGAAGTCTAGAGAGCGCCGACCTCGACGGCCGGTGCGGCCGCCGGGGGCGCCGCGCGGCGCCGGTGCAGCGCGTACAGAACGGCCAGGCCCACCGCGAGGATCACGCCGCCCGCCACGATCGCCATCGGCAGCTGGTAGGCGCGGAACTGGAAGTTCACCCCGGTCGGTGGCACCAGCACGGCCAGGGCCGCCGACGCGGCGAGCGCGGCACGCCGGTACCGGGGCAGCCCGCGCACCGCGGCCAGCGGCAGCGCCGCCCACAGCACGTACCAGGGGTGCACCACCGGCCCGAGCAGCACGATGGCGCCGAGCCCGGCGCCGATGCCGGTGACGGGCTCGACCCGGCCCCGCAGCACGGCGAGCAGCAGCACGGCACAGATCAGCCCCGCCACGGCCAGCCCGGTGGCCCGGGCGAGACCGATGGTCGCGCCGGTGTGGTCGCCGAACCCGAGCAGGTTCCCGACCTGGCCTGCGAGCTGGCCGAACGCGGTCGGCATCGACATCCAGCTGCGCAGCGCGCTGGGTCCGTCGAGCGTCCCCAGCCAGCCGAACCCGAGCCCGGTCAGCAGGCTCAGCGCGGTCAGGGTCGCAGCGGCCGCGACGGTGAGCACGGCGGCCACCGCGACGACGTCGCGCGCCCGCGCGCCGAGCCGGCGCGCCTGGTGCATCCCGACGAAGCCCAGCGCGAGCAGGGCCGGCAGCTTCACCGCCGCCGCCGCCGCCACGACGACCGCCCCGAGCAACAGGTAGGGGTCCCACAACCGCGGCCCCGCGCGCAGCCCGAGCTCCACCCCGACGAGCATCAGGCCGAGCATCAACGATTCGTTGTGGATCCCGCTGACCAGGTGGAACAGCACCAGCGGGTTCGCCGCGCCGAGCCAGAGCACGAGGCCCGGATCGAGGTTGCACCGCCGCGCGAGGTGCGGCAGCGCCCAGACGACGGCGGCGACGCCGACCAGGGCGAGCGCGCGGTGCGCCAGTACCCCGAGGACCACGTCGTCGCCGGTCAGCCCGGTGATCCCGCGGCCCAGTGCCATGAACAGCGGGCCGTACGGCGTGGGGGTCTCGCGCCAGATGGTCGGCACGGACCGGGTCAGCGGGTCGTCGATGCCCAGCGCGGGCCCCGGCCCGAACGAGTAGGGGTCGAGCCCGCGGGCGGCGACGGCACTCTGGGCGAGGTAGCTGTAGACGTCGGTGGAGAACAGCGGCGGGGCGCAGGCCAGCGGCAGCGCCCACAGGATCCCGGTGCGGGCGAGCTGGCGGGGATCCGGGGCGGGCGGCACGGCGCCCCGGCGGTGCAGCATCCGCCCGATCCACAGCCAGGCGAGCACGAGCATGCCGATCCCGGCGTAGACGATCGCGATCGAGACCGTGGCGTTGCGGGCCGGCAGACCCAGCAGGCGCACCCCGCCGAGCGGGTTGGGCACGGGCAGCGCGCCGGCGCCGAGCGCGCCGACCGCCATCAGCAGCGTGCCGGTCAGCCCGAGCAGGCGGGCGGTGCGGGCGGGATCGCGGCGCGCGGCCGCCGGGGCGGCGGCTTCGAGCACGCGCGCTCCACCGGCCATGGGCAGAGGGTAGCGAGGGCCCGGAGCGTGAGCCGCCTCACCCGAAGGGCGGGGGCCTTTGCCCGCGCCGGGCATATACGCAACACTGGTGTTGTGAAAACCGCCGCTGCCACCCGCCCGCCCGCCGGCGACGCGGGCACGCGCGCGGCCGTCGCCCGCCTGCTGATGGAGCAGGGGCCCGTCACGGTCGCGGCCGTCGCGGCCGAGCTGGACATCTCGGCGGCCGCGGTGCGCAGGCACCTCGACGCGCTGATCACCGATGGCGAGGCGCGCACCTGGCAGGCGGCCAGGCACGGCCCGCGTGGGCGGGGGCGACCGGCCCGCCAGTACCTGCTCACCGACGCCGGGCGCGCCCGCTTCGGCCACGGCTACGACGAGCTGGCCGTCGAGGCCCTGCGCTACCTCGTCCAGAACTTCGGCGACGCGGCCCTGCGCGGGTTCGCCACCAGCCGGGTCACGGAGCTGCTCGGTGCCGACGCCGACGGCATCGCCGCCGCCGCCTCCCCGGACGCCCGCGCCGACGCGCTGGCCCGCGTGCTCACCGCCCGCGGGTACGCGGCCAGGGCGCGCGAGGCGGGCAGCGGGGTGCAGTTGTGCCAGCACCACTGCCCGGTGGCCCACGTCGCCAGCGAGTTCCCCCAGCTGTGCGAAGCTGAGACGGCGGCCTTCTCCGAGCTGCTCGGCACCCACGTGCAGCGCCTGGCCACCATCGCGCGCGGCGACGCCGCGTGCACCACCCACGTTCCGCTGGACGCTCCCAAGGTACGGCGGAAGTCCGGGACGGCCGGACAGACCACCACCACCACCATCCCGAGAGGGAGGCAGCCCGAATGACGACCACTCCTGAGGCCCTCACCCAGGAGGAGACGCTCGCGTCGCTCGGCCGGTACGACTTCGGTTGGGCCGACCCCGACGTCGCCGGCGCCTCCGCCCGGCGCGGCCTGTCGGCCGACGTCGTCGCCGACATCTCCGCGCTGAAGAACGAGCCCCAGTGGATGCTCGACTTCCGCCTCAAGGCCCTCGACCTGTTCGAGCGCAAGCCGATGCCGCGCTGGGGCTCGGACCTGTCGGGCATCGACTTCGACAACATCAAGTACTTCGTGCGGTCCACGGAGAAGCAGGCCACCTCCTGGGAGGAGCTGCCCGAGGACATCAAGAACACCTACGACCGGCTGGGCATCCCGGAGGCCGAGAAGGCCCGGCTGGTCTCCGGTGTCGCCGCGCAGTACGAGTCCGAGGTCGTCTACCACGCGATCCGCGAGGACCTCGAGGAGCAGGGCGTCATCTTCCTCGACACCGACACCGGCCTGCGCGAGCACCCGGAGCTGTTCCGCGAGTACTTCGGATCGGTGATCCCGAGCGGGGACAACAAGTTCTCCGCGCTGAACTCGGCGGTGTGGTCCGGCGGGTCGTTCATCTACGTGCCGCCGGGCGTGCAGGTCGACATCCCGTTGCAGGCCTACTTCCGGATCAACACCGAGAACATGGGCCAGTTCGAGCGGACCCTGATCATCGTCGACGAGGGCGCCTACGTGCACTACGTCGAGGGCTGCACCGCGCCGATCTACAAGTCGGACTCGCTGCACTCGGCCGTCGTCGAGATCGTCGTGAAGAAGGGCGGTCGCTGCCGCTACACGACGATTCAGAACTGGTCAAACAACGTGTACAACCTGGTGACCAAGCGGGCCAAGGCCGAGGCCGGGGCCACCATGGAGTGGGTCGACGGCAACCTCGGCTCGAAGGTCACGATGAAGTACCCGGCCGTGCTGCTGATGGGCGAGCACGCCAAGGGCGAGGTGCTCTCGATCGCCTTCGCCGGCGAGGGCCAGCACCAGGACGCGGGCGCGAAGATGACGCACCTGGCGCCGCACACGTCGTCGACGATCATCTCGAAGTCGGTGGCCCGGGGCGGCGGCCGCACCTCCTACCGCGGGCTCGTCCGGGTCAACCCGAACGCGCACCACTCGCGGTCCACGGTGAAGTGCGACGCCCTGCTCGTGGACACGATCAGCCGCTCGGACACCTATCCCTACGTCGACGTCCGCACCGACGACGTCTCGATGGGGCACGAGGCCACGGTCTCGAAGGTGAGCGAGGACCAGCTGTTCTACCTGATGAGCCGCGGCCTGACCGAGGACGAGGCGATGGCGATGGTGGTGCGCGGGTTCGTCGAGCCGATCGCGCGCGAGCTGCCGATGGAGTACGCGCTGGAGCTGAACCGCCTCATCGAGCTGCAGATGGAGGGGTCGGTCGGATGACCGAGGTCACTGGCCTGGCTCCCGAGCTGGCCGGCGCCAAGGAGGGCCAGGGTTCCAAGCCGCTCGCGTCGGCGAGCGAGCGGTTCACCTCTTACGACGTCGAGGCCTTCGAGGTCCCGAGCGGTCGCGAGGAGAACTGGCGGTTCACGCCGAGGCGCCGGCTGCGCGGGCTCGAGCGCGCCACGACGTTCGATGCCCCGTCCGCCGTGACCGTGTCCGACGGCGCGACCGTGGAGACGGTCGGCCGCGACGACGAGCGGATCGGCGCGGGCGGCGTCCCGGCCGACCGCGTCGCCGCCGCCGCCTGGTCGGCGGTCGCCGAGGCCACGATCGTCACCCTGGACGGCACGCCCGACCCGGTCACCGTGACGGTGACCGGACCGGGCGAGGGCGTCACGGCGGCCGGACACGTGCAGATCCGCACCACCCCGCACACGCACGCCACCGTGGTGGTCGAGAACCGGGGCTCGGGCACGCTCGCCGACAATCTCGAGGTCGTGGTCGCCGACGGCGCCACGCTGCACCTCGTGGTCACCGAGGAGTGGGCCGACGACGCCGTGCACCTGGGGTCGCACCACTTCTCGATCGGCCGCGACGCCGTCCTGCGCGCCGTCGCGGTGCAGCTGGGCGGGGACCTCGTGCGTGTGGTCTCGACGGTGAACTACCGCGCCCCCGGCGGCGACGCCGAGCTGCTCGGCCTGGGCTACGCCGACGCCGGGCAGCACCTGGAGCAACGCCTGCTCGTCGACCACGGCGTGGCGCACTGCCGGTCCAACGTGCTGTACAAGAACGCCCTGCAGGGCGATGGCGCGCACACCGTCTGGATCGGCGACGTGCTGATCCGTGCGGCCGCGGAGAGCACCGAGACCTTCGAGTTCAACCGCAATCTCGTGCTGACCCCGGGCGCCCGCGCCGACTCGGTGCCGAACCTGGAGATCGAGACCGGCGAGATCGCCGGCGCCGGGCACGCCAGCGCCACCGGCCGGTTCGACGACGAGCAGCTGTTCTACCTGCAGAGCCGGGGGATCCCGGAGGACGTGGCGCGGCGGCTCGTGGTCCGCGGGTTCTTCGGCGAGATCCTGTCCAAGATCCCGCTGCCCGAGCTGCGCGAGCGGCTGGAGGCCGCGATCGAGGCCGAACTGGCCGTCACCGGTGCCTGAGTTCCCCACCACCACGGAGTCTGAGAGCCACATGTCCACCTTGGAGATCAAGGACCTGCACGTCGCGATCGCGGTCGACGGCGGCACCAAGGAGATCCTCACCGGCGTCGACCTCACGGTCCGGGCCGGCGAGACCCACGCCATCATGGGCCCCAACGGCTCGGGCAAGTCCACGCTCGCCTACGCGGTCGCCGGCCACCCGAAGTACGAGGTCACCCGCGGGAGCGTGACGATGGACGGCACGGACGTGCTGTCCATGACCGTCGACGAGCGCGCCCGCGCCGGCCTGTTCCTCGCCATGCAGTACCCGGTCGAGGTGCCCGGCGTGTCCACGGCCAACTTCCTGCGCTCGGCGGCCACCGCCGTGCGCGGCGAGGCGCCGAAACTGCGGACCTGGGTCAAGGAGGTCAAGGCCGCGATGTCCGACCTCGACATCGACCCCGCCTTCGCCGAGCGCAACGTCAACGAGGGCTTCTCGGGCGGGGAGAAGAAGCGCCACGAGGTGCTGCAGCTCGCCCTGCTCAAGCCGCGGATCGCGGTGCTCGACGAGACCGACTCCGGGCTGGACGTCGACGCCCTGCGGGTGGTCAGCGAGGGCGTGAACCGGTTCCGGGAGGGCGGCGAGACCGGCGTGCTCCTGATCACCCACTACACGCGGATCCTCCAGCACATCCGCCCCGACCGCGTGCACGTGTTCGCCGGCGGCCGCATCGTCGAGTCCGGTGGCCCGGAGCTGGCCGACGACCTCGAGGCGCACGGTTACGAGCGGTTCACCGCGCGGGCGGAGCCGGCGGGAGCGGCGTCGTCGTGACCGCCGCCGACGTCAGGGCCCCGGTCGGGCCGGACGTCGCCGCGTTGGACGTCACGGCCCTGCGCGGCGACTTCCCGATCCTGCAGCGCACGGTGCGCGGGGGGCGGCCGCTGGTGTACCTGGACTCCGGGGCCACCGCGCAGCGGCCGCGCCCGGTGCTGGACGCCGAGCGCGCCTTCCTCGAGCAGCACAACGCGGCGGTGCACCGCGGCGCCCACCAGCTCGCCGAGGAGGCCACCGACGCCTACGAGGCGGCGCGCGCGCGGATCGCCGCGTTCATCGGGGCCGACGTGAACGAGGTCGTGTTCACGAAGAACGCCACCGAGGCGATCAACCTCGTTGCCTACGCGTTCGGCAACGCCAGCGTCCGCACCGGTCTCGGCCCGGAGTCCGAGCGGTTCGCCCTCGGTCCCGGCGACGAGATCGTGATCACCGAGCTGGAGCACCACGCCAACCTCGTGCCGTGGCAGGAGCTGTGCCGGCGCACCGGGGCGACCCTGCGCTGGTACCCCGTCACGGACGAGGGCCGGCTCGACCTCGACGCGATCGAGCTGTCCGACCGGACCCGGCTCGTCGCCTTCGCCCATCAGTCCAACGTGCTGGGCACCGTCTCGCCGGTGGCCGAGCTGGTCCGCCGCGCGCGGGCCGTCGGCGCGCTGGTGCTGCTCGACGCCTGCCAGTCCGTGCCGCACATGCCGGTGAACCTCACCGCGCTCGAGGTGGACTTCGCGGTGTTCTCCGGGCACAAGATGCTCGGGCCGTCCGGCATCGGGGTGCTGTTCGGACGCGGCGAGCTGCTCGCGGCCATGCCGCCGTTCCTGACCGGCGGTTCGATGATCGAGCTGGTGCGCCTGGAGGGCTCCACCTACGCGCCGCCGCCGCAGCGGTTCGAGGCCGGGGTGCCGATGACCTCGCAGGCCGTCGGCCTGGCCGCCGCGGTCGACTACCTCGACGACATCGGGATGCACCGGGTGCACGCGCACGAGCTGGCGCTCACCGACGCCACGCTGCGCGGGCTCGCCGAGGTGCCCGGGGTCCGGATCCTCGGACCGCGCACGCTGGAGGACCGCGGCGGTGCCGTGGCATTCGTGGTGGACGGGGTGCACGCCCACGACGTCGGCCAGGTCCTCGACGACCGCGGGATCGCGATCCGGGTGGGTCACCACTGCGCCTGGCCCCTGCACCGCCGGTTCGGGGTGGCGGCGACGGCGCGCGCGACGTTCCACGTCTACAACACGCTCGACGAGGTCGCCGCGCTCGTCGAGGGCGTGCGGGCGGCCCGCGAGTTCTTCGGGGTGAGCTGATGCAGCTCCAGCAGATGTACCAGGAGATCATTCTCGACCACTACCGGTCGCCGCACGGCGCCGGGTTGCGCGAGCCGTTCGACGCCGAGTCGTTCCAGATCAACCCGACCTGCGGCGACGAGATCACCCTGCGGGTGAAGCTCGCGGGGGACACCGTGACGGACGTGTCCTACGAGGCCCTGGGCTGCTCGATCAGCCAGGCCGCGGCGTCGGTGCTCACCGACCTGGTGGTGGGTCGCTCGGTCGAGGAGTCGATGCGGATCCTGGCGGCGTTCCAGCAGATGGCGCAGGGCCGCGGCACGGTCGAGCCGGACGAGGAGCTGCTCGGCGACGGTGTCGCTTTCGCCGGGGTGGCCCGCTACCCGGCCCGGGTCAAGTGCGCCCTGCTCGGCTGGATGGCATTCAAGGACGCGGTCGTCCGCGTGACCGACCGGAAGGGAGCCGTGACGTGAGCGAGGAGACCGATGTGGTGCGAGGAGCGGCCGGGATGCCCGAGCCACCCGCGCCGCGCGCCGAGGAGCCGTCCGTGGAGGACCTCGAGGAGGCCATGCGCGACGTGGTCGACCCCGAGCTCGGCATCAACGTGGTGGACCTCGGGCTGGTCTACGGCATCCAGGCCGAGAACGGTGTCGCCACCATCGACATGACGCTCACCTCGGCGGCTTGCCCGCTGACCGACGTGATCGAGGACCAGACCCGGGCGGTCCTCACGGGCGGCGCCGGCGGCGGACTGGTGGACGACATCCGGATCAACTGGGTGTGGATGCCGCCGTGGGGCCCCGAGAAGATCACCGAGGACGGTCGCGAGCAGTTGCGGGCCCTCGGCTTCCGGGTCTAACCGCGGCCGGTACGTCGGCTACCCCCGCATCCGCATCACCGCTGGGTCAGCGGCCGGCGGGGGCGGGGACCACGGCGGTCCTGGTGAGCCCGGACGCCCACGGCAGGAAGCCGTCGAGGAACCGCTCGGTGGCGGGCATGAAGTGGCTGCCGAAGTGGCTCCACGGGTCCAGCGTGGCGACCACCAGCCGGCCGGGCGTGGTGACCTCGTCCACGTAGAGCAGTGCCTCCCCGGGACGGAGCTCGACCAGCACCTGCGCGCCGGCCGGCGGGTGCAGCACCCCGTGGTAGTGCCAGGTGCAGTCGCGCAGCCCGAGGTGGTCGAACAGGCCGTGGTCGGGGTGTGGCGAGCGCAGGCCGAGGTCGGCGCCCCGCTCCAGCCACCACCAGTAGTTCGTGGGGCGGTGCTCCCACTCCACACCGGGCAGGAACTCCGGCACCGGCTCCCCGCCGCTGAACGCGAGGACCGTGCCGCCGGCGTCGAGCAGGTCCCGGAACCGGGGCGCGGCCGCGGTGAGCAGGCCCCGGTGCAGGCGTTCGGGCACGATCACCGCATCGAAGCGGGTGAGGTCGGTGTCGGCCAGCGCGGGCAGGGGGAGCAGGCCGCCGGTCAGGTGTCGGGCGTACTTCGGCTCGGTGAGCGCCCGGTGGTGTGCGGCTGACCCGCCGTAGACGGCGGCGAGGCCGCCACCCGCCCGCCCCGGGAGGGCCGCACGCCGGCGGGTGGACTCGGCGACGACCCAGTCCAGGAGCTGGCCGGGGATGCGGGTCGCCGTGCCGTCGCCGGACGCGCCGTAGCCGAGCAGGTCCGCGCTGGTGTGCACCAGGATCGTGCCGGCGGTCGAGACGCGGTCGACGTAGGTGGCGGGCAGCCCGCCGGCCAGCTCGGTGAGCACCTCGGCGCCGGGTGGCAGGGGGTGATGGCCCCGGGCGAAGAACCCGGCGACGCCGCGGCGGAACGTCAGGTCGTCGGGATCGACACCGGCGAAGACCGGGTGCTCGGCCACCCGTTCGACGCGGTAGGCGGCCAGGCCCGGCCGCGCCAGCGGGACGAACGCCGAGGCGCCCGGCAGCCAGTCGCGCAGCAGATGCCCACCGAACACGACGACGCCCCCGCCGTCGAGGTAGCGGCGGACCACGTGCCGGATGCCCGCGAGGTACTCCTGGTCGACCGTGGCCGGGAAGACCAGCCCGGCGTAGCGGGAGAGGTCGGCCGAGCCCAGGGCGTAGCAGTCGAGCTGCTCGAGCCGCGGGTCCTGCGCGGTGCCTGCTTCCGACCGGATGTCCATGTCGATCCTGGCGACGACGCTCACGCTTCCTCCTCCATGACGGTGCTCCTTCACATCGGGTGCAGGGTGGCGGCGGCCGCCACGAGCGCGGCGGTGGCGGGGTGCGCGGGGTGGGCCAGGACCTCGCCGGTGGCGCCCTGCTCGACGACCCGGCCGGCCGCCATCACGGCCAGCCGCGAGCAGGAACGCGCGGCCAGGGCCAGGTCGTGGGTGATGTGCAGCACGCCCAGGCCGCGGGTGGTGCGCAGCTCGTCGAGCAGGTCGACCAGCTCGGCGCGCAGGGCGGCGTCGAGCATCTGGGTGGGCTCGTCGGCCAGGATCAGCCGTGGACCCGTGACGAGCGCGCGGGCCAGGGCGACCCGCTGCCGCTCGCCGCCGGACAGCTGGTGCGGGTACCGGGGCAGGTACCGCCCGACCGGGTGCAGCCGCACGGCCTCGAGCGCCGCCGCGGCCAGCTCCCGGCGGCGCTCGCGACCGGCCAGGCGGTGGATCACCAGCGGCTCGGCGACGATGGCGGCCACCGGCAGGGTCGGGGGCAGCGACGTGTACGGGTCCTGGAACACCAGGTGCAGGTCGCGGCGCAGCGCGCGCCGCCGCCGGGCCGACCCGGCCCAGACGTCGTGACCGTCGAGCAGGATGCGCCCGGCGTCGGGCCGGACGAGCCCCGCGACCGCCCGCACGACGGTCGACTTCCCGGCGCCGGAGCCGCCGACCAGCCCGACCGCCTCCCGCGTCCCGACCGTCAGGCAGACGTGCTCGGCCGCGGTGACCGGCGCGCCGGCCCGGGACCGGAAGACCACCGACAGGCCCTCGACCTGCAGCAGGGCCGGCTGCCCGGGTGTCCTGCTCATTCGACCAGCGCGTTCGCGTCGCTGGGCACAGCGGCGCGGCAGCACCGCGCCCCGCCGCCGAGGGGTTGCCCGGCGGCGGTGATCCCGACGGCGGCGGGGTGCCCGGCGAAGCGGGGCACGGCGGCGAGCAGCGCGCGGGTGTACGGGTGCTCGGGATGGTGGACGACCTGCGCGGCCGGGCCGACCTCGACCAGCTCGCCGCGGCGCAGCACGCCGATCCGGTCGGCCACCGCCTCGGCGACCGGCAGGTCGTGGGTGATCACCAGCATCGCCAGGCCGAGCCGGCGTCGCAGGTCCGCCAGCAGGGCGAGCACCTCGGCCTGCACGACGAGGTCCAGCCCGGTGGTGGGTTCGTCGGCGACGACCAGCGCCGGGTCGTTGGCCAGGGCCATCGCGATCACCACCCGCTGCCGCATGCCGCCCGAGAGCTGGTGCGGGTGGTCCCGCACCCGCGCGGGGTCCAGACCCACCAGCTCGAGCAGGTCCGCGGCGCGCCGCGCGGCCGCCGCCCGCCCGACCGCCCGGTGCGCGAGCACCGCCTCGGCCAGCTGGTCGCCGACCGTGCGCACCGGGTTGAGCGCCGCCATCGCCTCCTGCGGGACGAGCGCGACCCGGTCTCCGCGCAGGCGGCGGGCCGCCTCAGCGTCGAGGCGGGCGACGTCGTGGCCGTCGACGAGCACCCGCCCGGCGCTCACCCGGGCGGCCGGGGGGAGCAGCCCGACCGCCGCCGCCGCGACCGTCGACTTCCCGGAACCGGATCCGCCGACCAGCCCGAGCACCTCGCCCGCGCCGACCCGCAGCGAGAGTTCGCGGACGGCCGCCCGCGCACCGTAGGTGACGGTGAGGTTCTCGACCACCAGCGGATCCCGGACGTCGGAACCGCGCGGTGCCCCGGCCCCGGGAACGGCGTCGCGGCTCCGACGTGCGGGCGGGGGCGCGTCGCGCAGCGCCGGGCGGGACCGCTCCTCGAACGCGGACCCGAGCAGCGCGAACCCGAGCACCGTCACCGCGATCGCCAGGCCGGGCGGGAGGACCCACCACAGCCAGGCGTCGGTGAGGAAGGCGCTGCGGGCGTGCGCGAGCGAGAGCATCGTCCCCCAGCTCTTCGCCGAGATGTCCCCGAGCCCGAGGAACGCCAGGGAGGCCTCCAGCAGGATCGCGGTCTTGGTCGCCAGCACGAACTGCGGCACCACCAGCGGCGCCACCGCGGGCAGGACGTGGCGGGGCAGCACGTGCAGCGGGCCGGCGCCCATCGCCCGCTGGGCCTGGATGTGATCGCGCTCGCGCAGCGAGAGCACCTGGCTGCGCAGCTCGCGCGCCACGCCGGCCCAGATCACCGCGGCGATCACGGCGATCTGGGTGAGCAGCCCGGGCCCGGCGAAGACGCCGATCACGATGGTCAGCGGCAGGACCGGCAGCGCCAGCACGACGTCGACGAACCGCATCAGCGCGGTGTCGACCCAGCCGCGGGTGTAGCCGGCGAGGACGCCGACCACCGCCCCGATCACGGTGGCGGCCAGCGCGGCGACGACCCCGACCAGCAGCGAGGCCCGGGCTCCGTGGATCAGCTCGGAGAGCAGGTCGTGGCCGACGTCGTTGGTGCCGAGCAGGTGAGCCGCCGACGGCGGGCCGAACGGCCGGCCGACCCGTTCGGCGGGGTCGTAGGGCGACAGCAGCGGGGCGGCCAGCGCGACGAGGGCCAGCGTGGCGAGGATCGTCAGCCCGACCGCCGCGCTCCGGCGCGCGTGGCGCGGGGGCCTGATCATGTCGACGCCGGTCATGTCAGCGCCGCCCGGCCCTGCCGGACGCGGGGGTCCAGCAGCGGGTAGGTGAGGTCCGCGACCAGGTTCGCGCCGATGATCCCGACGGTGACCAGCAGGAACGCGCCCTGGAGCAGGGGGTAGTCGCGGACCACGACCGCCTCGAAGATCAATCGACCGAGCCCGGGATAGGCGAAGACCGTCTCCACGACCACCGCGCCGGACAGCAGCGCGCCCGCCGCGAGGGTGATGTTGGTGTACACCGGCAGCAGCGCCGTGCGCAGGGCGTGTCCGAGGGCGACCTGCCGCCCGGTCAGGCCCTTGGCGTGGGCGTGGCGGACGAACGGCTCGTCGAGCACGGTCACCATGGCCGCCCGTGTCAGCAGGAAGAACGCGCCCAGGGTCGCCAGGGTGATCGTCGCGACCGGGAGTGCCATCCGGGTGGCCACCTCGGCGAGCCAGGCCGCGCCCGTCGCGTCGATCGTCGTCGCGCCGTAGGAGGGGAACCAGCCCAGGGTCACCGAGAACACCGCGATGAGGATCATGCCGACCCAGAAGCTCGGCATCGCGTCCAGCACGAGCACGCCCGAGACCAGGGCCGCGGCCGACCGGCTGCCGCGCCGCCACGCCGCGAGCGCCCCGAGCAGCGTGCCCAGCACGGTGGAGGCGACGATCCCGGTCCCGACCAGCGCGAGCGTCCACGGCAGGCGCTCCAGGAGCACGTCGACCACCGGCCGGTTGAGCGCCACCGACGTACCGAGGTCGCCGCCGGCCAGGTTCGTCCAGAACGCCAGGTACTGCTCGGGGACCGAGGCGTCGAGGCCGTAGCCCGCCCGGATCTGCTCCAGCTGCGCCGGCGTGAGGTCCCCGGTGTCGCCCCCGTAGAGGTAGTCCACGGGATCGCCGGGGGCCAGGTGCGGCAACGCGAAGTTGAGCGTCACCGCCACCCACACCACCAGCGCGTACTGGAGGAGCTTCGACGCGGACCGCCCGAGCACGGGTGCTCAATCCCCCGCGACGACCGCGTTCGCGCCCCGGACCACGTCCGCGGGCAGGAGCGACCATTTGTGGACGATGCCGAAGCCCGGGGACTCGGCCCAGCCGGCGTAGCGGTCCGGGCGGAACGCGTAGTACTCGTCGGGGTAGTACAGCGGGACCGAGGTGGGCTGGTCGTTGAACATCGCCTGGATGTCGTCGAGGGCGGCCAGCCGGTCCTCGATTGTCGTGCTGGCCTGCCACTGCCGGAACAGGGCGTCGAACTCCGGGTACGGGATCTCCGGGTGTTCCCAGAGGTACCCGGACCGGTGGGACATGATGAACTGCGTCGGGTCGGCCACGCCGTGCGCGGTGATCGTGCCGATGACGAGGTCGAAGTCCCGCTCGGTGGAGCGCTCCGCGAGCGTTCCGGCGTCCAGCGGCACCGCCGTCGCCGCGACCCCGACGGCGCTGAGGTCCTCGGCCACCAGCTCGGCGGCCCGCATGTCGATCGGCTGCCCGCCGTTCGCGAGGATCTCGTAGCGCAGTGGCCCGCCGGGCCCTTCCCGAACGCCGTCACCGTCGATGTCGACGAGCCCGAGGCCGTCGAGGATCGCCCGCGCCTCGTCCGGGTCGTACGGCGTGGACAGCTCCGGGTTCGCGAACGGCGCGTCCGGGTGCGGGTATCCCTTGTCGGCCGGGCGGCCCTGGCCGAGGAAGACCGTGTCGAGCATCTCGGCCCGGTCCACGGCGCGGCTGATCGCGCGGCGGAAGTCCGGGTCGTCGAAGGGGGCGTTGCGGAAGTTCAGCCGCAGCTCCGGGAACTGGAACGGGGCGGTCCTGACCAGCTGCACGGGGCTCCCCGGTGCGGAGAACTCCGCGATCAGCTCCGGGGAGACCGGTGCCAGCGCGGCGTCGATCTGACCCGACCGCAGCGCGGTGAAGGTGGCCGACGGATCCTCGATGACCGGCATCACGAGCTCGCGCACGGTCGGCTCGCCGGCGAAGTAGCCGGTGTTGGCCTCGAAGCGGTAGCCGGTCACCGGGTCGAAGTCGACGAGTCGGTACGGGCCGGTGCCCACGGGCAGGTCGCGGACCTCCTTGGCGTCCTCCGGTGGGACCTGGGCCCAGACGTGCTCGGGGACGATCGGCAGGTCGGCGAGCGTCACGGTGCCGAGTTCCGGGCAGGCGAAGGCACAGGTGAAGCGGACCGTGTCGGAGTCCACGAGGCTCGCGTCGAACGTCGGGACGTCGCTCACGTGGTGGGTCCAGCGCCCGGTCGGTGCCTGCGCGAAGTAGGCGATGCTGAAGACGACGTCCTCGGCGGTGAACGGCTCTCCGTCGTGCCACACGACGTCGTCGCGCAGGTCGGCCTCCCACGTCGTCGGGTCGACGAAGCGGACCTCGGTGGCGAGCCACGGCCGGGGCTCCTCGACGTAGGGCGAGGGCGCGAGCAGCTTGTCGTAGACCAGCTCGGCGACGGCCTCGTCGCTCCCGGCGAACAGGTTGAGCGGGCCGCGCGCCTCGGGCAGCGCGATGGTGAGCCGATCCGCGGATGCCGGTCCGTCCACCGGTGCCGCGGCGTCCCCGTCCGCGGAGCAGGCGGCGCCGGCGATCGTGGCGGCGAGCAGGAGGGGGAGCAGGCGGCGGTTCACCGGCGGGCTCCGCTCGTCAGCAGGTGCTCGGTCACCCACGGCAACAGGACGTCGAGGTAGTCGCCGGCCTCGGCCGACCCGGTGTGGCCGAAGTGGGCGAGCGGGTCGACGGTGCTCACGAGCAGCGCTCCCGGCGTGCTCACGCGGTCGAGGTGGACGACGGGCGCGTCGTCCGGGGCGGCGAGCAGCACCTCGGCACCGTCGGGCGGGGTGAGCACGCCGTGGTGGTGCAGCCGGCCGGCGGCCGCACCCACCTCGGTGCCGGCCCAGGCCGAGCCCGGCGGGACCACGGTCTCCCCGGCCCCGCCCGCGGGCCGGTAGGTCCATTCGACGCCGGCAGGCCAGCCGGCCTGCTGGTCGCCGAACAGCAGCACCGTGCCGCCACGGGCGAGGACCGCGTCGAGGGCGGGGGCCAGCGCCCGCAGGCGTCGCCGTGGCGTGCCCTCCGGCACCCAGACGGCGGCGGCGCCGTCCAGCGCGGCGGTGTCGGCGCCGGGGCCGGTGTAGACCACCGCGTCGAGCAGGTGGCGGAAGCGGGGGTGCTCCAGCGTCGCCGTCTCCGCGGCCGAGCCGCTGGACAGCGCCACCAGCCCGGTCACCAGGTCACCCCGAGGTGCGCGCCCGCCACCCAAGCGATCAGCTGCGGGACGATCCGGGCCCGCGTCCCGGTGGAGGTGCCGTAGGCCAGCAGGTTGGCCCCGGAGTGCAGCAGGACCGTGCCGGCGGTGGTGCTGTGGTCGACGTAGGCGCCGGGGGAGCCGTCGGTCCGCCGGGCGATCACCTCCGCGCCGGTCGGCGGGTGGTGCCGCCCGCCCGGGTAGAGGAACGAGCCCTCGAGCTCCTCGGGATCGACGCCGGCGAACACCGGATGGTCGGCGAGCGCCGGCGGCCCGGCCGGGACCGGCTCGGTCCGCTCGTAGGGCCCGGCGCCGGGGAGCCAGTCGTGGGTGATCTGCCCGCTGAACACGACGGTGCCGCCGCGGGCGAGCAACGCGGCGATGCGGTCGGCCATCCCGGCGAGCAGCACCTGGTCCGCGCGGCCGGACAGGATCAGCCCGGCGTGCGCGTCGAGATCCGCGGACGGCAGGTCGTCGACCTCCACGAGATCGATCGGCATGGCCGCCAGCGCGGCGTCGCGGCCGTCCACGCCCCGGGCGCCGCGCCAGCGGCGCAGCACGTCGTCCCAGTCCGTGGGCCCGTCGTCCGCGCTCCGGTCGTCGCGGTGGACGAGTACCGCCACCTCGTGCATCCGCAGGTAGCAGGTCATGGTCGGACCTCCCTCGATCGGCGGACGCCCCGAATAGCGTGGTTAGGCTGTCCTCAGATCGCAGAGTAAGGTGAGGCTAACGTGAGCAGCAAGGGAGACCCCCGATCGGCCGAGCGGCCGAGCGGCCCGACGAGTGATCGGTCCGCATCGCCGACGATGCCGGCGCATCGGCGAGCTGGACCTTCGGTCACCCGGTGGTGTGAACGATCAGCACGTCCACGCCGGCGCGTCGCGCGACGTCCGACGGCACCGAGCCGAGCAGGCGGCCGGACAGCGTGTTCAGGCCGCGGTTTCCGACGACCAGCAGATCGGCACCCGTGTCGGCGACGACGGCGCGCAGCACGTCGACGGGCGCACCGTCCGCCGCCCGGGTGACGATCTTCGTGGCGCCGGCGGCGGCCGCGCGGTCCTCGGCCGAGCGCAGCGCTTCCTCGGCGGGGGTCCACCCGCGGACCAGGAACGCCTCGTCCTTGAGGGCGTCCTCGGCCTCGGCGGTGTCCTCCCGGCTCGCGGGGGTGTAGGCGGACACGATGACGAGTTCGGCGGCGCTGTCCCTGGCGACCGCGGCCGCCCGCTCGACGGCGGCGAAGGAGGTGGCGGAGCCGTCGGTGCCGACGACGATGGTGCGGTACGCGGACATGGGCAGCCTTCGGCTCGGCGGTGTGACGCGCCGCGATGTTACCGCCGGTAGCAGCCGGTCACGCACCGGCAGCGCGGGAATCACCGGACCGTGCGGAGCAGCTCGGGGACGACCAGGCGCCCGCGGAGCGTCCAGCCGGCCGCGGCGAACAGCGCGTTCATCGCCGCGACGGTGCCGGCCAGGTCCGCTCGCCCGGTGAGGTAGGCCCAACGGTGCGCCGCGGGCAGGTCGAGGAACGTGTCGAAGAACCCGGGCACCTGCTCCGGGGGCATCCGCAGCAGCGCCACGAGGCCGCGGCGGCGCAGCAGGTGCACGAACCGGGCCTGCGGTGGCCAGATCGCGCGGCGGGCGGCCGCCAGCGCGGCCGCGGGCGAGCCCGGCAGGTGGCGGGCCAGCCGCGCGGCGACGGCGGGGGCGAGGGTCAGCGCGGCCGCGACGCTGAACCCGGTGGCCGGGTGTACCAGCGGCGCCGCCGCGCCGAAGCCGAGCACACCGGGGGCGCGGTGGCGGGGGAGGTCCACGGTGAACCGCACGCGCTCCTGCGGCGCGCCGTCGGGCGGGTGCACGCCGTGCCGGGCGAGCCGGGCGTACAGCCGGCGCCGCAGCTGCGGCAGCGGCAGGCCGGGCCGGCGGGCCAGCGAGGTCTCCTCCAGCAGGACGCGCCCGCCGCCGAGCGGCACCCCGTAGAGGAAGGTGGGCCAGCCCGGCTCGCCGTGGTCCCGGCGCCAGTCCATGAACAGGGCCTCGTCCGGACCGACCAGCGCGGTGGCCACCGCCGCGTCGACGACGACGCCGAACGCGGTCTGCTCGACGGGAGGCCGGCGCCCGGACGGGGCGTCTCGGACGAGCGGCCGTCGCTGCCCCCCGGCGTCCACGACGACACCGGCCCGCCGGACCGTGCCGCCGGCCAGTGCCACCGTGCCGCGCGAGCCCGCCGTGGCCCGGCCGCGCTCGACCCGGACCCCGCCGCGGGCCATCGCCGCGTCCAGGTGCGCCCGCAGCGCGGGCACGTCGAACACGGCGTAGTCCCAACCCAGCCGGTGCTCCACGTGGCCCACGGCGCGGCCCCGCACGCGCGCGGCGAGCACCCCCGCGGGCAGGTCGGGCGGCAGCTCGCCGGCCCACGCGCCGTACGTCGCGCGCCAGGGCCGTTCCGGTGCCGGGTCCAGCAGGGTGGTCCGCAGGCCCGCGTCACCGCAGGCCGCCGCGAGGGCCCGCCCGGCCGGGCCGCCGCCGACGACCAGGACGTCGTCGATCGGGGTCAACGCCGCCCCCGTCCCCGTGGCCTTCCACCGCCGCCCGTGCGCGCGCGACGGCGCTCCCGCCGGAACCTATCCGATGACGGTGCCCTCCGTCGGGACCTAGGG
>DATLGI010000104.1:0-19549 GCA_035540535.1 Pseudonocardia sp.
GGGCTGGTCTCCTACGGCCTGGTGCACGTCATGATCGCGGTGCTCGCCCTGCAGGTGGCGTTCGGCGACTCCGAGAAGGCCGACAAGTCCGGCGCGCTCGGCGCGCTCGCCGGCAGCGGTGCCGGGCGGCCCCTGCTCTGGGTGATCACGGTCGGGCTCGTCGCCCTGGTCGGGTGGCAGCTCGCCGAGGCGGTGTGGGGGCACCTGCGGGCACCCGCGCGGCAGCGCGCGCTGCGAATCGGGATCAACCTCGCCGAGGCGGGCGTGTTCGGGGCGCTTGCCTGGTCCGCCGGCAAGATCGCGGCGAAGGGTGCCTCCGGGGGCGGCGGCTCGGGATCGGCGCAGGGCCTGTTCGGCCTGCCCGGCGGGCGCTATCTCGTGGGCCTGCTCGGCCTCGGCGTCCTCGGCGTGGCCGGCTACGCGGCGTTCCGGGGTGTCGCGGCGAAGTTCCTGCGCGAGCTGGACCTGCGCGGGGCCGGCCTGCGCCGCTCGTTCCTGGTCACCCGGCTCGGCCGGCTCGGCTGGACGGCGCTCGGGGTCGCGTACGGCGGGATCGGGGTGCTGCTGCTCGTCGCCGCCGTGCGGTTCGACCCGGACCAGCCCGTCGGGCTCGACGCCGCCCTGCAGACCCTCGGCACGCAACCGTTCGGGCGGGTGCTGCTGTGCGTCCTCGCCGCGGGCCTGGCGGTGTTCGGCGTCTACTGCCTCTTCGACGCCCGGTACCGCGCGGCATGACGCCCCCGGCGGCGGTGGTAGACAGCGCGCATGAGCACCGACGACGCGCTGGAAGCCGCCCTCGCCGCGGCCGGACTCGCCGGGGCACGGCCGGCGCAGACCGCGGCCGGCGGTGCGATCGTCGTCCCGGAGGCGGGTGATCCGCCGGCGTCGCCGGAGCCGGTGCGCTGGCCCGCCGGCGCGGCCACCGGGGTCGGCTCGCTGCCGGGCACCGACGCCCGCGAGGCCGCGGCGACGGTCACCGGCGAGTTCCAGGTGCTGCCGCATCTGGCTGAGCTGCCCGACCGGGGCGTGGGTGCCGACATGATCGGCCGCGCGGCGGGCCTGCTCGTCGACCTCGCGGTCGAGGTCGTCCCCAGCGGCTACCGGGTCACCGCTCGGCCCGGGCACGAGCACCGCCGCGCCGTCGACCTGCGCAAGGGTGACCTCGACGCCCTCGACGAGGCCTGCGAGCGCACCCGCCCGGCCTGGCTGAAGGTGCAGGCGGCCGGCCCGTGGACGCTCGCCGCGAACGTCGAGCTGCACTCCGGGCACCGCGTGCTCACCGATCCCGGCGCGGTGCGCGAGTTCCGGGCGAGCCTCGTCGAGGGGCTGCGGGGCCACGTCGCGGAGGTGGCGGCACGCACCGGGGCGCGGGTCGTGGTGCAGCTCGACGAGCCGTCGCTGCCGGCGGTTCTCGCGGGTGCGCTGCCCACTCCCTCGGGATACGGGACCGTCGCGGCGGTGCCCGCCCCGGAGGTGCAGGACGCCCTGCGCGACGTCGTCACCGCGCTCGAGGTGCCGGTCGTGCTGCACTGCTGCGCCGCGGCGGCGCCGCTGCGGTTGCTGGCCGGCACGGGGGCGGCGGCGGTCGGGATCGACGCGACGCTGCCCGCGTTCGCCGCGGCCACCGCGCGGGCCGCGACGCTCGACGCGATCGGTGAGATCTGGGACGCCGGCACGCCGCTGCTGCTCGGCCTGGTGCCGGCCACCGAACCGGGCGGTGACGCACCGCCGCCGGGTGCCCGCGAGCTGGCCGCCCGCGCATTCGAGCTCGCCGACCGGCTCGGGTTCGCCCGGCACCGCCTCGCCGAACTGGCCGTCCCGACCCCCGCGTGCGGGCTCGCCGGCGCCTCGCCGCAGTGGGCGCGGCGGGCCATGGCGCTGGCCCGCGAGCTCGGCGAGGCATTCCTCGACCCGGACGACCGGTAGTTCGGTACCGGGCCCCGACGGGGGAGCACGTGGCCGGGCAGCGGGTAGGGTGCCGCCGTGCACGGCGATCGACTGCTGCTCGGCCCCGGCCCGTCGGTGCCCTACCCCGAGGCCGCGGAGGCGCTCGCCCGCCCCGTGCTCGGGCACCTCGACCCGGAGTACCTCGGGGTGATCGCCGACGTCGCCGACCGGCTGCGTGCGGTCTTCCGCACCGCCAACCCGCTCACACTGCCGGTGAGCGGCACCGGCAGCGCGGGGATGGAGGCCTGCCTGGTGTCGCTGCTGGAGCCGGGCGACACGATCGTCGTCGGCGTCAACGGCTACTTCGGCGAGCGGCTGTGCGAGGTCGCCCGCCGCGGCGGTGCCGAGGTGGTGCGCGTCGAGGCGCCCTGGGGCACCGCGCTCGACCCCGCGGACCTGCTGGCCGCGCAGCGCGCCCACCCGCACGCGGCAGCGCTCGCCGTCGTGGCCGCCGAGACCTCCACCGGCGTGCGCAACGACGTCGCGCCGCTCGGCGCGGAGCTGGCCGGCACCGACACCCTGCTGCTCGTCGACGCCGTCACCGCCCTCGGCGGCACCCCGCTGGAGGTGGACGCCTGGGGCATCGACGCGTGCTACTCGGCGTCGCAGAAGTGCCTCGGCGCACCGCCCGGGCTCGCGCCGGTGACGCTCGGGCCGCGCGCCGTCGAGCGGATTCGGACCCGCCGCAGCCCGATCCGGTCCTTCTACCTCGACCTCGGCCTGCTGCACGACTACTTCCTCGCCGCCCCACCCACCTACCACCACACCGCCTCGTCGACGCTGGCGTACTCCCTGCACGCCGGGCTCGGCCGGCTGCTGGAGGAGGGCGTGGAGCAGGTGTGGGCGCGGCACGCGCGGGTGGGCGCGTTGCTGCAGGCCGAGCTGGTCGAGCTCGGGTTCTCCCTCGTCGCGGCCGGCGGGGTGCGGCTGCCGCAGCTCACCGCGGCGCTGCTGCCCGCCGGTCTCGAGGACGCGGTGGCCCGCAGGCGCCTGCTGGTGGAGTACGGCGTCGAGGTCGGCGGCGGGATGGGCGAGTTCGCCGGGCGGGCCTGGCGGATCGGCCTGATGGGGCATGCCGCCACGGAGCGCTCGGTGGTGACGTTGCTGGGCGCGATCCGCGCGCTCGCCGGCTGATCCGCCAGGCCCCGGCGGCACGTCGGCACGCCGGGTACGCGCGAAGGTCCGTCGGGCCGACCGGGCCTGCGGATCCGACCCGACCGCGGATCAGGCGCAGAGGGCGTGGTCGCCCGCGGCCGCGACCGGTGCCGCCGTCGGTGCCGGGACCGGCCCGGCCGACCCGCGGACGGTGGCGATCGCCCGGCGGGCGCGGGCGACGCGCTCCGCGGCCGGCAGGTCGTCGAGGACACGGCCGGTGACGAGCAGCATGCGCTCGCCGTCGTGGCCCTCGACCTCCAGCACGATGCCGTCGTCGGTGTGGTGCACCGCCCGGATCCGCCGCTCGGAGAGCAGCACGCGGGAGCCGTGGCGGGGGCTGTGGATGCTCAACATGCAAGGAAGGATCCGCCAGGACCGTTCGGCGCACGAGTGGCAGGATCGCCGTTATTCGCGTGTATCCTGCCAACATGGACTGGCAGCTCCGCGACGTCGCGACGGTCGCCTGCGAAGGCGTGGGCACCTTCGGGCTCGGCGTGTTCAGCGAGATCTTCGGCGACGACCGCACGGCCGACGGCCTGCCCGGCTACGACTACGCGGTCGTCGGTGAGCGGCCGGGGGAGGTGCGCACGGACACCGGCCTGCGCATCCGGCCCGACCACGGGCTGGACCGGCTGGCCACCGCGGACCTCGTCGTGCTCACCGGGTGCCAGCACCTCGACGCGCCGTCCGAGCGCCTCGCCGCGGCACTGCGGGCCGTCGTCGAGCGGGGTGGCCGGATCCTCGCGCACTGCACCGGCGCGTTCACCCTCGCCGCCACCGGGCTGCTCGACGGCCGGCGCGCCACCACCCACTGGCGCTACGCCGAGCGGTTCGCCGCCAGGTTCCCGCGCGTCGAGCTCGACCCGGACGTCCTCTACGTCGACGCCGGGCCGGTGGTCACCAGTGCGGGCACCGCGGCGGGCATCGACGCCTCCCTGTACCTGATCCGGCAGGTGCACGGCGCCGAGGTGGCCAACACGATCGCCCGGCGGATGGTCGTGCCGCCGCATCGCGACGGCGGACAGGCGCAGTTCATCGAGCAGCCGGTGCCCGCGTGCGACGACCCGCTCGGGGACGTCCTGGACTGGGCGGCCGAGCACGCCGCCGAACCGCTCTCGGTGGACGAGCTCGCCGCCCGCGCGCACCTGTCCCCGCGCACCTTCGCCCGCCGGTTCCGCGCCGCCACCGGCACCACGCCCTACGCCTGGCTGACGAGCCGGCGGGTGCGGCTGGCCGAGCGGCTGCTGGAGCGCGGCGACCTGCCCGTCGAGGAGGTCGCCCGCCGCTCCGGATTCGGATCCGCGGCCGTGCTGCGCGAGCACTTCGTCCGCGAGCGCGGGGTGTCCCCGCAGGCCTACCGCCGGACGTTCCGGGCGGCGCCGCCGGAGCCGATCGCCGTCGGTGCCGCTGGGTAGCCTCGCGGCGTGAGCCCCGACCCCGATCTGCGCGCGCGGCACGCCCGGCTGGCCACCGAGATCGCCGACCACCAGTTCCGCTACTACGTGCTCGACTCGCCGGTGATCTCCGACGGGCAGTTCGACACGCTGTGGCGCGAGCTGGAGGAGCTGGAGGCGGCGCACCCCGAGCTGGTGACGCCGGAGTCGCCGACCCAGCGGGTGGTGGGGCGGTTCACCACCGAGTTCGCCGCACACCCGCACCTGGAGCGGATGCTCGGCCTGGACAACGCCTTCACCACCGACGAGCTGCGCGCCTGGGCCGAGCGGGTGGGCCGCGACGCCGGCGCGGGCGGGCTGCACTTCCTCTGCGAGCTCAAGGTCGACGGGCTCGCCGTCTCGCTGGTCTACGAGCACGGCGCGCTCGTCCGGGCGCTCACCCGCGGCGACGGGCGCACCGGCGAGGACGTCACGCTGAACATGCGCACCCTGGAGGAGGTCCCGGACCGGCTCACCGGCACCGGGAAGGCGTCGGTGCCGGCGCTGGTCGAGGTCCGCGGCGAGGTCTACTTCCGGCTGGCGGACTTCCAGGCGCTCAACGCCTCGCTGGTGGAGGCCGGGAAGCCGCCGTTCGCGAACCCGCGCAACACCGCGGCGGGATCGCTGCGGCAGAAGGACCCGCGGGTCACCGCGTCGCGCAACCTGCGGCTGATCTGCCACGGGCTGGGCCGGCGCGAGGGCTTCACGCCGCAGCGGCAGTCGGAGTCCTACGACGCGCTGCGCGCCTGGGGGCTGCCGGTCTCCGGGCGCACCGTGGTCCTCACCGGGATCGACGACGTGTGCGCGCACGTCGAGTACTGGGGCGAGCACCGCCACGACATCGAGCACGAGATCGACGGCGTGGTCGTGAAGGTCGACGAGGTCGCTCTGCAGCGGCGCCTCGGCTCCACCTCCCGCGCACCGCGCTGGGCGATCGCCTACAAGTACCCGCCGGAGGAGGCCACCACGAAGCTCCTCGACATCCGCGTGAACGTCGGGCGCACCGGGCGGGTCACGCCCTTCGCGTTCATGGAGCCGGTCGTCGTCGCCGGGTCCACGGTGTCGCTGGCCACGCTGCACAACGCCGACGAGGTCCGCCGCAAGGGCGTGCTGATCGGCGACACCGTCGTCATGCGCAAGGCCGGCGACGTCATCCCCGAGGTGCTCGGCCCCGTCGTCGACCTGCGCGACGGCTCCGAGCGCGAGTTCGTGATGCCCACCCACTGCCCGGAGTGCGGCACCGAGCTGGCCCATCAGAAGGCCGGCGACGTCGACCTGCGCTGCCCCAATGCCCGCTCCTGCCCCGCCCAGCTGCGGGAGCGGCTTTTCCACATGGCGGGCCGGGGCGCGTTCGACATCGAGGGACTGGGCTACGAGGCGGCCACCGGGCTGCTGGCCTCGGGCGTGGTCCGCGACGAGGGCGACGTCTTCGCGCTCACCGAGGACGACCTGCTGCGCGTCGAGCTGTTCCGCACCAAGGCGGGCGGGCTGTCCGCGAACGGACGCAAGCTCCTGGCCAATCTCGAGGCGGCGAAGGACCGGCCGCTGTGGCGGGTGCTGGTCGGGCTCTCGATCCGGCACGTCGGGCCCACCGCGGCGCAGGCGCTCGCCCGCGAGTTCGGGTCGATGCAGGCCATCGAGGCGGCCGCGGCGCAGGCGGCGCGCGAGACCGCCGCGGCCGGCGTCGAGATCACCTCGGACGGTGCCGCCGACGACGGCCCGGGCGATGCCGCGGCAGCCCCGGCGGAGGGCGCCGGGCCGGTGGACGAGGCGGGGCCGGCCGAGGAGGAGGCGGCGGGCAGGGCCGCCCGGGCCGCGGCGCGGGCGCAGGCGAAGGCGGTCGCCGCCGCCCTCGCGCCGATCGCGTCGGTGGAGGGGGTCGGCCCCACCATCGCCGCCGCGGTCCGCGACTGGTTCTCCGTCGACTGGCACTGCGAGGTCGTCGCCAGGTGGCGCGCGGCGGGCGTGCGGATGGTCGACGAGCAGGACGCCTCGGTGCCGCGCCGCCTCGAGGGTCTGTCGATCGTCGTCACCGGGTCGATGGACGGCTTCTCCCGCGACGAGGCCAAGGAGGCGATCACGGCACGGGGCGGTCGGGCAGCGGGGTCGGTCTCGAAGCGCACCGCGTTCCTCGTGGCGGGCGACGCGCCCGGTTCGAAGTACGACAAGGCCGTCGAGCTCGGGGTACCGGTGCTCGACGAGGCCGGCTTCCGCGTCCTGCTCGACGAGGGCCCGGAGGCCGCCCGCGCGGGAGGGTGAGCGAGCCCGCACCGACGGGCTCGCCCGGGGAACCGGGCACGTGCCCGTCCGGCCGGGGTGATCGCGGGCCGCGGCCGGTCGTGTGATCGACTGAGCGGGTCTCCGATCGGGGGCGCCGCCGCGGCAGCGTCGCGGCTAGTCTGGATGCGGTCGAAGGTGGGTGTGTGGGTTGCTCCAGGCGGTGCTCAACGGGTCTCGGCCCCAGGACGCGCACCCCGCGCTGCCCGTGGAGGCCCGCCACCTGGCACGCGACGCCCGCGCCGTCGCCCGGCTCGGGATCAGCTCGGTGCACGTCCACCCGCGGGATCCGCACGGCCTGGAGACGCTGCACCCCCTGCACGTCGGCGAGGCCGTGGCCGCGATCCGGGCCGACGTCCCGGCGATGGAGATCGGTGTCACCACCGGCCGGTGGATCGAGCCGGACCCGCGCCGGCGGATCGAGGCCGTGTGCGCGTGGGGGCGGCTCGGGACGAACAAGCCCGACGTCTGCTCGGTCAACGTGCACGAGAAGGGCTGGATGGACGTCTGCGCCGCGGCGGCGTCGGTGGGCATCGGGGTCGAGCTCGGCGTCTGGACCAGTGGTGACGCCGTGACGCTGCGCCAGCACGGCGTGCCACCGGGCACCGTGCGGGTGCTGGCCGAGTCGACGATGCCGGATCCGGAGACCGCCGTCGCCGACGCCGTGCGGATCCTGCGGGCGCTCGGGGCACTGGAGGTCCCGGTGCTGCTGCACGGGGAGGAGGACGGCGCCTGGCCGGTGCTCGAGTACGCCCTGCGGATGAACATCGACACCCGGATCGGCTTCGAGGACGTGCTCGTCCGACCGGACGGTTGGCTCGCCACCGGCAACGACGACCTCGCCCGCGCCGCCCTCGCCCTGCGCGGCTGACCGCGGTCCTGCCGGGCCGTGCGCGGCCTCGGCTCAGCCGCCCAGAACCGTGGTGACGATGCCGGTGAGGTGCGTGAGCCGGGCCAGCTCGGAGCGCCGGAACGCCGGACCGCCCGGGCGGCCGACCACCAGGGCCCGCGGGCCGGTGCCGAACGGGGCCGCGGCGAGCTCGGTGTCGAGAGCGGTCCACGGCTCGGGCACCCAGTGCACCGCGGGATCGATGACGACGGCGGCCGCCAGCGGCAGCCACGGCAGGTCGCCCGCGCGGGTCTCGGGGGCGGCCGCGCTCTCCGCGACCCGGAACGAGCACCCCTGCTCGCGCACCGCGACGAGCGCCCAGCCGGCCCGGAAGATCCGGGGGACGCCCTCGGCGAGCAGCTGCAACCCGCGCCCGGGGTCGCCGGTGACGGCCTCGACGAGCTCCAGCTCGCGGTGCGTGTCCAGGTGCCCGGAGTGCGGTCGCACCGACTCCACCCGCACCCCGGGCACCGACTCGGCGGCGGTGATGAGCACGTCGGGCGGCCGACCGGGCGGGAGCTCGACGGCGAGGTCGTCCACCGCCTGGCCCGCGCTGCGCTCGACGACGTGCATGCCGAGGATGTCCGCGCCCGCGTTGCCCAGGGCGGTGGCGACGGCTCCGAGGTTGCCCGGCTCGTCCGGCAGCTCGATCCGGAGCAGGAACGACACCCCGCACGCCTCCCCCGACTCGTCGAGCACCCGCGGGGCGTCCCCGGCCGCGGCGCCGGTGCCGCGCACCGGTCGCGATTCTGTCAGGTCCGGGCCGGGCCGGCGTGACGGGCGGGTCACGGCGGGCAACCGCGTCGAGCCGCCCGGGTGGCCGGTCCTAGACTCGGCTGCGGGCCCGCCGGTGCGCCCGGCCGCCCGCCGTCACCCCTGGAGGGACATGTCCGCCGCACGTTCGGCCATCGGCCGTGACGAGGTCGCGCACCTCGCCCGGCTGGCCCGTCTCGCCGTCACCGACGGCGAGCTCGACCTGTTCGCCGGTCAGCTCGACGTGATCCTCGGCGCCGTGGCCCGGGTCGGCGAGGTGGCCGCCGACGACATCCCGCCGACCTCGCACGCCGTACCGCTGGTGAACGTCTTCCGGCCCGACGAGCGCCGCCCGGGGCTCACCCAGGAGCAGGCGCTGGCCGGCGCGCCGGCGGCCGAGGACGGGCGCTTCCGGGTGCCGCAGATCCTGGGGGAGGAGCAGTGAGTCGCGAGCTGGTCCGGCTGACCGCCGCCGAGCTCGCCGAGAAGATCCACTTGCGCGAGGTCTCCGCCGTCGAGGTCGCGCGGGCCCACCTCGACCGGATCGCCGAGGTCGACGGCACCGTGCACGCGTTCCTGCACGTCGCCGCGGAGCCCGCGCTGGCCTCCGCGGCGCTGGTCGACGAGCGCCTCGGCGCGGGCACGCCGCCCGCCTCGCCGCTGGCGGGGGTGCCGCTGGCGCTCAAGGACGTGTTCACCACCGTCGACATGCCGACCACGTGCGGCTCGCGGATCCTCGAGGGCTGGCGCCCGCCCTACGACGCCACGGTCACCGCGCGGCTGCGCGGCGCCGGGATCACCATCCTGGGCAAGACGAACATGGACGAGTTCGCGATGGGCTCCTCGACGGAGCACTCGGCCTACGGACCCACCCGCAACCCCTGGGACACCGCGCGGGTCCCCGGCGGCTCCGGTGGCGGCTCGGCCGCGTCGCTGGCGGCGTTCGAGGCGCCGCTGGCGATCGGCACCGACACCGGCGGCTCGATCCGCCAGCCGGCCGCGTTCACCGGCACGGTCGGGGTCAAGCCGACCTACGGCGGGGTGTCCCGGTACGGGCTCGTCGCGTGCGCGTCGTCGCTGGACCAGGGCGGGCCGTGCGCGCGTACCGTGCTCGACGCGGCGCTGCTGCACGAGGTGGTCGCCGGGCACGATCCGCTCGACTCCACCTCGATCGACGCGGACGTGCCCGGCGTGGTGGAGGCCGCACGGCAGGGCGCCGGCGGCGACCTGTCCGGCGTGCGCGTGGGCGTGGTCCGGGAGCTGGGCGGGGAGGGCTACCAGCCCGGCGTGCAGGCCGCGTTCGACGCGTCGCTGCGCCGGCTGGAGAAGCTGGGGGCCGAGCTCGTCGAGGTGAGCTGCCCGCATTTCGACTACGGGCTCGCGGCATACTACCTGATCCTGCCGAGCGAGGTGTCGTCGAACCTCGCCCGGTTCGACGCGATGCGCTACGGCCTGCGGGTGCCGCGCGGCGCGTCCGCGGAGGAGGTCATGGCGGCCACCCGCGAGGCCGGGTTCGGTCCCGAGGTGAAGCGGCGGATCATCCTCGGCACGTACGCGCTGTCGTCGGGCTACTACGACGCCTACTACGGTCAGGCGCAGAAGGTGCGCACGCTGATCAGCCGGGACTTCGCCGCGGCGTTCTCCCGGGCCGACGTCCTCGTCTCGCCGACCACGCCGACCACGGCGTTCCCGATCGGCGACAAGGTCGACGACCCGCTCGCGATGTACCTCAACGACCTCGCGACGATCCCGACGAACCTGGCCGGGACGGCCGCGATGTCCGTCCCGAACGGGCTCGCCGACGGGCTGCCCACCGGCCTGCAGATCATGGCGCCGGCGTTGGGCGAGGCCGTGCTGTACCGGGTCGGGGCCGCCTACGAGGCCGCCCAGCACGCCGACGACGGCGGCCCGCTGATCCAGCGCGTTCCGGAGGTGACCGCGTGAGCGCACCCACGCTCGTGCCGTACGAGGACGTCGTCGAGCGCTTCGAGCCGATGCTCGGGCTCGAGGTGCACGTCGAGCTGAACACGAACACCAAGATGTTCTGCGGCTGCCCCACCGAGTTCGGAGCGGAACCGAACACGCAGGTCTGCCCGGTGTGCCTGGGTCTGCCCGGCTCGCTGCCGGTGGTGAACCGCACGGCCGTCGAGTCGGCGATGCGGATCGGGCTGGCGCTCAACTGCGCGATCGCGCCGTGGGGGCGGTTCGCCCGGAAGAACTACTTCTACCCGGACATGCCGAAGAACTTCCAGACCTCGCAGTACGACGAGCCGATCGCCGTCGACGGTTTCCTCGACCTGGAGCTGGCCGACGGCGAGACCGTGCGGGTCGGCATCGAGCGCGCACACATGGAGGAGGACACGGGCAAGTCGTTGCACGTGGGCGGCGCGACGGGGCGGATCCACGGCGCCGAGTACTCGCTGCTCGACTACAACCGGGCCGGCGTGCCGCTGATCGAGATCGTCACGAAGATGGTCCCGGGCACCGGTGCGCGGGCACCCGAGGTGGCACGTGCCTACGTCACGGCACTGCGCGACCTGCTGCGCGCGCTCGGCGTCTCCGACGTCCGGATGGACCAGGGCTCGATGCGCTGCGACGTCAACCTCTCGCTGTCCCCGCGCGGATCGGGCGTGCTCGGCACCCGCACCGAGACGAAGAACGTCAACTCGCTGCGCTCGGTGGAGCGGGCCGTCCGCTACGAGATGCAGCGCCAGGCGGGCGTGCTGCTGGCCGGCGGGGAGATCGTGCAGGAGACCAGGCACTTCGAGGAGCAGTCCGGCACCACCCGCGCCGGGCGCCGCAAGGAGACCTCGGAGGACTACCGGTACTTCCCCGAGCCCGACCTCGTCCCGATCGCGCCCTCGGCGGACTGGGTGGAGCAGCTGCGTGCCACCCTGCCGGAGCTGCCGTGGCAGCGACGGCGGCGGGTCAAGCAGGAGTGGGGTCTGTCCGACGCCGAGCTGCGCGACCTGGTCAACGCCGGCGCGCTGGACCTGATCGCGGCCACCGTCGAGGCGGGCGCGCCGGCGGGCGAGGCCCGCTCCTGGTGGGTCGCCTACCTCGCCCAGCAGGCGAACAGCCGCGGCGTCGCGCTCGACGAGCTGCCGATCACCCCGGCGCAGATGGCCCGGGTGATCGAGCTGGTGGCGTCGGGGGCGCTGAACAACAAGTTGGCCCGCCAGGTCGTCGACGGCGTGCTGGCCGGCGAGGGCGAGCCGGACGAGGTGGTCGCCGCCCGCGGTCTCGCGGTGGTCTCGGACGAGGGCGCGCTCGTCGCCGCCGTCGACGAGGCCCTGGCCGCCCAGCCGGACGTCGCGGAGAAGATCCGCGGCGGCAAGGTGGCCGCGGCCGGCGCGATCGTCGGCGCGGTGATGAAGGCGACGCGAGGCCAGGCCGACGCGCAGCGCGTGCGCGAGCTGGTGCTGGAGCGCTGCACGGCCTGAGCGGACGCGGCTCCGAGATCGGCTGCGCGCCGAAGCACGGCGACGTCAGGCCGCGGACCCGCCGCCGCCGGCCGGGGGCTGGATCCGGACGACGCGGTCGTCGCTGGGCACCGGCTCCCCGCCGGGCAGCTTGTTCACGGTGCCCAGCCAGAGCAGCCCGTCCGGTCCGGGGGTGGCCGCCGACAGCCGCCCGTAGACGCCGTCGAGCACCGTCTCGGGGCGGCCGGTGAAGGCCCCGTCGGGACCGGGGCGCAGCACGAAGGCGGCCTCGTCGCCCGTCTCGGCGACCACGACGGCCCCCTCACCGGCCATGCAGCCGGCCACCCCCGGGCGGTCCGGCCAGGTCCAGGCCGGTTCGGTGAGCGGGCCGGGGGCGAGGCGGTGCAGCACGTCGCGGCCGGGGGCGCGGTCGGTGATCCAGGTCGTCGGGCCGTCCGGGCCGGTGCAGATCCCGCCGGGCGCGTGCAGCCCGGAGCTCAGCACCGGTGAGGCCGGTTCGGGGTTGCCGGACGCCGGGCGCCCCAGCGTGTCGATGCGCAGGACCTTCCCGGCCAGACCGGGGCCGGCCGGGTCACCGGCGTCGCCGGTGGCCACGAGCAGCGCGCCCTGCGCGTCGACGGCCAGCGCGCCGCCGTTGTTCGTCGCGCCCCGGGGAATGCCGGTGAACACCGGCTCGGGGGCGTCGCCGGGCGCGATCCGCACGACCCGGTTGTCCTGCGGGGTCGTCGTGTAGGCGTAGACGAGCTGGTCCTCGTCGTAGGCGGGGGACAGGACCAGCCCGGTGAGCCCGCCCCCGCCGGTGGCGTCGACCGGCAGTGTCGCGACGAGCTCGGGCCGGCGGTCGGCGGCCACCTGCAGCACGCGGCCCGTCGTCCGCTCGCCGACCAGCGCGGATTCACCGTCGGGCAGCACGGTGATCGCCCCGACCGGCTCGAGGCACGTGGCCACCACCTGCGGGTCGGGGTCCACGCAGCCGGCGGGCTGTCCGGGATCACCCTGTGGAGCCCCGCCCGGGGGCCCCGGGGGTGGCGTCGGCGGTGTGGTGTCCGGGATCGCGGGTGGGCCGCCCAGCTCGCCCTGGCCCTCCGGCTTCGCCCGCCAGTCGCGCGGGCCGTGGTCGGGGAAGGTGGCGCATCCGGCCAGCAGCAGCCCGAGCGCTGCCGCGGCGATCCCGCGCCGCACCCGTCCGACCACCCGGCCAGGCTAGGTCGGGACGGGTGAGTGCCGGGTGAGTAGGTTCCCCGGCATGGCCGAGACCACCGTTCTGGTCCCTCACCGCGAGTTCGTCGACGCGTTCGCCGGCGTGCGTGCCGTCGCCTACGACCCCGACGCGGAGCTGCCCGAGGAGGCCGCGACCGCGCAGGTGCTGGTGCCGCCGTTCCTGGCCACTGCCGAGGCGGTGGGGATGACCGAGCGGTTGCCCGCGCTGCGCCTGGTGCAACTGCTCACCGCCGGTGCCGAGCACTGGGTCGGGCGGCTGCCCGACGGGGTCGCGCTGTCGGACTGCCGCGGCGCGCACGGCGGCGCCACCGCCGAGTGGATCGTGGCGGTGCTGCTGGCCGTGTACCGCGACCTGCCCGCGTTCGTCCGCGCCCAGGACGAGCCGCGCTGGGACTACCACCACACCGACGAGCTGGCCGGCAAGAAGGTGCTCGTCGTCGGTGCCGGTGACGTGGCCGATAACGTCGTGCGTCGGCTCGACCCCTTCGAGGTCTCGACGACGCTGGTCGGGCGCCGCGCCCGCGACGGGGTGCACGGCATCGACGAGGTGCACGACCTGCTGCCGCACCACGACGCCTGCGTCGTCATCGTCCCGCTGACCGACGACACCCGCGGGCTGATCGACGCCGCGTTCCTCGCCGCGATGCCGGACGGGGCGCTGCTGGTCAACGCCGCGCGCGGGCCCGTCGCCGACACCGACGCGCTCACCGCGGAGCTCAGGTCCGGGCGGCTGCGGGCGGCGGTGGACGTCACCGAGCCCGAGCCGCTGCCCACCGACCACCCGCTGTGGCGGGTGCCGGGGCTGCTGCTCACCCCGCACGTCGGCGGCAGCGTGCCGGGCGGCCTGGCCCGGGCCTACCGGGTGGCCGCCGAGCAGGTCGCCGCGTTCGCGCGCGGCGAGCAGCCGCCGAACCTGGTGCAGGACGGTTACTGACCGACGATCACGCGACGGTCCGGAGGCGACGAAGGAGCCTGACATGAGCGAACAGCCGACGTCGATCGTCCCCGGTGCCGGGTCGGGCGGCACGGTGGAGCTGGAGCGGCCCCGGCGGCGCCCGCTCGAGTGGCACCGCGGGGCCGACTTGGGGCTGGTGCTGCTGCGGTTCGCGGTCGGCGGGGTCTTCTTCGGCCACGGCATGCAGAAGGTGTTCGGCCTGTGGGGCGGGCCGGGGATCGCGGGCTTCGAGCGCACGCTCGTGGCCTACGGGTACCAGCAGCCCCGCACGCTGGCCTGGGTGACGGGGATCGGCGAGCTCGTCGCCGGCGCGTGCGTGGTGCTCGGTGTGGTGACCCCGCTGGCCGCGGCCGGGCTGGTCGCGCTGACGATCAACACGGTGCTGCTGAAGGCCGGCAACGGGTTCTTCGTCGCCGGTCCGGCCGGGGCCGGCGCCGTGGAGCTCGACGTGGTGCTCGGCCTCGCCGCGGCCGCGATCACGCTGATCGGCCCGGGCCGGGTCGCGCTGGACGACGGGCGGCCCTGGCACCGGCGTCCCGCCTCGTGGGGCACCGTCGCGCTGGTCCTGGGGATCACCGCCGGGTTGCTGGTGTTCTTCCTGCTGCGGGCGTAAGGGCGGGTGAGCCCGCTGAACGTTGCCGCGTGGCTACCTGGGATCGGGCGGTTGGCGGACCCGGCCCGTCGCGGTGGTCGGGCGGGAGGCCCTGACGGGCGGTTACGTTTCCGGAGCCGTGGAGCGGTCGCGGCGGGACGCCGCCAACGTGCTCCTCACACCCCAAGGTCCGGCGCTATCGACTAGCGAGGAGGACTGGGCGGAGATGGTGGCGCACGTCGGCTACCTCAGCTTCGCCGCCGACCACCTCGGCGCGGAGCGCGTCGGCGCGATGGTCTCGGCGCCACCCTGGCGCTCGCGCACCTCACCACGCTCTACGGCCCGGGGGCCGGCTGACGGTTCGACGCGAACGGGCCTACGTCGTCGAAATCGGAGTGAACCGGATCGCCTTGCTGGGCGAAGGCTCTTCCACGGGGGAGAGGGAGCCTCCACTGCGCGGATCGGACGTTCACCCGACGTGAGGGGAAGCGATGGCAGCCGTTCGGCGTCCTCGGTCCACCCGATGGATTCCGGTCGCCGTGGTCGGCGCGGCGGTCACGGGTCTGCTGGCCGGCTCCGCACTGCTTCCCGGCGCCGAGGAGCCCGCGCCCCGGATACCTGCGTCGCTCGCGGAGAGATCTGCTGTCGAGCCGCCCACCTGGGACCAGGTCCAGGCGATCCGCGACGACCTGGCCGCCGCCGCGGCCGCGGCCGACGCCGAGTACCCGATCGATCCGGAGGTGCTCGCCGCGATCCCGACCGCTCCCGGGGAGTACACCCCGCTTGGCCGGATCCGGATCGACGCGGTCGGCCTGGACGCCGAGTATGCAGCCGGTGTGCACCCACCGGTGCTCGAGCGGGGCCCCGGCCATTGGCCGGGTACCGCGATACCCGGTGAGCAGGGCAACGCCGTGGTGTCGGGGCATCGCACGACTTACAGTCGCCCCTTCCACGACCTGGACCTGCTCGAGGAGCGCGACGCGATCACCGTGCAGACCGACGGCCGCCCGCCGGTCACGTTCCGAGTCACGGAGACCGCGGTGGTGACCGAGGCCGAGTACGCCGAGTTCGTGCTCCAGGCCCCCGCCGATCCGACGGTCCGCCAGCTGACCCTGTTCGCCTGCGAGCCCAAGGGCGACCGCACCCACCGGATCGTGGTGCGGGCACTCGTCACGGAAGGAGGTGCATGAGGACCGGTCCGGTCCCGACTCGACCGGGCGTCTCGGAAACCATCTTACGCAACGAAGGGAATCACGGTGGGACGAGCATCCCCCAACCCACGGCCCCGGAAGGCACTCTTCGGCGGCCAACCCGTCCTCAACTTCCGCACCGAGTCCAGCCGCCGCAACTTCATCAAGGGAGCCGCCGTCGTCGGCGTCGGCGCATCGTTCGTCGCGGTGACGGCGGGCGACCGCACGGCGTTTGCCCAGGGTTCCGCCACCGACCTGGAGATCCTCAACTTCGCGCTCACCCTCGAGTTCCTCGAGGCCGAGTTCTACGTCCAGGGGCTCGAGGCGGGGCTCGTGTCCGGCCGCGAGCTGGAGCTGGTCACCCCGATCCGGGACCACGAGCTGGCGCACGCGGAGGACCTCCAGGCGGTCATCCAGCAACTCGGCGGGACGCCGACCGAGGAACCCGAGTTCATGTTCCCGGACGAGACGTTCGCGAACCGGCAGAACTTCCTGGAGGCCGCGTCCATGTTCGAGGAGCTCGGGGTGACCGCCTACCACGGTCAGGTACCCAACATCGAGAGCCCGGAGATCCTCGGCGCCGCGGCGGCGATCGCCGGCGTGGAGTCGCGCCACGCCGCGGTCATCGCAGACCTGCTCGGTGCCGACCCGTTCCCGGCGCCCTTCGAGGACAACCGCACGATGGACGAGGTCCTCGAGCTCGCCGGCCAGTTCATCGCGTCATAGAAGGGGAGGATACGCATGAAACGTCGTGACCTGGTCCGGGGCGCCACGACCGTCATCCCGGCGAGCGTGGCATTGCAGATGTTGAGCGCGAAGTGGGCGTTCGCCCAGGACGGGGACTTTGATTCCCCCGTCGACGTCCTGAACTTCGCGCTCACCCTGGAGTTCCTGGAGGCCGAGTTCTACCGCCAGGGCAACGCCGCCGAGCTGCTGACCGATGAGAAGGAGATCGATTACCTGCGTACGATCCAGCGGGACGAGGAGGTCCACGCGGACACGCTGACTGACACCATCAACCAGCTGGGGGGCACCCCGGTACCGGCCCCGGAGGTCGACTTCGGGGACGCGTTCGCCGGCCGGGAGAGCTTTTTGGAGCTCGGTTTCACCTTCGAGAACCTGGGGGTGTCGGCCTACCTCGGGGCCGCGCCGTCGCTGTTCGAGGAGAAGGAGCTCCTCTCGGCGGCCGCGAGCATCTTCGGGGTCGAGGCACGGCACGCCGCGATCCTGGGCGTGCTGCTGGACAAGCCCGCCGAGGGTGGGGTCTACATGGGTAAGGTGGAGACGCCGCTGTCGCGCGACGAGGTGCTCCAGGCCGCCGCCCCGTTCATCGTGTCCGCGGTGACGCGGTGACGCGGTGACGCGGTGACCCGGTGATGCCGGTGGGCGGGAGGAGCGGGTCTGCCCGCCTTCCCGCCCACCGGTCACGGCACGCGCCGGACGGCGCCGGTGTGTGCGGAGGTGGTGAGCGCGGCGTAGGCGCGCAGCGCCTTCGTCACCGTACGGTCCCGGTCGCGTGGTTGCCACGGCCGTTCCGAGGCCTCCATCTTCGCCCGGCGCTCGGCCAGCACGTCGTCGCCGACCTGCAGCTGCAGGGTGCGCGACGGCACGTCGACGAGCACGCGGTCGCCGTCCTCGATCAGCCCGATCACCCCGCCGGACGCGGCCTCGGGGGAGATGTGCCCGACCGAGATCCCCGACGAGCCGCCGGAGAACCGGCCGTCGGTGATCAGCGCGCAGACCCTGCCGAGGCCCGCACCCTTGAGGAACGCCGTGGGGTGCAGCATCTCCTGCATCCCCGGGCCGCCCGCGGGGCCCTCGTAGCGCACGACGAGCACGTCACCGGGCTGGATCTGCTTGGTGAGGATGACCGACACGGCCTCCTCCTGGCTCTCGACCACCCGCGCGGGGCCCTCGAAGTGCCACAGCTCCTCCGGGATTCCGGCGGTCTTGATCACCGCGCCGTCCGGGGCGATGTTGCCGCGCAGCACCGCGAGCCCGCCGTCGGCGGTGTAGGCGTGGGCGCGGTCGCGGATGCAGCCGCCCGCGGCGTCGGTGTCGAGGGAGGACCAGCGGTTCTCCGTGGAGAACGCCTCGGTGGTGCGGACGCCGCCGGGGGCGGCGTGGAACAGTTCCACGGCCCGGGCCGACGGCGCCTCGGCACGGATGTCCCACTCCGCGAGCCACGCGGCCAGCGAGGGGGAGTGCACCGCGTGCACGGCCTCGTTCAGCAGCCCGGCGCGCCACAGCTCACCCAGGATCGCGGGGATGCCGCCGGCGCGGTGTACGTCCTCCATGTGGTAGTCGGAGTTCGGCGACACCTTCGCCAGGCAGGGCACCCGGCGCGAAACCTCGTCGATCGCGGCCAGGTCGAAGTCGAGCTCGCCCTCCTGCGCGGCGGCGAGGATGTGCAGGACGGTGTTCGTCGAGCCGCCCATGGCGACGTCGAGCGCCATCGCGTTCTCGAACGCCGCGCGGGTGGCGATGGAGCGCGGCAGCGCCGACGCGTCGTCGTGCTCGTACCAGCGCTGCGCCAGCGCGACGACCGTGCGCCCGGCCTCCAGGAACAGCTCGCGGCGCGCGGCGTGCGTGGCCAGCGTCGAGCCGTTGCCGGGCAGCGCGAGACCGAGCGCCTCGGTGAGGCAGTTCATCGAGTTCGCGGTGAACATGCCCGAGCAGGAGCCGCACGTCGGGCAGGCCGAGCGCTCGACGACCGACAGCCCCGCGTCGTCGACCTCGGCCGAGGCGGACGCGGAGATCGCCGTGATCAGGTCGGTCGGGGCGTGCGCCACCCCGTCGACGACCACGGCCTTGCCGGCCTCCATCGGCCCGCCGGAGACGAAGACGGTGGGGAGGTTCAGCCGCATCGCCGCGTTGAGCATCCCGGGCGTGATCTTGTCGCAGTTCGAGATGCAGACCAGCGCGTCGGCGGCGTGGCCGTTGACCATGTACTCGACGGCGTCGGCGATCACCTCACGCGAGGGCAGGGAGTACAGCATCCCGCCGTGGCCCATCGCGATGCCGTCGTCGACGGCGATGGTGTGGAACTCGCGCGGCACCCCGCCGGCCTCGCGGACCGCGCCCGCGACCAGGTCGCCCATGTCCTTGAGGTGGACGTGGCCGGGCACGAACTGGGTGTAGGAGTTCGCGATCGCGACGATGGGCTTGCCGAAGTCGTCGTCGCCCATGCCGGTGGCGCGCCAGAGGGCGCGGGCCCCGGCGGCGTTGCGGCCGTGGGTGGTGACGCGGGATCGCAGAGCCGGCATTCGATACTCCCTAGCTCCTCGGGGGGTGCACGGGGGGCGGAGCCCCCCGTGGGTCCAGGCCGGGCACCCGGCCGCCGCTGACGGCGGCGAGCGCCGGGATGTCCCGGACGCCGACCGCGGGCAGCGGTAGCTCCCCGCCGTCGGCCAGCACCGCCGCCACCCGCGACCCCCGGATCCGGCGCGGGCGCCGCAGGCGCAGCGAGCGGATGTCCCCCCACGGTACGCGCCGCGAGCGCAGCACGTTCCGCGTGGTGACCGCCTCGGCGTCGACGGTCGTGCGGACCCGCAGCACCCAGACCACGAACGCCACCGGGACGAGGTAGACGAGCCAGAACCACGGCGCGCCGAACGCGAACGGGACCGCGCAGACGGCCAGCGTCACCGCGACCAGCAGGTTCAGCCGGGAGGGGGCGAAGACGGCGCGGGCG
>DATLGI010000105.1:0-9153 GCA_035540535.1 Pseudonocardia sp.
GGGCAGGTCGGGGTTGACCACCATGAGGCCGTGGTGCGCGGGCAGGTCGAGCTCGGCCGCGGTGAACACCGCCACGACGCCGGGGGCCGACGACGCGGCCGCGATGTCGATCCCGCGGATCAGCGCGTGGGCGAGTGGCGAGCGCACGAACGCCAGCTGCAGCACCCCGACGACGGCGAGATCCGCCACGTACGTCCCGGCGCCGGTGATCAGGTCGGGGTCCTCGACCCGGCGGACCGCTGTTCCAAGCATCGATCCAGGCATGGCACCGACAGTACGGCGGCCAGGGGCCCGCGGTTCGAGGCGACGATCGCAGGGGATTCCCGGGTGCCCCGCCGTCGAGCTGCGGCGTGGTCCGTGGACCGCACCCGTCGCGGGGGGGGTCGGGCCGGCCCGAGCCGGTCCGGCCTCCCGACCACCCGGCGCCGCCCCGGCTGTAGCGTGCGGGCGTGCCCGAGTCCCGCCGTCCCGACTTCGGCTACACCGAGGTCCTCCCGCTCGGCCCCGACGCCACCGCGTACCGCCGCCTCGACCTGCCGCCCGGCCGCGTCGTCACCTCGCCCGCGTTCCCGGGGCGCACCTTCCTCGAGGTCGACCCCGCGACGATCACCGCGCTGATCCGGGAGACGGTGCACGACATCCAGCACCTGCTGCGCCCGTCGCACCTCGCGCAGCTGCGCGCGATCGTCGACGATCCTGAGGCGTCGCCGAACGACCGTTTCGTGGCCACGGACCTGCTGCGCAACGCCTGCGTCTCCGCCGGCGGGGTGCTGCCCATGTGCCAGGACACCGGCACGGCGATCGTCATCGGCAAGCGCACCGAGACCGTGCTCACCGGCGGCGGCGACGAGGAGGCCGTCGCGCGCGGCGTCTTCCAGGCCTACGACGAGCTGAACCTGCGGTACTCGCAGATGGCGCCCACCTCGTTCTGGGACGAACGCAACACCGGCACCAACCTGCCCGCCCAGGTGGAGCTCTACAGCGCGTCCGGCAGCGAGCCGCGCTACGAGTTCCTGGTGCTCGCGAAGGGGGGCGGCTCGGCGAACAAGACGTTCCTGTACCAGGAGACGAAGGCGCTGCTGAACCCCCGGCGGCTCGCCGCGTTCCTCGACGAGAAGCTGCGCTCGCTGGGCACCGCGGCCTGCCCGCCGTACCACCTCGCCGTGGTGGTCGGCGGGATGTCGGCGGAGTACACGCTCAAGGTCGCCAAACTGGCCTCGGCACGCCACCTCGACACGCTGCCTTCGGGGGGCTCGGAGCTGGGGCACGCGTTCCGCGATCGGGACCTGGAGCAGCAGGTGCTGGAGCTGACCCGCGGGTTCGGGATCGGCGCGCAGTTCGGCGGGAAGTACTTCTGCCACGACGTGCGGGTGGTCCGGCTGCCCCGGCACGGGGCTTCGCTGCCCGTCGCGATCGCGGTCTCGTGCTCCGCGGACCGCCAGGCCAAGGCGAAGATCACCGCGGATGGCGTGTTCGTCGAGCAGCTCGAACGTGACCCCGCCCGGTTCCTGCCCGACGTCGCCGAGGCCGACGACCTCTCGACGGAGGTCGTGCGGGTGGACCTGAACCGCCCGATGGACGAGATCCGCGCGCAGCTCTCGCAGCTCACCGTGCGGACCCGGGTGTCGCTCACCGGCCCGCTGGTGGTCGCGCGGGACATCGCCCACGCCAAGATCGCCGAGCGGCTGGACGCCGGCGAGCCGATGCCGGGCTACCTGCGCGACCACCCCGTCTACTACGCGGGGCCGGCCAAGACCCCCGAGGGATACGCCTCGGGCTCGTTCGGGCCGACGACGGCGGGGCGGATGGACTCCTACGTCGAGCAGTTCCAGGCCGCCGGCGGATCGCTGGTGATGCTGGCCAAGGGCAACAGGTCGGCCCAGGTGACCACGGCCTGCGCCACGTACGGCGGGTTCTACCTGGGCTCGATCGGCGGGCCGGCGGCCCGGCTCGCGCAGGACTGCATCCGGAAGATCGAGGTGCTGGAGTACCCCGAGCTCGGCATGGAGGCGGTCCGGCGGATCGAGGTCGAGGACTTCCCCGCGTTCGTCGTGGTGGACGACAAGGGCAACGACTTCTTCGCCCAGGTCGGCGCGCCGGTGTTGCAGGTCTCCTTCCGCAGGTAGCTCCACGACGGACCGCCGCGTCACCGGAGGCGCCGGGGGCCGCCGTCCTCCCGGCTGGGCGGTGGGCCGAGCACCACCCGCACGCCCGCGACGAACGCGCCCTCGGCCGAGGCGAGCACCGGGTCGAGGGTGAGCGCCCGCACCTCGGGCAGGTCCTCGGCGATCCGCCCCACCCGCAGCACGAGGTCCTCCAGGGCGTCGAGCCGCACCGGTTCGGTGCCGCGGTACCCGGCCAGCAGCGGGGCAGCCCGGGGGGCCCGCACCAGCGCGGCGGCGTCGACGTCGGACACCGGGACGACCCGGAACGCGCGGTCACCGAGCAGCTCCGTGGCCATCCCCGCGACCCCGAACGACAGCAGCGAGCCGAACGACGGGTCGTCGACGATCTCGAGCACGCACGAGACGCCCTTCGGCGCCATCCGCTGGACGTAGACCTCCTCCTGACCGGTGAGCAGCCGCAGGTCGGCGAAGGCCCGCGCGGCCCCGGCGGGGGACCCGATGTCGAGGCGGACCCCGACCAGGTCGGTGCGGTGCCGCCAGCGGTCGCCGACCGCCTTCATCGCCACGGGGTAGCCGAGCTCGTCGGCGGCGCCGACCGCGGCCTGCTCGCCCACGGCGCGGCGGAACGCGACGACCTCGACGCCGTAGCAGGCGAGCAGCTCGACGGCGGCGTCGTCGTCGAGGGTGCGGAGCCCGGCGGTGCAGAAGCGGTCGACCAGCTCGCGGGCGCCGCCGGTCGAGATCCCGGCCGGCACCACGAACTCGCCGACCGGCCGGGCCCGCCAGGTCGAGTACCGGACGACCCTGTTCAACGCGGCCACCGCCCGCTCGGGGCTCGGGAAGCTCGGTACCGAGCCCGGTCCGGGGGTGCCGTCCGCACCGAGCACGGCCAGCTCCCCGGGAATGCCCTCGACCGCGAGGAACACCGCGGCGACGGGCTTGGCCGAGCCGGCCACCGCTTCGCGCAGGGCCCGGGCGTAGGCGGCGCCGGGTGTGGCGATCGGCGGGACGAACACCGTGACGAGCGCGTCGGTGTCGGCGTCGTGCGCGCTGCGCGCCACCGCCGCCGCGAACTCCGCCGGACCGGCGTCCGTGCCGACGTCGACCGGATCGCCCACGGTCTGCAGGCCCTCGTCGAGCAGGGCGTCGGTGACGAGCAGGCCCAGCGCGGTGGAGTTGCCGACGACGGCGACCCGCGGGCCCGCGGGAAGCGGCTGGTAGGCGAGCAGCAGGGCGGTGTCGAACAGCTGCGCGAGTGTTTCGACCCGGATCACCCCGGCCTGCTCGAACAGCGCCCGGACACTGGACTCGTCGATCGGGACGGCGCTCGCCGCGAGGCTCGGCGGCGCCGAGTGGCGGCCGCTCTTGACCGCCACGATCGGCTTGGTCCGCGCGAGCCGGCGCGCCAGCCGCGCGAACTTGCGGGGGTTGCCGAAGGTCTCCAGGTACAGCAGCACGACGTCCGTCGCGCCGTCGGTCTGCCAGTACTGCAGCAGGTCGTTGCCCGACAGGTCCGCCCGGTTGCCCGCGGAGACGAACGTCGACAGGCCGAGGCCCCGATCGGCGGCGCTGGCGAGGATCGCGATGCCGAGCGCTCCCGACTGGCAGAAGAACCCGACGCGACCACGGGCGGGCAGGTGCGGGGCGAGGGTGGCGTTGAGCCGCACGTCCGGAGCGGAGTTGGCGACACCGAGGGCGTTCGGCCCGATCACCCGCATCCCGTGCGCCCGCGCCTCCGCCACCAACCGCCGCTCCGCGCCGGTGCCGTCGGGCCCGGCGTCGGCGAATCCCGCGCTGACCACGACCAGCGCCTTCACACCCTTGGCCAGGCAGGAGTCCATGACCTCGTCGATGCCGGAGGCGGGCACCGCGACGACCGCGAGGTCCACCTCGTCCGGGATGTCGATGACCGAGGCGTAGGCGCGGACCCCGCGCACCGAGCGGGCGTCCGGGTTGACCGGGAACACCGGCCCGGTGAAGTTGGCGCGCAGCAGGTTCGCCAACACGGCGTGCCCGATCTTCGACGGCTCGGTGGACGCGCCGATCACCGCGACCGAGCGCGGGTGCAGCACGTTGTGCACGCTGCGGGCCTCGGCCGCCTGCTCGCGGGCGTCGCGTACCGCCAGGGAGCGCTCGGTGGGATCGATGTCGAACTCCAGGTGCAGCACGCCGTCCTCGAACGCGCGGCTCACCTGGTAGCCCGCCTGCCGGAAGACCCGCACCATCTGGTGGTTCTCGACGAGGACCTCGGCCTCGAACCGCCGCAGGCCCGACTCCCGCGCCGCGGCCGCCAGATGCTCGAGCAGGATCGACCCGAGCCCCCGGGCCTGATGGTCGTCCCGGACGACGAACGCGATCTCGGCCGCGCCGCTGTGCGGACCGTCGCCGTCGTCGTCGCCCAGGCTCTCGTAGCGGCCGACGGCGATGATCTCGCTGCCGAGCAGCCCGATGAGCGCCACCCGGCGGCGGTGGTCGACCCGGGTGAACCGCTCCAGGTCACGCGGGGGGATCCGCGGGTAGGGACCGAAGAACCGCAGGTAGCGGGTGCGCTCCGACAGCCGCTCGTGGAACTCCAGCAGGCGCTCCGCGTCCGAGGGGAGCATCGGGCGCAGGTGCACGATCCCGCCGTCGGAGGCGACCACGTCGGCCTCCCGGTGGCGCGGGTAGTCCGGCTCGGCGACCGCCCCGGGCGGCTGGTCGCCGTCCACGCCGGCACCGGCGGCGGGCGCCTCCTCGGAGACCGGGGAGCGGTCCATCGCGGGATCCTTCCTGGTGTGGTGGTGCGGCGGGTCGGCGGACGGCCGTGGGTCAGCCGATGCCTCAGTCGCGCGGGTCGTCGGGGTCCAGGCCGTGCAGCGGGAACACCGCGCGGCGGACCTCGGTGATCGCCGCGTCGACCCCGTCGCCGGCCGCGTCGCCCCACGGGGGGAACGCGGTCTCGCCGCCGTCGGTCATCGCCGTGGGCAGCGGCCGCCCCGTGAGGCCGGCGGTGTGGGCGACCCAGTCGGCGGGCAGCGGGCGCGCGGGGTCGACGTCGCGATCCAGGACGGTGGCCAGCAGGTGCGTCCACGACCGCGGGACCACCCGGAACAGCGAGTAGCCACCGCCGCCCAGGACCAGCCAGCGCCCGTCGGCGGTCCGCTCGGCGAGGTCGCGCAGGGTGCGGAAGATCGCCCGTTGGCCGTCGACCGACAGCTCGAGGTTGGCCAGCGGGTCGTCGCGGTGGGTGTCGACACCGCACTCGGTGACCAGCACCTGCGGGCGGAACGAGGCCAGCAGCGACGGCACCACCGCGGCGAAGGCCCGCTGCCACCCGGCGTCGCCGGTGCCCGGGGGCAGCGGCACGTTCACCGCGTACCCGGCACCGTCGCCCGTGCCGTACTCCCCCGGCCAGCCCGTGCCCGGCCACAGCGTGAGGGGGTGCTGGTGCAGCGAGATCGTCAGCACCCGGGGGTCGTCGTAGAACGCCGCCTGCACGCCGTCGCCGTGGTGCACGTCGACGTCGACGTAGGCGATCCGCTCGTAACCCTGGGCGAGCAGCCACGCGATGGCGACGGAACAGTCGTTGTACACGCAGAACCCGGCCGCGCGGTCGGCCATCGCGTGGTGCAGGCCGCCGGCGATGTTGACCGCGCGGCGCGCCCGGCCCTCGGCGATCGCCCGCGCGGCGAGCAGGGACCCGCCGGCGATCAGCGCGCTCGCCTCGTGCATGCCGAAGAACACCGGGTTGTCCGGGGTGCCCAGGCCGTGCCCCACGCCGAACGGCTCGTGCGGCGCGGACTTCACCGCCGTGAGGTAGGACGGCACGTGCACCCGCAGCAGCTCGTCGTCCGGGGCAGGCTCGGGCGCCATCGTCGGCACACCGTCGAGCACGCCGAGCTGCGCGGACAGCCGCATCGTCAGGTCCAGCCGGACCGGGTTGAGCGGGTGGTCGTCGGAGAGCTGGTAGCTGAGGAAGTCCGGGGTCCAGACCACCGCGGCGCCGGGGTTCATGCCAGCGACCGTAGGCGATCCGCGGCGTCGCCGCGGCCCGCGGGCGCCGGATCGGCCGTGGTCAGTGGCGGTACGGGTGCTGTGCAGCCGGCCGCGGGTCCCGGGACGTATTCGGAGCCGGAACGCGTTGCCCGGATAGGATGGACCGAGACGAAGGGGCCCGCCGTGAACGAGCTTGTCGACACCACCGAGATGTATCTGCGGACGATCTACGAACTCGAGGAGGAGGGCATCGTCCCGCTGCGGGCGCGGATCGCCGAGCGGCTCGGCCAGAGCGGCCCGACCGTGAGTCAGACGGTGGCCCGGATGGAGCGCGACGGGCTCGTCGTCGTGGCGGGTGACCGGCACCTCGAGCTCACCGACCGTGGCCGTGGCCTGGCGGTCGCCGTGATGCGCAAGCACCGGCTGGCCGAGCGCCTTCTGGTGGACGTCATCGGCCTGGAGTGGGAGTACGTGCACGCCGAGGCCTGCCGGTGGGAGCACGTGATGAGCGATGCCGTGGAACGCAAGCTGGTGGCGCTGCTGGGCAACCCGACCATCTCCCCCTACGGAAACCCGATCCCGGGCCTGGACGAGCTGCGGCGCCGGCCGGAGGAGGACCGCCCGGGCATCGCCGCACCGCCGTCGCTGGAGGTCGGCCTGCAGCGCCTGGACGAGTTCGCCCGCCGGGGCGGCGGGCGCGTGGAGATCCGTCGGATCGCCGAGCACGTGCAGGCCGACCACGACCTGATGGGCGAGCTCAAGGGCGCCGGCGTGGTGCCGGGGCACGACGTGGAGGTGCGGGCGATCCCCCGCTTCGGCGACGCCGTGCCGGTGGTGTCCGGGGACGGCAGCGAGTCCACCGTCGCCCCGCTGGTGGCCCACGCGGTGCTGGTCCGTGCCCGCTGACCGGGCGGCCCCGCGGCCCGAAGGAGCCCGAGGCACGTGAAACTCCTGGTCACCGGCGGGGCGGGCTACATCGGAAGCGTCTGCGCGGCACACCTGCTGGCCTGCGGCCACGAGGTGGTGGTTCTCGACGACCTGTCCACCGGCCACGCCGACGCCGTGCCGGAGGGCGCCCGGTTCGTGCAGGCCGAACTCGGCGCGGCGGCGGAGCGGGTGCTCGCCGAAGGGTTCGACGGCGTGCTGCACTTCGCCGCCCGTTCGCTGGTCGGCGAGTCGGTGGAGCGCCCGGAGCTGTACTGGTGGGGCAACGTCGTGACCTCCCTGCGCCTGCTGGAGGCCATGCGGGCCCATGACACCCCGCGGCTGGTGTTCTCCTCCACCGCGGCCACCTACGGCGAGCCCGCCGAGATCCCGATCCGCGAGGACGCGCCCACCCGGCCGACGAACCCCTACGGCGCGAGCAAGCTCGCCATCGACCACGCGATCTCGTCCTACGCCGCTGCCCACGGCCTGGCCGCCACGAGCCTGCGCTACTTCAACGTCGCCGGCGCCCACGGACCGTTCGGCGAGCGCCACGCGGTGGAGACGCACCTGATCCCGATCGTCCTGCAGGTCGCCGCCGGCACCCGCGAGGCGGTGCAGGTGTTCGGCGAGGACTGGCCGACCCCGGACGGCACCTGCGTGCGCGACTACATCCACGTGCACGACCTGGCCACGGCACACCTGCTCGCGCTCGAGCACGCCCGCCCGGGCCACCACGCCGTGTACAACCTGGGCAACGGCACCGGCTTCTCCGTGCGCCAGGTGCTGGAGGCCTGCCGGGAGGTCACGGGGCATCCCGTGCCGGCCGTGTCGGCCCCACGCCGGGCCGGCGACCCCGCCGTACTCGTCGCCTCGAGCGCCGCCGCCACCGCCGAGCTCGGCTGGCGCCCCGAACGCACGTCGCTCACGACGATCGTGGCCGATGCGTGGCGGTTCGCCAACGCGCCCGTGCACATCTGACAGCGCGCTCACAGCGGGTCGCCGGGCTCGTCCGGGCGGGCGCTGAGCAGGCACTCCCGCAACCGCGCCGGGGACATCCGGACGTCTGTGGCCGCGCGCAGCAGCGCCGTCAGCCGGTGCGCCGGCCAGGCCTGCTCGGCACGGTCGAGCGCGATGTTGGCCAGGGCGCCGTTGCCCCGCAGCAGCGCCGAGACCGCGAGCAGCGCGGCGGGCTCGGCCACCTCCGGTGGCGGGGTGCCCCGGGCCAGCGCAGCCCAGAGCTGCTCGGCGGCGGCCGCCCGCGGCCCGGCGCACCACGCGAGGGCCCGGTCGCGCACGGCCGGCACGGCGAGCGCGCGGGTCAGCGCCACGACCAGCTGGTCGTCGAGGACGAGGCGGCCGGCCGCCGCGTCGCCGATCACCGCGTCCAGGAGCGCGACGCCGGCGGCGGTGGAGTCCGCCGCGCCGGGATCCGGGCCGGCGAGCGCCCCGCGGACCTGCGCCGTGAGCAGGCGGTCCCGCCGCTGCAGAACCTCCGCCGCGTCCGGTGTGACGAGCCGGGCCAGCTCGCGGCGGTCCGCGTAGACGACCGTGCCCGCCACGGCCGCCGCCGCCGCGAACTCGGTGGCCGACGGGTCGGGCAGGTACCCGCGGCAGCCACAGTCGCCGTAGCACGCCCAGGCGGCGCCGCCGTCCGTGGACGCGGCCCAGAGCATGGTGTGCACCTCGACGCCATGGTCCCGCAGCGCCTCGGCCGTGGCTTCCGCCACGTCCGTGCGCGGCAGGGCCCCGCTCGCCGTGCGGGGCGACCGGCCCGGCCCCCGGGGCCGTGGCGCCGCTGCCGGCGCCGCCGGATCGGTGAGCACGATCACCGCGGCCCCGCGCGGGTCGCCGGTGAGAAGGCTTTCGGCCGCGGCCGTGCTGACCGCATCGAGGTGGAGCGGCGCAGGCAGGTCCACCCGCAGCGTGAGCCCGAGCCGGCGCCCCGATTCGCCGCCGGTGGCGATCAGGACGAGGGACTCGCGCGGGTGGAAGCCGAGCAGCGCGGGAAGGGCCGCGACCAGCCCGGCGGGCTCGCGCACCCGGACCGGGACCGGCGAGTCGGGCGACGGGGTGGGATCGGGGGGCGAGGAGCCGGGTGGTCGGGAGGCGGTCGAGGAAGACATGC
>DATLGI010000106.1:0-5561 GCA_035540535.1 Pseudonocardia sp.
GCCCGGCACCGGGCCCGTCCGTAGGCTGAGGGCATGTCGGCTACCCCCAAGCGTGTCCTGCTGGCCAAGCCGCGCGGCTACTGCGCGGGCGTCGACCGAGCCGTGGAGGCCGTCGAGCAGGCGCTGGAGCAGCACGGCCCGCCGGTGTACGTGCGCAAGGAGATCGTGCACAACCGCCACGTCGTGGAGACGCTCAGCGAGCGCGGCGCGGTCTTCGTCGACGAGACCGACGCCGTGCCCGAGGGCGCGCTCGTCGTGTTCTCCGCGCACGGGGTGAGCCCGGCCGTGCGGGCCCAGGCCCGCCAGCGCGAGCTGCGGACGATCGACGCCACGTGCCCGCTCGTCACCAAGGTGCACCAGGAGGCCAAGCGGTTCGCCCGCGAGGACTTCGACATCCTGCTCGTCGGCCACGACGGCCACGAGGAGGTGGAGGGCACCGCGGGCGAGGCGCCCGAGCACATCCAGCTCGTCGAGAACGCCGCCGAGGCCGCGCGGGTCACCGTCCGCGACCCGGACAAGGTGGTCTGGCTCTCGCAGACCACGCTGTCCGTCGACGAGACGATGGAGACCGTGCGGGCGCTGCGGGAGCGGTTCCCGAACCTGCAGAACCCCCCGTCGGACGACATCTGCTACGCCACGCAGAACCGGCAGGTCGCCGTGAAGGCGATGGCCCCGCGGTGCGACCTCGTGCTGGTGGTCGGCTCGCGCAACTCGTCGAACTCGGTGCGGCTGGTGGAGGTGGCACTCTCGGCCGGTGCCGGCGCGGCACACCTGATCGACAAGGCCGGCGAGATCGAGGAGCCCTGGCTCGACGGCGTCGCGACGATCGGGCTGACCAGCGGCGCCTCGGTGCCGGAGATCCTGGTGCGCGGGGTGCTCGAGCACCTCGCCGAGCGCGGCTGGGCGGACGTCGAGGAGATCACGACCGCGGAGGAGACCCTCGTCTTCTCGCTGCCCCGCGAGCTGCGGCCCACCCGCGCCGGGCGCTGACCGGCGGGGCGTCCTCGGCCGCGCCGCCGGTGCGCTGCAGCAGCATCCGGGCGAACCCGACGGCGAGGACCGCGGCCGTGGTCCAGGCCAGCGTCGGGAAGGCGTTCACCATCGGGGCGCCGACCACGAGCAACTGCTCGGTGATGCCGGAGCCCGGCCGGGGCGTGCTCGACAGCTGCACCACGGACGGGACGACGACGGCCAGCAGCAGCGGCGGCTGCACCATCGGCGGGAACAGGTCGCGCCGGCGCACCCACGCGACGGCGAGAATGCAGCCGGTGAAGAACAGGACCTGGAAGACGGCGCCGATCGTGCCGATGCGCAGCACGTCGACGAACACCCCGAGCGCGGTGAGCGCGAATGCCACGCCGACCGCCGCCGCCGGGGGCAGCCCCAGCACGGTGCCGAGGGTGGCGCGCTCCGGGACCGGCCACCGGCCGGCCGTGCGGCTCGTCGCCGGGCGTCCCGCGGGCCGCGCGGTGGGGGTTCCGCCGGTCACCGTTGCACCGTAGCCCGCTGCTCGGGCCGCCCGGCGCCGGCGGGGTCGGCGCGCTGCACCCCGGGCAGGGCGACGAGCGCGTCCTCGGCGGAGGCCACCAGCTCGGGCGCGGAGACGGTGCGGGGTGCCCGCTCGACCTGCCCGGGCGCCGGCAGCTCGCCGTCGGCGACCTTGAGCTCGGTGAGCCGCCGGGCGGTGACGAGCACCCGCGACTCCAGCGACGAGACGGTCTGGTTGTAGCTCGCGACCGCGGAGTCGAGGCTGCGGCCCAGCTTGGCCACGTGACTGCCCATCGTCGCGAGCCTGCTGTGCAGCTCGCGGCCGAGCTGGTGGATGCGGGCGGCGCCCTCGGCGAGCGCCTCCTGGCGCCAGGCGTAGGCGACCGTGCGCAGCAGCGCGATCAGGGTGGTGGGCGTGGCGACGACGACGTTGCTGCCGAAGGCGTGCTCGAGCAGCGCCGGGTCGGCGCGCAGCGCGGCCTCGAGGAACGGGTCGCCCGGCACGAACAGCACGACGAACTCGGGCGAGGGGTCGAAGGCGGCCCAGTACTCCTTGGCGGCGAGCGAGTCGACGTGCTGGCGCAGCTGGCGGGCGTGCGCGGCGAGCCGCTCGCCGTGCACCTGCGGGTCGGTGCTCTCCACCGCCTCCAGGTACGCGGCGAACGGCACCTTCGCGTCCACGACGACCTGCTTGCCGCCGGCCAGGTGCACCACCATGTCCGGGCGCACCCCGCCGTCGCGGCCGGAGCCGGTGACCTGGGTGGAGAAGTCGCAGTGCTCGACCATGCCGGCGAGCTGGACGACCCGCTCCAGCTGCAGCTCGCCCCAGCGGCCGCGGACCTGCGGCGCGCGCAGGGCGTTGACCAGCTGCTTCGTCTCGCTCTGCAACCGTTCCGAGCTCTGCCGCATCGCCCCGACCTGCTCGCGCAGGCCCGCGTAGGCCGACTCGCGCTCCTTCTCCACGGACCGCAGCTGGCCCTCGACGCGCGCGAGGGTGGCCGTCATCGGGTCGAGCAGCTGCCCGATGGCGTGCGCGCGGGCCGTGGCGTCGCCGTCTGCCCTCGCGGCGAGCGCGGCGGTGGCCTCGGTGAGCCGGGCCTCGGCCAGCGCGACGAACGACTCGTTGTTGCGCGCCAGCGCGTCGGCCGACAGCGCCTGGAACGCCTCGCGCAACTCGGCGTCGCGGCGGGTGAGCAGCTGTTCGCGCGCGGTGGCGGCCTCGCGCTCGCTGCGCAGCGCGGCCGCGGCCGCCGCCGCCTCCGACTCGGCGCGTCGTGACCGGGCGACGGCCTGCTCGCACTGCTCGCCGAGCTCGTCGACCCGGTCCAGCAGCCCGTCGCGCTCGGCACGGAGCGCGGCGGCGTCGGCGCGCAGCCGCGCGGCGCCCTCGGATGCGGACCGGGCGGCCTCGGCGGCGGCTACCCGGGCGCGCGCGGCGAGCAGCAGCCGGCTCAGCCCGGTGCCCGCGGCCAGGCCGGCGAGCAGGCCGACGAGCAGCACGTTCAGCGCGGTGACGAGGTCGGCGACGGGCACGACCCCGAGGATGCGCCCCGGGACCGACGGATTCGGCGAGGACGCGCCGGTGCGCTGCCGTCCCGCCGGTCGGCGGGCGGCACGGATCGGTGAGCGGTCGAACATCCGATCGAGCGGCGGTGGGCGAGGCGGCGCCACGACCCGCGTGATCGCGCCGCCCGCGGACACCTCGGGTGGCGGGGGGCGAGACACCGGACGGCACCGCGGGCACCGCGGGCGGAGGGTGACGCGCTCACCCCCCGCCGGCGCCCGCCTCGTGCGCCAGCAGCCACCGCTTCACCGGCAGCCCCCAGCGGAAGCCGCCGAGCCCGCCGTCGGTACGGACCACCCGGTGGCACGGGACGAACAGCGCCGCCGCGTTGCGGGCGCAGGCCGCGGCGGCCGCCCGCACGGCGAGCGGCCGGCCGGCCTTGGCGGCGTACTCCGTGTAGGTCACCGGCGCGCCGGCGGGAACGCTGCGCAGGATCTCCCAGGCGTGCTCGAGGAACGGGCCCGAGCGCTGCCGCACGCGCACGCCGTCGACGGCGTGGACGTCTCCGTCGTGGTAGCGGAGCACCGCCTCGGTGACCGGGCCGAGGTCGCCCTCGCGCAGGTCGGCAGGGCGCAGGTCGGGGTGGATCAGCGGGACGAGGTCGTCGACGCGGCGGGTCCAGCCGGCGGCGACGACCGCGCCGGCGTCGTCGACGACCGTGGTGAACGGGCCGGCGGGGGTGTCGAGAGTGGCCCAGGTGCTCATGCGGTCCTCCGGATGGAAGTAGGGGCGGCAGCGCGCCAGAGATGGGCGGCGGCATAGGACCGCCACGGTCGCCAGCGCCGGGCGTGCGCGGTGAGCGCAGCCGCGTCGGCCGGCAGGCCGAGTGCGGCGGCGCCGCGCCGGACGGCGAGGTCGGGGGCGAGCAGCTCGTCGGGGTCGCCGAGCAGGCGCAGTGCCAGGTAGCCGGCGGTCCACGGGCCGATCCCCGCCAGCGCGGTCAGCTCCGCGCGCAGGTCGGCCGGGTCGCGGCCGAGGTGCAGGTCGAGCCGGCCCTCGGCGATCGTCGCGGCGAGCCCGACGACCGCGGCGATCCGGCCGCGCGGGCCGGCGAGCACCTCGTGGCCGCGGTCGGCGACCGCCGCGGGGGTCGGGAACAGCAGGCCCGGTTCCCCGGGCGCCGGGGCGAGGGCGGCCGGCAGCGGCTCGCCCAGCGCGGCGACGAGGCGGGACGCGGCGGTGCGGGCGGCGGCGACCGACACCTGCTGGCCGAGCACCGCCCGCAGCGCCGTCTCGGCGCCGTCGACCGTGCCCGGCACGCGGATCCCCGGCGCCGCCCGCACGGACGCGGCGAGGGCCGGGTCGGCGCCGAGCACCGCGTCGACCGCGACGGGGTCGGCGTCGAGGTCGAGCAGCCGCCGGAGCCGGGCCACGGCCGGGCCGAGGTCGCGCGGATCGGTCAGCCGCAGCGTCACCGCGACGTGCCCGGTGCCCTGGCCGGCCGGGTCACCCGGGTTCAGCGCCCCCGGGTCCAGGGCCACGGTCGCCGGGCCGTGCGGCAGCCGCAGCGTCCGCCGGTACCCGCCGTCGAGGACGGCCTCGACGCCCTCGACCGCCCGCTCCCCGAGGTACCCGAGCAGCCCGGCCCCGTCCAGCGGGCGGCGGTACGGCAACCGCAGGGCCAGCGCGCCGGCGCCGCCGGGTGCCGGGCCCCGCCGGCGGGCGGCGTGCGCGCGCAACGCCGTCGGCGGCACGCCGTAGACGGCGCGGACGGTGTCGTTGAACTGCCGGACGCTCGCGAAACCGGCCGCGAACGCGACGTCGGCCATCGCGAGCGCCGTCGACTCCACCAGCAGCCGCGCCGTGTGCGCCCGGTGCGCGCGGGCCAGGGCGAGCGGCCCGGCGCCGAGCTCGGCGGCCAGCACGCGGGTGAGGTGGCGGGGCGAGTACCCGAGCGCGTCGGCGAGCCCGGACACGCCGGCCCGCTCGACGACACCGTCGGCGATCAGGCGCATCGCCCGACCGGCGAGGTCGGCGCGGACGTCCCACTCGGGGGAGCCGGGCACGGCATCGGGCAGGCAGCGCCGGCAGGCGCGGAATCCGCGCTGCTGGGCGGCGCCCGCGGTCGGCAGGAACTCGACGTTGCCCGGGCGCGGCGTCGTCGCCGGGCAGGACGGGCGGCAGTAGATCCCGGTGGTGCGCACGGCCGTGACGAACTGCCCGTCGAAGCGCGCGTCGCGCGAGGTCACGGCCCGGTAGCAGCGCTCGGTGTCGAGTGGCACGACGACGATGCTGCCAGCACCAGCGGCCGCACTCTCGCGGGAATCGGACGCGACCGTTCCGGGAGCTCGTCCGGGCGGTGGCGCCGGGGAAGGGGGCGTGACCCGCGCGCATGAGAACGTTCTCATCCTGGTCTCACGCAGCGGACAGGAGCGGACTGCATGATGGTGATCATGCGCATCTCGCTGACCGTGGCGACGGCCGCCGTGCTCGTGGCCGGAGTGATGATCGGGGTCGCCTCGCTGCAGTCGGACCAGGAGCCCGTGGTCCCCGCGCTCGAGTCCATCAC
>DATLGI010000107.1:0-6925 GCA_035540535.1 Pseudonocardia sp.
GGTGTTCGCCGCGGTGCCGCGCGGCCCGCTGGCGCCGTCCACCGGATGGCGGGAGGACCCGCCGCAGGCCGGGCCGCGCCGCCGCTCGCGCCGGCTGCTGGTGCTCGCCGGGATCGTGGCCGTGCTCGCCCTGCTCTACGTCGGTGACCTGGTGCTCAGCGCCGGTACGGTGCCGCGCGGCGTCACCGTCACCGGGGTGCCGGTCGGCGGGCTCAGCCCGGCCGCCGCCGAGGAGCGGTTGCGGGCGGAGATCGAGCCGCGCACCACGCAGCCGGTCCCGGTGACCGTCGGCGAGGTGAGCACGGAGATCGACCCGGCCACCGCCGGCCTCGCCGTCGACTGGTCCGCGACCCTCGACCGGGCCGGTGACCAGCCGCTGAACCCGATCACCCGGATCGTGTCGTTGTTCACCGCCCGCGAGGTCGGCGTCGTCACGGCCGCCGAACCGGAGGCGCTCACCGCCGCCCTGGAGCAGCTCGGTCCCGTCGTCGACCGCGCGCCGGTGGAGGGCGGGGTGAACTTCCTCGGCACGACCCCGATCCCGGTCCAGCCGGTCCCCGGCCAGCGGCTCGACGTGCCTGCCGCCGCGGAGGTGCTCCGGCGCGACTGGGTCCGCGGCGAGTCCGTGGCGCTCCCGCTGGTCCCGCTGCCACCGATCACCACCGACGAGGACGTCGCGGCAGCGATCGACGAGGTGGCCCGGCCGGCGGTGTCGGCGCCGGTGACGATCATCGGCGAGCAGGGCATCCGAGCCGTGCTCGAGCCCGAGGAGATCGCGGCGGCGCTGACCTTCCGCGCCGACGCCGAGCAGTCCGCCCTCGTTCCCGAGATCAACCGAGAGGCGGTGGTCGAGGCGATCTCGCCGGACCTCGCGCCGTCGGAGGTGCCGGGCCGGGACGCCTCGCTGGACTTCTCGTCGGGCACCCCGGTGGTGGTTCCGTCGCAGGACGGCCGCGGGGTGGACTACGACGTCACGCTCGCCGGCCTGCTCGACGTCCTCACCGGCGACGGTCCCCGCGAGATCACCGCGACCTACGCCGACCAGCCCGCCGAGCTCACCACCGAGGAGCTCAACGCGCTGGGCATCAGCGGCGTCATCGGCGAGTTCACCACCGGCGGGTTCGCCCGCGACTCGGGGGAGAACATCCGCCGCGCCGCCGCCCAGATCGACGGCACGATCGTCGAGCCGGGGGAGACCTTCAGCCTCAACGCGGCGACGGCCCCGCGCAACGCCGCGAACGGCTACGTCGAGGCCGGCATCATCGACGAGGGCCGGCCCGGCCGGGGTATCGGCGGTGGCGTCTCCCAGGTCGCCACGACGCTCTACAACGCCGCGTACTTCGCGGGGATGACCGACGTCGAGCACCAGGAGCACAGCTTCTACATCAGCCGCTACCCGGCCGGCCGGGAGGCCACGGTGTTCGAGGGTGCGATCGACCTCAAGTTCCGCAACGACAACCCGACGGGCGTGCTGATCGAGACGGCCTGGACGCCGGACTCCATCACGATCCGGCTCTACGGCACGAAGCGCTACGAGGTGACCTCGACGCCGGGGCCGCGCACGAACCCGACCCCGCCGAACACGGTCACCGTCCCCGCCGGGGAGCCGTGCAGCCCGAGCCAGGGCGCGCCCGGCTTCACGATCACCGACACCCGCACGTTGCGGGAGATCAGCACCGGGGAGGTGCGGACGGAGACCCGCACCGTGCGGTACAACCCGTCGCCGATCGTCGTCTGCGGACAGTGACGGCCCGCCGGTCCCCCTAGCCCGGACGGGGCGCTGGGGTTTCGTGAGCGCCGTCACGGTTCGTACCCTCGGTGGACGGACACGAGGGATCGGGGCGGCAGATGCGGATCGCGGACGTACTACGGCGGAAGGGCTCGGACGTCGCGACGGTCGCGCCCGGCGCGAGCGTCGTCGAGCTCCTCGCGGAGCTGGCCGGACGCAACGTCGGTGCCCTGCCCGTGGTCGACGGCGGCCGGCTCGTCGGCATCGTCTCCGAGCGCGACATCGTGCGCCGCCTGCACGACGGCGGGCCGGGGACGCTGGAGGCGACGGTCGCCGACATCATGACCACCGAGGTCGCCACCTGCGCCCCGGAGGACAGCGCGGTGGACCTCGCGGGGATCATGACGACGCGCCGGTTCCGGCACATGCCGGTCGTGGTCGACGGCGAGCTGTGCGGCATCGTCAGCATCGGCGACCTGGTGAAGGCACGGATCGACATGCTGGAGGAGGAGCGCCAGCAGTTGCAGTCCTACATCGCCAGCTGACGGCCACCGCTAGAACGCGGCCTCGGGCAGCTCCATCAGGCTGTCGTCGGCGTTCTCGACGATCGCGCGGTGCGCGCTGAGCAGCGGCAGCTGCGTGGTGGCGAAGAACCGGGCGGCACCGACCTTGCCCTCGTAGAACGGGCGGTCCTTCGCCGACACCTCCCCGCCGAGCGCATCCAGCGCCACCTCGGCCTGGCGCAGCAGCAGCCAGCCGACCAGCAGGTCACCGACGGCCATCAGCAGCCGCACGGTGTGCTGGCCGACCTTGTACACGTTGCCGACGTCCTCGGCCGCGGCCATCAGGTTCCCGGTCAGCGCGCCCAGCATCCCCTGCACGTCGGCCAGTGCGGTGGCGAGCAGCGCCCGCTCCTCCTTGAGCCGCCCGTTGCCCGACTCCGCGTCGAGGAAGGCCCGGATCTCGCCGGCGACCTGCAGCAGCGCCCGTCCGTCGTTGCGGACGATCTTGCGGAAGAAGAAGTCGAGCGACTGGATCGCGGTGGTGCCCTCGTACAGCGAGTCGATCCTCGCGTCGCGGATGTACTGCTCGATCGGGTAGTCCTGCAGGTAGCCCGAGCCGCCGAGGGTCTGCAGCGACAGCTGCAGCATCTCCGACGCCCGTTCCGAGCCGACGCCCTTGACGATCGGCAGCAGCAGGTCGTTCACCGCCTCCGCCGCGGACACGTCCGACCCGGCGGCCGCCCCGGCGCGGATCGCGTCCTGCCAGGTGGCGGTGTAGGTGTAGACGGCGCGCAGGCCCTCGGCGTAGGCCTTCTGCAGCATGAGCATCCGGCGCACGTCGGGGTGGTGGGTGATCGTGACCCGGGGCGCGGTCTTGTCGGCCGCCCGCGGCAGGTCGGCGCCCTGCACACGCTCCCGGGCGTACTCCAGCGCGGCGAGGTAACCGGCCGACAGCGTGCCGATGGCCTTCGTGCCGACCATCATCCGCGCGTACTCGATCACCTCGAACATCTGCGCGATACCGTCGTGCACGTCGCCGAGCAGCCAGCCGACGGCCGGCGTGCCGTGCTGGCCGAACGTCAGCTCGCAGGTGGTGGAGGCCTTGAGCCCCATCTTGTGCTCGACGCCGGTGACGAACGCACCGTTGCGCGCGCCCGGCTCGCCGGTCTCGGGGTCGAAGTGGAACTTGGGCACCAGGAACAGCGACAGCCCCTTCGTGCCGGGCCGCTGCTCGATGCCGGGGCCCTCGGGGCGGGCGAGCACGAGGTGCAGGATGTTCTCGGTGAGGTCGTGCTCGGCGGAGGTGATGAACCGCTTCACCCCGTCGACGTGCCAGGTGCCGTCGGGCTGCTGCACGGCCTTGGTGCGGCCAGCGCCGACGTCGGAGCCGGCGTCGGGCTCGGTGAGCACCATGGTGGCGCCCCACGCACGGTCGATCATGATCTGGGCCCAGCGCTTCTGCTGCTCGGTGCCGTTGCGGTGCACGATCGCGGCGAAGCTGGGGCCCGCCATGTACATGAACGCCGCCGGGTTCGAGCCCAGGATCAGCTCGGCCGCGGCCCACTGCACCGACGGCGGGATGCCGTGGCCGCCCAGCTCCTCGGGCAGGCCCAGGCGCCACCACTCGCCGTCCCACAGCACCCGGTAGGAGTCCTTGAGCGACTGCGGCAACGTGACCGAGTGGGTGGCGGGGTCGAAGACCGGGGGGTGGCGGTCGGCGTCGGCGAACGACGCTGCCAGCGGCCCGGTCGCGATGGCGTCGAGCTCGCGGAGCACGCCCCTGGCGGTGTCGAGGTCGACCCCGTCGAACGGCGCGGCGCCCAGCCGGTCCTGCACCCGAAAGACCTCGAAGAGGTTGAACTCGAGGTCTCGCAGGTTGCTCCTGAAGTGGCCCATCGACCCTCGCCTCCCCTACTCACCGGTAACCGGCAGGGTATTACTCGCGGGTAACAATGGCAAGGGCTGATCGCGCCTCACCGGTCGGGTGCCACGGCCTCACTCCTTCGGGTGCGCCTGTTGCGCACGGTGAGTATGTGACTCATGGTTCCGCTGAGGCGACGATGGGGGAAGCAGTGATGGGTCAGGGCATCTCGCGGCGGGGGTTCCTGCGTGGCGTGGCCGCCGTGACCGGAGGGACGCTGCTGGGAGCCGAGCTCGGCACCGGCACCGCGTGGGCCGCGGGCGGCCCGCCGATCCTGTCCTGCGACGAGTGGGGAGCCCGCCCGAACAGCGACGTCGTCAACGTCGTGCGCCGGCGGCCGGTCCGGATCCTCGTGCACCACACGGCCACGCCGAACGTGCCCGACCTCGGCCGCCCGGCCGCCGTCGCGCTCGCCCGCGCGATCCAGAACTTCCACATGGACCGGCGCGGCTGGCTCGACTCGGGGCAGCACTTCACCATCAGTCGTGGCGGCTACGTCCTGGAGGGCCGCCGGCGCAGTCTCGAGGCGCTTCGCAGTGGGCGCAAGCAGGTCGAGGGCGCGCACTGCACCGGGCAGAACCTGGTGTCGATCGGGATCGAGAACGAGGGCACCTACCTCGACGCCGACCCCCCGCGCGTGCTCTGGGACCGGCTGCGGGAGCTGTGCGCCTACACCTGCGTGCAGTACGGGATCGCGCCGACCGCGATCCATGGCCACCGCGACTTCAAGGACACCGCCTGCCCGGGGGACCGGCTCTACGGCGAGCTGCCCCGCCTGCGGGCGGAGGTCGGCGCCGCGATCGGTACTCCCCCGGCGGCCGGTGCCGAGGGCACGGCGACCTGGCCGTTGCTGCGCGTCGGGGACCGGGGTGCCGTCGTCACCGCCGCGCAGTACCTGCTGCGCGATGCGGGGATGGCAGGCGTGCGCCCCGACGGCCGCTACACCGAGGACCTGGCCGACGTCGTGCGGGCGTTCCAGCTCGCCCGCGGCGGCGACGAGCGCGCCGGGGACGAGGTGACCGGGATGATCGCCGGCGGGTCCTGGCCGCTGCTCGCCCGCCCGGTCCGGCGTGGGGAGGGCGGCGACGCCGAGCGTGCCGTGGAGGTGCTGGCCACCGGGCGGAGCGCGGAGTCCCTGCCGGACGTGGTGGCGGAGCGGGAATGGCAGCGGCTGCTCGCCGCCGCCGGACCGCCGATGCGGTGAAGGGGTCCCGCCCACCCCGCCACACACAGCCCCGTCCCGCCGCACCCGAGCCGCAGCTCGTGTGTCGTGGGTGCGGGGTGTGTGTCGGCGGGGCGGCGGCCGTGGGCGGCTCACCCCGAAGGTGCGCCCGGTGCTGACCGTGCGCAGCGTCCCGCTACCCTCGGCGACCGCCGGCGAGAGGAGCCCGATGTCGACGCGCACCCCGACCGACCCCCGGTCGAGTACCGACGGGCGGCTCGCGGGTGCGACGGCCGCGCGGCAGCTGCACCGGGAGATCGCCGGCTCGCCGGACCGCGCGCGGCGGGTGGCCGTGGTCGGCGCGGGCGGGTCGGGCAAGTCGGTGCTGCTGGACGTCCTCGACACGGCCTACCGCGACGGCGGCGTCCGCGTCGCCCGGGCGGTGCCGCCGGCCGGGGAGCCGCTCGGGCCGGACGTCGCGCTCGTCGTCGACGACGTCCACCTGCTGCCCGAGGCCGAGCTCGACCGGCTCGCCGCGATCGCCGCGACACCGTCGGCGCGCCTCGTCGTGGCGCACCGGCCCTGGCCCCGCCCGCCGGGGCTGGTCGCGCTGGGCGCGCTGCTCGCCGCCGACCGCGCGCCCGTGGTGCTGGGGCCGCTCGACCGCACGGGGGTCGCGGCGCGGGCCGGCGTGCTCCTCGGCCAGGGCGTGGCCGCCGAGCTCGTGGAACGGGTCGCGGCGCAGACGTGCGGCATCCCGCTGCTGGTCGACCGGCTGCTGGCCGCGCTCGCCGCCCGACCCGGACCGGGCGTCCCGCCGGGGCTGCTGGCCCAGCTGGAGTACCTGGTCGCGACGGTCCGGCCGCGGGTCCGCGCGCTGCTGCGGGCCCGGGCCGTCGGCGCGCCGGCGGACCCGGAGATCCTGGAGCCGCTGCTGGACCTCACCGGCCCGGACGCCCACGACCTGCTCGACGAGCTCGCCGAGGAGGCCGCCGCCGCCGGCCTGCTCACCCCGGACGGCGCGGCGATCCCGCTGGTCAGCGCCACGGTGCTCGCCGGCACCGCGCCGTCGCGCCGGGTCGAGCTGGTCCGGTTCCTGGCCGAGCTGGAGCTGGCCCGCGGGGGTGACGTCGCCGCGGCCGCCCGCGGCCTGCTGGCCGCGGGGGCCACCGGCACGCGCGCCGCGGCGGTGCTCGCGGCCGGCGCCGACGAGGCCGTCCGGACCGGTGATCGCGCCGCCGGCGAGCTGTACGCGGCCGCCGTCCGGGCCGGCGTGCCGAGCCTGGAGCTGGCCGCCCGGCGGGCCGAGGCCGCGCTGCTCGCCGGTGATCCCGACGCCGCGCTCGCCCACGCCGACGAGGTGCTCTCGGCGGCCGACCGGCTGCCGGTGGCCGACGCCGTGCGCGCGGGCACGGTGGCCGCCGCGGTGTTCGCCCGCCGTGGCCTGCTGGCGCGCACCGCCGAGCTGCACCGCTGGATGGGCGCGCTGACCGGCGCGCCGTCGCTGTTGGCGGTGCCGGCGCTGGTGGGGACCGGCGCCCCCGACGAGGCGCGGGCGGCCCTGGCCGCGCCGCCCCCGTCCGCGCCCCAGCCGCTGCGCCCACCCACCC
>DATLGI010000108.1:0-8522 GCA_035540535.1 Pseudonocardia sp.
GCCGGTGACGGGGTGGCACCACGGCATGGTGCCACCCCGTCACCGGCCGTCGGCGGGTGCGGGCAGCGGCAGCTCGCGGCCGAGGACGGCGAACGGGCGGGAGTCCCCGGTGAAGCGATGGTCGCGCAGCACGTCGCGGAAGCCGAGCCTGCGGTAGAGCCGCCAGGCCCGGCCGGGCCCCGGCGGTGCCTGTTCCGGGGTGGAGAGCAGCACGACCGGACGCGCGGTGCCCGCGAGCAGGGCGCGCAGCAGCCGTTCCCCGAACCCGCGGCCCTGGGCGTCCGGCCGCATGTGCAGCTCGGTGAGCTCGAAGTAGTCGGCGAGCCACGCGGTACGGGGCTCCGGCGCCCCACGCAACCCGCGGCGGACCTCCTCGTGCCACCACTGGCCGGGTGCGCCCGTGTAGCCGTAGGCGAGCCCGAGCAGGTGCTCGCGCTGATCCAGCCAGCCGACCGCGCGCCAGCCGGGCCGGCGGGCGTGGTCGACCCAGAGCGGTCGCCGCTGCCGCACGGTGCCCGCCGGGTAGCCCATGGCGGTGACGTACAGCTCCAGGGCCTCGTCGATCCGCGCGGTGAACTCGTCGAACCCGAGCTCGGCGAGCCGGGGTCGCGGTGGGGCGGTGGTCACGGGGTCCATCACACCGCCCGCGGACCGGAGCGGCAACGCGGACCACGGGATCCGACCCGACCGGACTTGACGCGGCGGTCGAGCCGCGCTCTACTGGAGGTCGGTCGAACGGATGTTCGATCGGCGCCGCCCGGTGGTGGTGGGGAAGCGCCCTGCCGGGCGGCGGGCCGGTCGTGAGGAGGGTACCGACGTGGGCGGGTGTGCGGTGGCGGTGCGGGCCGGAGCGCACCGGTGAGCGCGCTGGGGCGGATCTTCGGGTCGCGCCGGCCGACCCCCGTGCAGGTCCGGTGGCAGAACGGGGAGCCGGTCGAGTTCCGGCGCCGCCCGCTCCGAGGCGGGCCGCTCTACCTGGTCACCGACGTGCACGAGCGCTGGGTCGAGGAGTCTCCCTGGCCGTTCCCCTCGCCGATGCCGGTCGGCGGGGACCGGCTGCGCTGCTGGCGGGTCCTGGCCCGGCCGGCCGAGGAGCTGGAGGCGCCGGCCCGCGAGTACGTGCTGCGGATGCGCGCGGGGCCGGGTGTGTGGGACCTGATCCGGGTCGGGGAGTGACGGAGGTGGGCGGGATGGCGACGATCACGGCGATGCGCGCACGGTCCGGGGCCGCCCCGGCCCCGGTGCCACGGGCGGCGCTCGGCCTGCTGCGCCAGGCGGCCGAGGGCGTCGCCGAGGCGCACGGCGAAGCCGACCCGCTGCGTCGCTACCCGGCGGCCTACCTCGCGGCGCTGCGCGCCGCGGCGGCCGTCCTGGCGGTCCGGGCGCGGCCGCAGGCCCGGCGCGGGGTCAGCCGCAACGCCTGGCGGCTGCTCGCGCAGGTGGCCCCGGAGCTCGGCGAGTGGGCCGCGTTCTTCGCCTCCTGCTCGGCCACGCGGGCGGCCGCGGAGGCGGGCATCGCCCGGCTCGTCGGCCGCCGCGAGGCCGACGACCTGGTGCGGCAGGCCGAGCAGTTCGTCGCGCTCGCCCGCGACGTCGCGCTCGCGGGGGCCGCGGAATAGCCGGGTGTTGAGAGGGCGAGGTGGCCGAGGCGGGCGGTCTACCGGGGTGCACCGCTCGCGGCGTCCGCGGCGCGCGCCCGTGCCCCGCTGCGCAGGATCCGGCCCAGCAGGGCGGTGAACATCGCCGACATCTCGCGCGCGCCCGGGGTGTCCCAGCGTTGCACCGGCAGGCAGGCCCCCTGGGCGTGCTGGATCGCCGAGCGTTCCGGCAGCACCCCGCTGAGCACCAGCGGCCCGAACAACTCGCGCAGCTCGGCCACCCGGAACTCGTGCTCGGAGTTGCGCGGGCGCACCCGGTTGACGATCACCCCGAGCGGCTGCAGCTCCGGGTTGCCCCGCAGGCGCTCGGCCTGCACGGCGTCGAACGCCCGCTGCACCCCGGCCACGGCGAACATCGTCGGATCGCTGACGAGCAGGGCGCGCTGCGCGGCCGCGAGCGCGCTGCGGGTGAGGCGGCCGAGCGAGGGCGGGCAGTCGACGATCACCAGTCGGTACGGCTCGTCGGCCACGCGGGCCCCGTCGCCGGCGCGGGCCGTGTCCTCGTCGTGCTCCCCGGCGTCGCCGTCCCCCGGATCGCCGGTCGCGAGGTCCGGCAGCCGCCGCAGCGCGCGGGCCAGCTTGCCGAGCTGCTTGTCCCCCGGGTCGGGGTGGTTGTGGCGCTCGTTGTCCTCGGTGCCGACGAGCACGTCCAGCCCCTCGCCCCACCCGCTCGGGGCGATCGCCCGGCGCAGGACGGAGCGGCGCGGCTCGTCCAGCACGTCCGCGACCGTGGCCGTCGTGGGGCCGGCGTCCAGGGCGATCGTGGCGTTGGCCTGGGGGTCGAGATCCACCACCAGCGCCCGCACCCCGTGCTGCTGGGCGGCCCCGGCGAGGCCGAGGGCCACTGTGGTCTTGCCGACCCCGCCCTTGAGACTCAACGTCGCGACGACCTGCACGCGGTGCAACCTACCGGCTCGGCCGGTGGGTGGTGGCGGTCAACTACGCTGCCGCCGTGACGATCGCGGGCCGTGACCTGCCCGGCACCGGCGCGGGCCCCGTGCACCGCGCGCTCGCCGCGGAGGTGGCGCGGCTGCGCGACGCCGGGCGGGGCGACCCGCCGCGGGTCCTCGACGTCGGCGGGGGCAGCGGGGCGTGGGCGGTGCCGCTGGCCGCGCTCGGGTGCGCGGTCACCGTGGTCGACGCGAGCCCGAACGCGCTCGCCGCGCTCGTCCGGCGCGCCCGCGAGGCGGGCGTCGAGGAGCTCGTCACCCCCGTGCAGGGTGACGTCGACGCGCTGGCGGAGGTCGCCGCGGCGGGCGGCGCCGAGCTCGTGCTCGGGCACGGCCTGCTGGAGGTGGTGGACCACGCGCCCGTCGCCGTCGCCGCGCTCGCCGCCGCCGCCGCACCCGGCGGCGCGGTGTCCGTGCTCGTCGCTGGCCGCTACGCGGCGGTCCTGCACCGGGCCCTCGCCGGCCGGCTCGCGGAGGCGCGGGCACTGCTCACCGATCCGGACGGGCGGCTGGGTCCCGACGACGCGCTGCGCCGCCGGCTCGACGCCGCGGGCCTGCGCGCGCTGCTCGAGCAGGGCGGGCTGCGGGTCGAGCTGCTGCGCGGCGACGGCGTGCTCGAGGGGTGGGTCCCCGGTTCGGTCCACGACGCCGTGCCGCCGGCCGCCGGGACGCTCGTCGAGCTGGAGGAGCTTGCCGTCGCGGCCGAGCCGCTGCGCGAGGTCGCCACCCGGCTGCACGCCCTGGCCCGGAACCCCTGACCTGCCGTTCGTGACCGTTCCCGAACCACTCGACGAGTACGGGTGGTCGCCGCGCCGCGCGGCTCGTATCCTCGAGTCGAACGCCCACCCGGGCGCTCGTCGTGTCGTTCCGGCACCATGGAAGATGACCCGACCGGAATACCGTGTGCCGGAGGCGAAGCCATGCCCCTCTCCGAGCACGAGCAGCGACTGCTCGAACAGATCGAGCGTGCTCTCTACGCCGAAGACCCGAAGTTCGCATCGACCGTGCGCGGTGGGAAGCTGCGCAAGCCGACCCGCCGGCGGCGCCTGCAGGGCATCGCCCTGTTCGCCGCCGGCCTGGTCCTGCTCGTCCTGGGCGTGGCCGTCACCTCGCTCTCCGAGGAGACGACGTTCCTGGTGCTCAGCGCCGGGGGCTTCCTGCTGATGCTGGTCGGGGCCGTGCTGGCCGTGACCTCCATGGGGCCGGGCGGGCAGGCGACGCCGGCCAAGGAGGCCGAGCCGGACAGGAACCGCTTCACCGGCCGGATGGAGGAACGCTTCCGCCGCCGGTTCGAGCAGGAGTGAGGGTCAGCCGCGGCGCAGGGCCGCGGCACTTCCGCTGACCACCGACGGCGGCACGACCCGGTCGCGCAGCCGGGGCGGCCCGGACGCGACGATCGCCGCGCGGACGGTGCGCACCGCTTCGGCCAGTTCGGGCGGCGCCGGTGCGGCCTGCTGCGCGTACCAGCCCGCCTCCACCGCCACCACCACCTGGCGCAGGGCCTGCTGGGCACCTTCGTCGAGCCGGTGCTCGCGGACCATCCGGCGGGCTGCGGCGCGCACAGTGTCGGTGGCCACCGGCGGCACCCCCCGGTCGGTCGACTCGGCGAGCAGCTCGGCCCAGCCGGCCGCCGCCGCCCCCGGGCCGCCCTGCGCGAGGTCGCCGAGACGGCGGGCCCGCTCCCGGCGCCGCAGCAGGGTCGGCGCCAGCGCGAGGCCGCCCAGCACGAGCACGACGACCGGCCAGAACGGGAATCCGCCGGCCTCGGCGGCAGGGGCGCCGGGCACCGGGGTGCCGAAATCCGCCGGATCGGGCCCGGCGAGCGGCGCCGCCGAGGGCACCGCCCCTGCCGACGGGTCGCCCGCATCGACGTCGGCGGCACCGTCCAGGTCCCTCGCCCGGGCCTGCTCGACGTACGGCGGGACGATCGCCCGGCCGTCGGCCAGCGGGGTCGGGTCGAAGACGGTCCAGCCGAGCCCGTCGAACCACACCTCCACCCAGGCGTGCGCGTCGGCGGTGCTCACCGACCGGTGCTCGCCCTCGTCGCTGCCCGCGGTGAAACCGACCGCGACCCGCGAGGGCACGCCGAGGGTGCGCAGCATCACCGCCATCGCGGTGGCGAACTGCTCGCAGTACCCGGTGCGCCCGACGGTGAGGAACTCGACGAGCGCGTCGTCCCCCGAGCCGGGGGTCGTGGCGAGGCTGTACTCGAAGGTCGAGCCCGGCGCGGTGAACCAGTCGACGAGAGCCACGGCCCGGTCGAAGTCGGTCGTGGCGCCCGCGGTGACCTCCGCGGCCAGCTCGGCCACCCGCTCGTCGACCCCGACCGTGCGCAGGTACGCCGCCGGCACGGCGTCCGCGGTGCCCACGGGGTCGCCACCCACGCTGCCGGCGGCGCGCAGCTGCTCGGCGGTGGGCTCGGGCAGCACGGCGACCTGCGTCCAGCCGTCCTCCTCCTGCGGGCGCCGGGAGTACGCCGTGCCGCTGCCGCCGTCGTAGATCCAGGTCTGCGCCTGCAGGTCGGCGAGCTCCGCGGGCGCGCCGTAGACGGGCAGCCAGTAGTCGCGGAACCCGACGTTCTCCACCGTGACGACCGCCGTCGGCCCGGTCACCCCGGGCGGCAGCGGTACGGCGCCCGGCAGCTCGGGGCCGGGACCGGGCCGGCCGGCCGCGAACCCGACGTCGACGACGAAGTCCCGCAGCGTCAGCGCCCGCAGGTAGGTGGGTCGGGGCAGCCCGCGCACCCGGAACAGCTCGGCGGGCGCGGTCTGTGCGAGCTGGCCCCGCACCGAGGTGAAGGGACTGAGCCCGATGGCCCCGCCCCCGCCGCCGCCGGTCCCGGTGCCGAACCGTCCGGCCGTGCCGACCATCGGCGTGACCAGGCCCGCGACCAAGCCCACGACCGCCGCCGCCGCGACGAGGGCCGCCGCACCGGGCAGCCGCGCGCGGACCCCCGAGCGCACGGCGAGCAGCACCCCGAAACCGACCGCCGGCGCCACCAGCGCCCACCACGGCAGCGGGTCGACGTCGAGGGCCACGGGCACCGCGACCAGGATGAGCAGCGGGATGCCCGCGGCGGCCGGGGCACCGGCCCCGACGGCGACGGCCTGCACCACGATCGCGACCAGCCCGATCGATCCGGTGACCAGCAGGAGGATCTCGGGTGTGGGCGCCACCGGGGCGAGGCCGCTCGCGACCTGCTCGCGCGCCCCGACGAGCAGCGCGCCCAGCTCGCCGAGCGCGGCGGGGCCGGGCAGCACGCCGAGCACGGCCGTCGAGGTGAACAGCGCGCACATCAGGGCCAGCCAGGCCGCCCCCTGCGCCGCGACCACGGCCGGTGCGGGCACCCGCGGCGGCAGCAGGCCGACCGCGGTCACCAGCCCGACGGCGACCGCGGCGTGCCCGAGCCACGACCCGCCGGCCACCACGCCGGCCAGCGGCGCCGCGGCCAGCAGCACCGCCGCGCCGGCGCCGAGCACGGCAGCGACGTCGCGCGCGCCGGCGGCGGTGGCACCCGGTGGGGCGGGCGAGCTCACGGCGCCCCCGCCCGCGCGGCGCGGGCCGCGCCGCCGACCAGGGCGTCCCACACCCGCTCCACGTCGGTGCCGTGCGCGGCGGCCGTGACGTGCCACCCGCCGCGGCGCAGCGTCTCGGCGTGGGCCGCGACGGTGGGGTCCGGGCGCGCACCGGCCCAGGTCGAGACGTCCAGCAGCACGGCGTGCCCGCCGGCGGGCCGGGCGAGCAGGAGCTCGAGGTCGTCCGGGCCCACGGCGCCGAGCACGGCGAGCAGGTCACCCCCCGGCTCCGCCGCGGCGGCGGTGAGCTCGGTGCGCGCCGAGGGACGCAGCGCCGCCAGCGCGTCCAGGGCGGGGTCGATGGCCGCGGGCAGGGCCCGGCCGTCCTCGGTGACGAGCGCCACGGGCTCGCCGCGGCGGTGCAGGTGCGCGCAGACGCTCGCGGCGAGCTCGACGGCGAACTCCAGGCTGGACCCGGGACCGTGCCCACGATGGGCGCTCGCCCGGCGATCGAGCAACAGGCCCAGCCCCCCGCGCCACGGGCGCTCCTCGACGCGGACCATGAGCTCGTCGTGGCGGGCGCTGCTGCGCCAGTGGACGCGGCGCAGCTCGTCGCCCTCACGCCAGGGACGGACCAGCACGTCGGAGCTGCCCGGCCCGCCCTGCGTCCGCGTCGCGCCCGGCGCGCCGTCGCCGCTGCCCACGGCGGGCGGCAGCCCGCGCAGCACGGTGACGCGGGGCAGGACGACCAGCCGTTCGGGCCCGACGAGTTCGCGGGGGAACTCGGCCAGCCCGAGCGGGTCGCCGACGCGGGCGGTGAGCGGGCCGATCCGGTGGACGCCGCGCAGGACGGGCCGCAGCGCGTAGCGGGGCTCTGGCTCGGCGCCGAGCCGCTGCACGGTGAACCGCGGCGGCGCGGCCGCCGAGGGGCCGACGGCGTCGGGCACGGCGTCGGTCAGGCGCAGGGCCCCGAGCAGCGGCCCGCCCGACAGCTCCAGGGTGACGCCGGTGTCGGCCCCGACCGGCAGGCGCGGGGTGTCCATCCGCCGGCGGGCCCGGACACCGCGCCGGACCCGGTCGGCGAGCAGCAGCGCCAGCAGCGGCAGCGCCAGGACGACCACGCCGGCCCGCACCAGGTCGCGCTCGTCGAGCACGAGGGCGCAGGCGACGGTGGCCGCGCCACCGGCCAGCAGGCAGCGGCCGCGGACGGTGAGGCCGGCGACGCGTCCGGGATCGGCGGTCGGGAGTGCACCGGCGGAGAGTGGACCGGCGGGATCGCTCATCGCGCTAGGGCCGCTCGGTCGCGGCGCGGGACGGAACCGGCACCGGCAGCCGCCCGAGCAGGCCGTGCACCAGGTCGCCGGCGCTGCGCCGGGACGCCTGCGCGTCGGGCGTGAGCTGGAGCCGGTGGGCGAGGACGGGGACGGCGACCGCGTGCACGTCGTCGGGCACGACGAAGCCGCGCCCCGCCAGGGCGGCCTGCGCCCGGGCCACCCGCACCAGCTGCAACGTCGCCCTGGGCGAGGCGCCGAGGCGTACGTCGGCGAGCCGGCGGGTGGCGCCGACCAGGTCGACGCAGTACCGGCGCACCTCGGTGCCGATGTGCACCCGGCGCACGGCGTCGACCACGGAGCGCAGCCGGCGGGCGTCGGTGACCGCGCGCAGGACCGCCAGCGGGTCCGCCGCGGAGTGCTCGTCCACCATCGCCAGCTCCGCGGCCGGGTCGGGGTATCCGACGGACACCCGCGCGGTGAACCGGTCGCGCTGCGCCTCCGGCAGCGGGTAGGTGCCGTCCATCTCCACCGGGTTCTGGGTGGCGACGACCATGAACGGGTCGGGCAGCGCGTACGTGGTGCCGTCCACGGTGACCTGGTGCTCCGCCATGCACTCCAGCAGCGCCGACTGGGTCTTGGGCGAGGCGCGGTTGATCTCGTCGGCGATCAGGACGCCGGCGAACACCGGGCCGGGCCGGAACTCGAACTCGCCGGTGTGTCGGTTGTAGACCGACATGCCGGTGATGTCGCCGGGCAGCAGGTCGGGGGTGAACTGCACCCGGCTGACCGTGCAGTCGATCGAGCGGGCCAGTGCCTTCGCCAGCGACGTCTTCCCCACGCCCGGCACGTCCTCGACGAGCAGGTGCCCGCCGGAGAGCAGGGTGACCAGCGCGACGCGCACGACATCGGGCTTGCCGACGATCACCCGCTGGATGTTGGCCGCCACCCGGGCACCGAGCTCGGCGATCTCGGCGAGACCGGCGGGCGGGTCGGCGGGGCGGTCGTCGCGGCCGTTCGGGCCGGCGAGCGGTGCGCCGGTCGACGGGCCGGGCCGCCCGCTCGTCGTGGTCACGTCCCCAGTCTGGCAAATCGCGCCGGCCCGCGACCCCCCACTTCGCCCCCCGC
>DATLGI010000109.1:0-19603 GCA_035540535.1 Pseudonocardia sp.
GTCCCGGTCGGGCTGGGTGGCGGCCTCGGTCCGGGTTTCCGGGGCGGCGTCCTCGGCGGGGTCCGTGGCCGCGCCGGTGCGCTCGGTGGTGCCGGTGCGGCCGGTGGTCGTGTCGTCGGGACCGGCCGGATCCGGGACGGCGGTGCGCCGGGTTCGTGCTGCAACGGCGGGCGGGCGCGCCGGGTCGCTCGCGGGCACGGCCGTCGCGGAATCGAGGTGGGCGCGACCGGGACGCGGCTGCGCCGGCGGCCGGTCCTCGTGGGCGGACCGCCCGCCGGCCGCCGGCGGCGTCGCCTGCGCTGCGGGGCCGCGCCCAGCGTGCCCGCGGGACGCCGACGGAGCGGGGCCGGGTGATGTCCCGGCATCGGCGGGGGCGGCGCCGCGAACGGGTCGGCGGGACCGGTCGGTCGTCGGCGTGGCGGGTTTCGGGGGTGGGGCGGCCCGGCGGGACCGGTCGGCGCCGGGAGCAGCGAGATCCCGCGCCGGGGCGGCGCTGTGGGTCGGTCCGGGTGTGCCGGCGCCGGGGAGCGGCGCGGCGGGGCGGTGGGGAGCGTGCCGGCCGTCCCCGTCGCGCCGGGTGCCGGAGCCGCCGCCGGGCTCGCGCGCGGTCGGCGGGGCGTCGACCCGGTCCTGGACGGCGCCGGAGGAGCGCTCGCGGGCGTCGAGCAGGCCGTGGCGCTCCAGGATGCGCTCGGGTGGTTCGGCGGGTGGGCGTGGCGCGCCGGCCGGAGGACCCGGCGGGCGACGGGTCCGGTGCCGACCGTCGTCCACGCCACCTCCCGTCGCCCGGAGGCCCCGCGCGGCGAGGACGGGGCCCGCCACCGATCGAGGTCCCCGCCGTCGATCCCTGGACGGCCGGTGCCTCCCGTCCGTCCCTCGCCGGGGGCCGAGCTTACGGAGCACCGGCCGCCGGATCGCGGCCGGGTCAGGCCGGCGGACGGTCGGGCTGGGGCACGCAGCGCCGGCCCGCCGCCGCTCCGGCGAGGCAGGCGGGACCGAGGCCGCCCGGCCGGTAGGCGACCGCGTTTCGACCTGCTTGCTTCGCCGTGTACAGCAGCGCGTCGGCCTCGCCGATGATCGGCTCCATGTCGCTCGGGCGCCCCGCGCGGTGCGCGACCCCGATGCTGACCGTCACCCGCAGCCGCGCGTCGAGCTCTGCCCAGGGGTGGCCGGCGGCGCGCTCCCGAGCGGCCTCGCAGATGGCGACGGCCTCGTCCAGCTCGCGACCGGGCAGGACGAGCGCGAACTCCTCGCCGCCGTAGCGCGCGCAGAACGCGCCGTCGGGCAGCGCGGCGGCGAGCTCGGCGACCAGCCGCTGCAGGACCCGGTCGCCGAACAGGTGGCCGTAGATGTCGTTGACCTGCTTGAAGTGGTCGACGTCGACCAGCGCGATCGCGATCCCGGCGGCCCGGTCGTCGGCCCCGTGGAGCAGCGCGGCGAGCCGCTCGTCGAGGTAGCGGCGGTTGTAGGTGGCGGTGAGGCTGTCGCGGCGGCTCTGTTCGCGAGCCTCGGCGTGCTCGCGACGCAGGCGGGCGAGCTCGTCGTCGGGCGGGCCCTGGAGGAGCCGGACCGCCGCGTGCAGGTGGCCGTAGGCCTCCTCCCAGCGCCCGGCGGAGGCGAGCCGCTCCGCGGCCGCGGTGTGCAGCGCGGCCTCCCCGCCCGGGCCGGCGGGCCGATCGGGCAGGACCGCACCCGCCGTGCCGCGCCGTCGCGCCATCCCGCTCACCCCCCGTGCCCACCACTACCCGTGATGTCGTCCGGGACCCTGGGACTCTTGAGGGGTACCTACCCGATCGCGGGAGACGCTCAGCCACCGGAGTGGTCGAGCTCCGCGCCGAAGGGCACCGCCGGGTCGTCCGGGTCGTCGAGCCAGTGTTCCGGCAACACCACCCGCCCCGGCGAGCCCTGCCGCCCGCGCGGCCCGTCGCCGTCGGCGGGGAAGGGTTGCTGCGGGTCGAGCTGTGCGAGCAGGTCGTCGAGCTCGTCGAGCGAGGCGACCAGGCCGAGCCTGCGGCGCAGGTCCGATCCCACCGCGAACCCCTTGAGGTACCAGGCGATGTGCTTGCGGATGTCGCGGATCCCCTTGTGTGGTCCCAGGTGCGCGCACAGCAGCACGGCATGCCGGCGCAGCGTCGTGCGGACCTCGCCGAGCGTGGGCGGGGTGGGCAGCGGACGCCCGGCGAACGCCGCCTCGAGATCGGCGAACAGCCACGGGCGACCCAGGCAACCGCGGCCGACGACCACCCCGTCGCAGCCGGTGCGCGCGACCAGCGCCAGCGCGTCCGCGGCACTGAAGACGTCGCCGTTGCCGAGGACGGGCAGCTCACTCGGGAGGGCGTCACGCAACCGGGCGACAGCCGACCATTCCGCCGTGCCCGAGTAGCGCTGCGCCGCCGTGCGGGCGTGCAGGGCCACCGCGGCCACGCCGGCGTCCGCGGCGATGCGACCGGCGTCGAGATAGGTGCGGTGCGCGTCGTCGATGCCGATGCGCATCTTGACGGTGACCGGGATCGGCCCCGCCTGCTCGACCGCGGCCCGCACGATGCGTTCGAACAGCCTCCGCTTGTACGGCAGCGCGGCGCCACCGCCGCGTCGGGTGACCTTCGGGACGGGGCAGCCGAAGTTGAGGTCGACGTGGTCGGCGAGGTCGCGCTCGCGGACCATCCGCACGGCGGACCCGACCGTCGCCGGATCCACGCCGTAGAGCTGCATCGACCGCGGCCGCTCGTCCGAGTCGAACGCGATCATGCGGAACGTCAGCGGGTTGCGCTCAACCAGGCCGCGCGAGGTGATCATCTCGCAGACGTAGAGGCCCTCGCCCTGCTCGCGGCACAGGCGGCGGAACGCCGGGTTCGTGATCCCGGCCATCGGCGCCAGGACGACCGGCGTGGCGCAGCGGTGCGGGCCGATGCGCAGCGGTCGGACGGCGGTCGGGGCGGTCACGGAGACCATCATCCCCGCTGCGGGACCCGTGCGGAGCCGGCCCCCGGCTCGCCGCCACTCGAGCGCGGCGCACCCACCTCAGGTACGCCGCACACGAGCCGGAGCCCGTGTGCGGCGTTACCGCGGTGTGTGGGAGATGGCGCCGCGTCAGAAGTCGACGGTCACACAGGCGGCCCGGTCGCCGGCCGTACCCGCCTCGCCGGGCGCGGTGGCCGTGGGCATGGCGTGGATGATCACCGACGCGGCACGGCGGTCGGCCGGGAAGGTCCACTCCACGGTGGTCTCGGCGGACGCGGCGCCCTCGGCATCGGTGGTGAAGTCGAGCCAGATCTCGTTCTCGGGGTTCGCGTAGGCCGGGTCCACGCTGGGCGTGACCGGGTCCTGCTCGAGCTGGAAGTGCGGCCCCGCGTCGGCACCCTCGGCACCGCAGGGGTTCACGTGCGCGTGCGCACCGTAGTCGCGGTTCGGCTGCAGGCCGGTGACCTCGAGGGTCACCGTCGTTACTCCGTCGGCCTCCTGCGAGGTCACCGTCGCGCCGGCGCCGTCGGGAACGAGCTGCTCGTCGTAGGTGACGGCGGTGCCGCCGTCGGCGGAGAAGGTGGTGGAGAGCTGGACATTGCGGTTGCTCTGGGTGGTGGCGTCGGTAGAGGCGGGCTCGGTGGGGGCGGTACCGGAGTCCGAGGAGCAGCCGACGAGGGCGAGTGCCGCGACCGTCGCGGCGACCAGCGGAAGCGAGGTGCGCATGCGGCGAGGATGCCAGCGCCCGCCCGTCGTCTCCTTCGGCGGAGTGCCGTGTGCGGACCGTGCACGATCATGGACGCGTTCGGGTACCGGTTCTCATGAGCGCGACAGGATCGGACCTGGAGGACGCCGGCCGGCGCGAGCTGAGCGAGCTCGCCCGTCGCCGGGGCGTCGCCGGACGTTCGTCGATGAGCCGCGACGAGCTGGTCGACGCGCTGCGGAGCGAGGACGAGCCGGTGGCGGACTCGCCGCGGCCGTCGGCGTCGCGGTTCGAGGCGTTCCACGAGCTCGCCCGCGAGCGGGCCCGCGGCGGCATGGTCCTGCTCCCGCGCGTGCTCGACGGCAACGACCGCCGGATGCACGTGCGGCAGACGATCCGCGAGGACCACCACCTGCGGATCACGCAGGGCAACGAGGAGGCGTAGGTCAAGCTCGCGGCGTCGCGGTACTCGTTCTTCCGCGGGAACTGCCTGCTCTTCTACCGACACCTCGCCGGTGAGGACGCGCTGATGCCCACCGTCCTTACTCTCGGTGACGTCCACCCGGAGAACTTCGGCATCATGCCGAGCGCCGACAACGTGCCCATCTTCGGGGTCAACGACTTCGACGAGGCCTACTACGCGCCGTTCACCTGGGACCTGAAGCGCGGCACCGTCGGGTCCTGGTGGCGGCGGAGGAGAAGGGCGGGCACGGGCCGAAGCGCCGGCGGCGGATCGCCTGCCGCTTCGTCCAGGGGTACGTCGAGGGCATCGACGAGTTCGCCCGCGACGGGTCCGAGACCGACCGCCAGATGCGCCGGGACAACGCGCCGGACCTTGATCCGCAAGCTCTTCGACGACGCCGCGAAGAGCCGCCGGACGTGGCTCGCGAAGCGGTACCACGACGAGTACGGCGACGGCTTCCGCACCGACGACGACGGGCTGGTGCCGATCACCAGCCGGGTGCCGGAGTTCCAGGAGGTGGTGCACCGGCTCGTCGCCGAGCAGGGCATCGAGGTGCCGGCCCGGGCCGGGCGGATGCGCGTCAAGGACGTGGGGTGCGGCGCGGGCAGGGCACCGTCTCGCTGGGCCTGGTCCGCTACTACGTGCTGATCGAGGGCCCCCGCGCCGACGCCACGGACGACCTGATCATCGAGTTCAAGCAGGCCCGGCGATCGGCGCCGGCGGGCCTCGTGCCGCCGTCGGAGTTCGAGCTCGACGGCGCCGGCGAGCGGATCGCGCACGCCCAGCGCGTCCAGCTCGTCGACGGCGACGTCTTCTACGGCGGGGTGGAGTTCGACGGGCTGAGCTTCATGGCCCGGGAACGCGCGCCGTACCGCAGGAGCATCGACGTCGAGGCCCTGTCGAAGAAGGAGTGGACCGAGTACGCCCGGATCTGCGGGCGCGCCCTCGCCCACGCGCACGCCCTGTCCGACGAGAGCGGCCTGATCGACCACGACGTCGAGCCCCGCATCGTCGAGGCCATCGGCGAGCCGGCGCTGTTCGTCGACGACATCGTGCGCTTCGCCCTGGAGGCCGCCGAGCGGGTCCGCCGCGACCACGAGTTCTTCGTGGCCGACCACGACCTCGGGGCCTTCCCGCCACGTGGATGTGGCGTACCGGTGAGGGCGTCCGGGATCTGGGAGGATGCGGCGGTGCCGCCGGCGGGCGGTACGGGCCTCTAGCTCAACCGGCAGAGCAGCGGACTTTTAATCCGCGGGTTCGGGGTTCGATCCCCCGGGGGCCCACCAGGCTGAACGGCGACGATAGCTACGCACCGAGCTCCTCGCGTCTCCCCGCACCTGTCGACCGCACCGACGACGAGTCGGCCGCTGGGCCGCGGCGAACAACGTCGAGCTGGCCGAGATCATCAAGAGAACCTACAGCTCGGGCGTACACACCGAACCGAGGGCTGCGTCGCCGCTGATCTCAGCCGTCCGCGGGGCGGCCGGCGGGCTCGCCCGCAGCGAGCCGGTCGATCGGCGCGCGGTCCGCCGAGTCGAGGTCGAAGGCGAGTTCGACCGCCGTCCCGTCCGGTCCGCTGCGCAGCTCGACGCTCCCGCCTTGTGCCTCGGTCACCGCCTTGACGACCGCGAGTCCCAGCCCGGACGCGCGGCCGGGGCCCGACGGGCGCGAGGTCACGAACGGTTCGAAGACCGAGTCGAACAGCTCGGGCTCGATCCCCCGGCCGCCGTCGGCCACGGTGAACACGATCCTTCCCCCCTCGGTCCGCGCCCGGACCGACACCGGCGTGCCCTCCGGATTGTGCGTGCGGGCGTTCATCACGAGGTTGAGCAGGGCCTGCGCGATCCGGTCCTCGTCGCCCAGCAGGACGACCGGCGGGACTTCGGCGAGCTCCACGGTCCCGAGCCCGAGCCCGTCGAGCCGGTGCGCGAGCGTCGCGACGACGTCGGGGGCGAACACCGGGTCGCGCTCGGTGGTGCGTCCGAGGTCGCCGCGCGACACCGCCGAGAGGTCGTCGACGATCCGGCCGAGCCGTTCGAGCTCGCGCCGGATCACCGCGGCCGTGCCCGCGGCCGTCGTCGTGGCCGTCGGCCCGACCGACTCGAACACCTCGACGTGCCCGCGGGCTACGGCGAGGGGGGTCCGCAGCTCGTGCGAGACCGCCGAGAGCAGCTGCCGCCGGCGGCGCTCGTCCGCGCCGATCCGCTCGAGCATGCGGTTGAACTCGTGGGCGAGCGTGCCGACCTCGTCCAGGCGGTCCGGCTCGGGCACCCGGGTGTCCAGGTCGCGCAGGTCCACCGAGCGCGCGGCAGCGACGAGGTTTCGCACCGGCCCGAGCGCCCGCCGTACCGCCAGCAGCAGCAGCACGCCGCCGAGCACGAGCCCGACCGAGCCGGCGGCAGCGATGCGTACCAGCGCGTCGGTCGCCTGCTGCTGCCCGGCGGCCAGTGGGCCCACGACAGTGACGGTTCCCACCGGACGGCCCGCGCTGAGCAGCACGGCACTCATCATCCGCAGGTCCCCGGCGGGGGAGGCGACGCTGATGAGCCGGCCCGGCTCGGCGGTGGGCAGCCGGCCCGCCAGCTCGAGCCGCTGCAGGGCGGCCGGCCCGTCCCGGGTGGACAGGCGGCTCGGCCCGATCTCGACCACCACCAGGTGCTGCGCGCTGCCGGGGTGCACGGCGAGGAAGCGCTGCACCGCGGCCGCCGTCTCCGCGGGTGTCGCCACCCCGTCCGCACCGGTCGCGACCGCGAGCTCGACCGGCAACTCGCGGCGGGCCTCGTCGAGCTCCAGCGCGAGCACGCGGTCGACCTCGGAACGGTGCCCGACCTGGATCAGCTGCGAGGTCAGCAGCGCGACGACCGCCAGGATGAGCGCCATCACCGCGACCCCGATCGCGGCCACCCGGACGTGCAGCGGGACGACCGTGCGCACCCGCCTCACGGCTCGACCAGGCGGTATCCCACCCCGCGCACCGTCTCGATCCGTGCGGCGCCGAGCTTGCGTCGCAGGTGCCGTATGTAGGCCTCGACGACGTTGGACGCGTTATCGAAGTCCGGACCCCAGACCTGCTCGCGCAGCTGTGCGGTCGCCAGCACCTGCCCGGGGTGACGCAGCAGCACCTGCAGCAGCCCGAACTCCCGCGACGACAGCGCGACCTGGCGATCCCCGACCTGTGCGAGCCGGGTGCGCACGTCGAGGCTGATCCCGGCGCCGGACAGCAGCACCGGGGACGGCTGGCCGAGCGGTCGCAGCCGTGCGCGGATGCGGGCCAGCAGCTCGTTGAAGTTGAACGGCTTGACGACGTAGTCGTCGGCGCCGGCCTCGAGGTTCGCGACCCGGTCGTACACCGAGTCCTTCGCGGTCAGCACGATCACGGGCAGCGCGGGTCGCATGGTGCGCAGGCGGGCGAGGAGGTCCTCACCCGCGAGCCCGGGGAGCATGAGGTCGAGGACCACGAGCTCGATGTGCTCGAGCTGCGCGGTCCGCAGGCCGTGCGGACCGTCGGCGGCGGTGACGACGCTGAAGCCCGCCGCCTCGAGTCCGCGCCGCAGGAAGTCCGTGATCCCCTGCTCGTCCTCGATCACCAGAACGGCCATCGCCTCGTCCCGCCCTCGCGTCCGGATCTCGGCATAGTCTCACCGATATCGAGACGAGGGCGAGCACGAGGCGGTGGCGCGTCCGGCGAGCGGCCGTCGTGACGGCCGTCGCCGGCGCGGTGGCGCTCGCGCTCGCCGTCCTGGCCGGCCTGGGGGATCCGCCGACGGCGCCGGTCGCCCCGGTCGACCTGGGGCGGGTGGCCGTCGTCCCCGGTACGGGTCCGGCCGCCGGCAGCCAGCAGGTCGCCGGGCTCGATCCGCTGTCCGGACGGCTCGAGCGGGATCCGGAGGACCTGACCGACTTCTACCTGGGATCCGTCGAGCTCGACCTCGGTCCGACGCAGTGGCTGCTCACCGCGGGCCCGCTGGAGGACTACGACCGCGACGGTCGCGCCGAGGACCTGCTCGACGAGCTGGCCGGGTTGCGCGGCAGCACGGTCGCCGCGCTGGTGCGGCTCGATGACGGTGGCGAGGACGCGGACGTCTACGTGCTGAACGACCTGCCGTATCGCGATCCGGCCGGTAGCCCGCCGCCGTGGTCGGACGTCGGCCGGGCCCCTCCCGGTCCGGCCGCGTCGCTGCAGGTCGTCGCGGACACCGCGGCGCGGGCGGTGGGCGAGGGCGCCCTGGTCGACGAGCTCGAACGGATCGCGGTCGGCGACGTGGCGTGGGAGGTCGAGGTCGACGCCGCGGACGGCCGCGAGTACATCGTGCTCCTCGACGTCGCGGGCCGGGTCCTGGACGCACGACCGGCGTGACCGCGCGGGGATGAGAGAACTCTCACCCGCCAGTCACGATCTTTGTGGGGTAGATCGTGTTGACTCGACCGCATGAAACCGAACGCGCCGCGGGCCACGCTCGGCGCGGCCACGCTCGCGGCCACCGCCGTCCTCACCGCCGCCTGCGGAACCTCGCAGCCCGCCCCGCCCCCGCCCGCGGCGGCGCCCCCCGCGGCCGGATCGAACGCGCCGGCACCGCAGTCCGCCCAGCAGTCGGCGAGCCCCGGCGGCGGGAACCGGCCCGCGCCGGTCGGCGATCCGGGCGCCGAGGTCGACGCGGACGACCAGACCGGCGACGGCGCCAGCGCGGTGATCCGCGAGGCGCGCGTGAGCGCGGGCCCCGGTTGGGTCGCCGTCCTCACCGACGACGACGGGGTGCTGCTCGGATCCGCACCGGTGGAACCGGGGGTGTCCGGCCCGGTGACGGTGCCGCTCACCGAGCCGCCACCCGCCGGAGACGACGAGCTGACCGCCGCGCTGTACCTGGATGACGGCGACGGCGTCTTCGACCCCGCCACCGATCCGCGCGTGCTCGACGACGACGGCGACGGCGACGACGTCGAGGACGACGACTTCGACTACCGAACCGGTTAGTCGATGTTCCGTGCCGCGGCGCGGACCCGGCGCCTGGCGCCGGTGGTCGTCGCCGGCGTGCTGGTCGTCTCCTGCAGCGCGCCGGCGGGTCCGGGGGATCGGGGCGACCTGGACCGGATGGTCGCCGGCACCGCCGTGCCCGATGCGGTCACGGCGGTGCCGGCGGCCGTCGAGACGGTGCCGGTGCCACACGAGACCGACGCCGCGGACGACGCCGCGATCTGGGTACACCCGAGCGATCCGGTGTCGAGCACGGTGATCGGCACCGACAAGGACGGCGGAATCGGGGTGTACGACCTCGCGGGCCGGGAGCTGCAGTACGTGGAGCAGACCTCGCCGAACGGCGTCGACATCCGGCAGGCGGTCACCCTCGGCGATCGGGTGGTGGACCTGGTCGCCGTCAGCGACCGCAGCAGCGAGCTGCTCGTGTTCTACGTCGTCGACGCCCCGACCCGCACGCTGCGCCGGCTCGCCGCCGTCGACAGCGGGATCGACCTGTACGGAGTGTGCCTGTACCGCAGCGCGCGCACCGGTGAACTCTCGGTGTTCGGCACCGCGTACGACGGGGAGGTCGCACAGTACGTGCTCACCGCCCCGGACGGGCGGTTGCACGCCGAGCCGGTTCGCGCCTTCGACGTCGGAGACCAGATCGAGGGCTGCGCCGCCGACGACGAGCTGGGCCGGCTCTACGTCGGCGAGGAGCGTCGGGGCGTTTGGCGCTACGGCGCGGAGCCGGCCGACGGGGACCGGCGGGACCTGGTCGACGGGACCGGACGGCTCGTCCCGGACGTCGAGGGGGTCGCGATCGCGGCGCAGCCGTCCGATGGCGGGCACCTCGTCGTCTCCAGCCAGGGCAGCGACGACTTCGTCGTCTACGGGCGCGGCGGGCCGAACCGGTACATCGCCCGGTTCGCGGTAGGCGGCGGCCCGATCGACGGGACGTCCCACACCGACGGGCTCGCGGTGACCGCCGCGTCCCTCGGGCCGGGATTCCCCGGCGGCCTGCTGGTGGTGCAGGACGACGACAATGACGGGCCGGACCCGGACCGGCAGAACTTCAAGCTGATCCGCTGGGACGACGTGCTCGCGACCCTCCCCGACGGCTAGAGCCGATACGGCAATCCCAGGAGCGGCCACACGGCGAGGCTGAACACGACCACGACGGCGGCGTGCACCGGTGCGAGGACGGCGGAGAGCCGCAGCAGGTCGGCCGGCTCGTAGGTGGTCACCTGCCCGGTCCGCGCGAACATCGCCACCGGCTTCGCCGACGAGGTGAGGGTGTGGCAGAAGCCGGCCGCCGCCGTCGAGGCGAACGCGGCCGCTGCCGGGTCGACGCCGACCGCGGGCGAGAGTGCGACGACGATCGGCACCAGCACCGACGACCGCGCCGAGCGCGACTGGACGAGCAGGTGCATGCCCGTCGAGACGGCGATGACGACGACCAGGAAGCCGACGGCGGCACCACCGCCGGTGAACCCGCCGAACAGGCCCTCGGCGAGCCAGGACGCGGCGCCGGAGGCGGTGAGCGCGCTGCCCAGCGCCAGGGTGGCCGCGAGGAACAACAACAGCGACCAGGGCGCCGCCTTGAGCCCCTTGGCCAGCGACACCGCGCCGTACCGGGGCGAGGTCGCGACGAGCGCCCCGACCAGCGCGACGATCGCGGGATCGATCCCGTGCAGCGGCTCCGAGCACCACAGCGTGACCACCGCCGCCAGCAGGAGGGCGGCCCGGGACTCGGCCACGGTCAGCGGCCCCGTCACCGGGGTCGGCGAGTCGGCCGCGAAGTCGGCCGCGGTGAGCACGAGGCCGGCCCGGCGCTCGTCCCGGTCGGTGAACAGGGTGAGCACCAGCTCCGCCGCGAGGTGCGAGGCGACGACGGCGAGCGGCAGACCGAGCAGCAGCCACTGCACGAAGCTGATCCCCTGGCCGGTGGCGGTCAGCAGCACCTCGCTGGTCACCAGGTGCGCTCCGGCGCCGAGCAGCGAGCCGACCGCGGACAGCAGGATCACGGTCGGGAACAGCAGGGCGAGCATCCGCACCAGCTTCGGCCGGTCGGCGAACACCCGCGCCAGGCACACGAAGATCGGGACCGCGAGCGCGGCCCGCCCGGAGGTCGACGGAATCGCAAAGGTCGTCGCGGTCAGTGCCCCGGTGAGCAGGTGGACCAGCTGGCGTGGCGTGCGGGCGGCCGAGGCGATATAGGCCGTCGCCCGCGTCGCGAGGCCGGAGTCGGTCACCCCCGCCGCGATGACGAACGCGGCGAGCAGCAGCCACACGACGTCGTCGCCGAGGGTCGCGAACAGCCCCTCGGTGGAGAGGACCCCGGTGAGCACGAGCGCGACCGCGGCGCCGAGCGCGACATAGGTGTCGTCGATCCGGGTGAACCCCCAGGCCCAGACCGCGACGGTGAACACGATGATCGTCAGCCGACCGTCGCCGCTCAACTCGGCAGGGTCGGCGACCAGCGTGAGCGCGCCGACGAGCGCGGCGAGCGCGAGTGCCGCGAGCACCAACCGCCGGAAGGCGCGCGAGGTCACCAGCGACCAGCCGGTGATCACCCGCGGCGTGCCGTCGCGGGCCTCGGCGCTGGGTGGGCGGGTCTCGTAGCGGGTCACGACGGCGACCTCAGCGGCAGCCGCAGCCCGAACGTCGCGCCCCGGCCCTCCTCCGTGTCCAGCCAGACGACGCCCTGGTGGGCGTCCGCGACGGCGCGCACGACGGCCAGCCCGAGCCCGGGCCGGGTCTCGCCGTTCCCGACGCGGGCGGGGGCGTCGCCGCCCGGCGCCTCCTGCTCCGGGGGGCCGTGCAGGAGGCGCTCCGCCCGCTCCGGCGGCAGCCCGGGCCCGTCGTCGGCCACCCAGAACTCGACGTGGTCCCCGGCGACGCGCGAGCCGAGGCGCAGCGGGATGCCGGAGCCGGGCTGCTGGAGCGCGTTGCGCGCCAGGCAGTGGACCGCCTGGCGGATGCGCGCGCCGTCGAGCAGGGCGGTCCCCGCGGCGCTGCCGTCGGCCGCCCAGCGCGCCCCGCCCATCGCCTGCACGTCGACGACGAGCCGGTGCGTGAGGTCCGCGAGGTCGGTAGGGGCGGGGACGACGAACTCGGGGTCCTGGCTGCGCGCGAGGACGTCCAGATCGTCGAGGATCACCGCGACCTGCCGCCGCGCGACGGCGCGCGCGGAGGGCGGGCTCGCGTCGTCGGCGAGGACCGCGACCGGGCCGCGCAGGTGCCGGCCGGCCGCCGTGGACAGCTCCTGGTGGGTGCGGAACGCCGCCTGCAGCCGGTCGAGCATCGCGTTGAACGTGACCGCGAGCGCCGCGACGTCGTCGCGGCCCCGGACCTCGATGCGCCGGCTCAGGTCGGCGCGGGTGATTCGGCTCGCGGCGCGCCGCACGGCGCGCACCGGGGCGAGGATCTGCCCGGCGACGGCATAGGCGATACCCGCGACGAGCGCCAGCCCGCCCAGGCAGACCAGCGCCACCAGCTGAACGATCCGGTCGGCCTCCGCCCGTCCGGGCGCGAGGAACTCCGCGACGAGCAGGGACGCGCCGGGCCCGCCGTCGGCGCCGGCCACCTCGACCTCGCCCCACCGGAACTCGGAGACGGCCGTGCTGCCCACTCCCGACACCGCGGGGCCGTTCACCAGGTTCGGGACGAGCTGCGGGTCCGCGAGTAGCCCGAACCGGTCGTCGGTGGCCTGCACGATCAGCGGTGCCGTCCCGGCGGCGGCCGCCGCGTGGTCGTAGCCGACGAGGGCCTCCCCCTCGCCCGGGTACTGCCGCTCCAGGTACAGCGCGACCAACCGGTCGGCGCTGGCGAAGGGCGCGCCGGTGTCGGGGTCGCGGCCGCGGGCGGCGAACGTCCGGAACTCGTCGACCTCCTGGACGACCGCGCTGTTGGCCGCCCGTTCGACGTCGGTCAGCAGCGCGCTGCGGACCGTCAGGACGACCGCCAGCAGGCCCAGGGCGGCGGTCAGCACGATCCAGCCGACGATTCGCAGCCGGGCGGGGACCGGGGAACCGTCCGGCGTAGGCGCGCCGCGGTCAGCCATCGCCCGGGTCGTCGAGGTCGATCCCGTCGTCGGCGTCGTCGGCGTCGTCCTCGAGACCGGGAGGGGCGGGCGCGACGACCCGTGGCCGGTCCGGGTCCGGCGGGGGCGTGGGCGCCGGGTCGGGCGCCCCGGGTGCGGGCCGTGGTGCGGGCGCCTCCGCGGCACCCGGGAGCGGGACCACGACATCGGTCACGGGCGGGCGAGGCGGCCGCGCGGCGAGGCCCTGGCTCGCCAGTGCGAGCGCGAGCGGCACGGCGAACACGGTCAGCAGCACCAGGATCCGACTGCCGAGCCTCACCGCGCGCTCCCGACAGGGCGCGGGACGGCCCGCGGCGGCGGTGCGGGGGCAGGGGGCGGCACGACTCGTGCCGCGCGCAGCGCGTCGGCTTCCTGCCAGGCCAACCGCCGCCCGACCAGCAGCATCCGCATGGCCTGCTCCGCGGCGCTGATCAGCAGCTCGCGCGCCTCCGCGAGCGCCTCGGGCAGCGAGCACGGGTGGCTGAGGATGGAGGCGTAGGCGTCCAGCCCGGCGTCGACCGCGGCCTGCACGCCCTCGCCGACGGTGCCGGTCAGGGCGATGACCGGCAGGTCGCGGGCCGCGGCGAGCCGGGCCACCTCGGCGGGCACCTTGCCGCGCGACGTCTGGCGGTCGATCGCGCCCTCGGCGGTGATGACGAGGTCGGTGTCGGCGAGCCGGTCGTCGAAGGCGAGGTAGCGCGTGATGATGTCGAACCGCGAGTGCAGCGTGGCGCCGAGCAGCGCGGACAGCCCGGCCCCGAGCCCGCCTGACGCCCCGGAGCCCGGGGCACGGCGAACGTCGGTACCGACGTCGTGCTCGATGACCTCGGCATAGCGCTCGAGCGCCGCCTCCAGCCGGTCGACGGTGGCGGCGTCGGCGCCCTTCTGCGGGCCGTAGACCCGCGCGACCCCGGACGGCCCGGTCAGGACGTTCGCCCAGTTGCAGGCGACGTCGAGGGTCGCGGCCGAGACCCGCGGGTCGAGGCCGGACAGGTCGATCCGATCGAGGTCGAGAAGGGCACCGCCGCCGGGGCGGAGGTCGGCGCCCGAGCCGTCGAGCAGGCGCCCGCCGAGAGCCTGGACCATGCCCGCACCGCCGTCGTTGGTGCCCGAGTCGCCGCATCCGATGAGCAGCCGGGTCGCGCCGGTGTCCAGCGCGGCCGCGATGAGCTCGCCGACTCCGCGCGTCGTCGTGACCAGCGGGTCGCGCCGGTCGTGGGGCACGTGGCGCAGTCCGGCGGCGGCCGACATCTCGAGCACCGCGGTGAGCTGGTCCTCGCCGTCGAGCAGCCCGAAGTAGGCCTCCACGGTCTCGCCGACGGGCCCGGTGACCTCCACCGGATGCAGGCTGCCGCCGACGGCCGTCACCAGCGCCCGCGCGAATCCCTCGCCACCGTCGGCTAGCGGGGCGCGCTGCAGGTAAGCGTCCGGCACGGCCCGGCGCACACCGCTGGCGATGCAGTCCGCGACCTCTGCGGCGTCGAGACTCTCCTTGAAGCCGGATGGCGCGATCAGCACGCGCAGTCTCACGTGGACCCTCCGAGGGAGTCGACCGCCCGGGCGGCGGCGTCGAGGACCGAACGGGTCAGGGCCGGCCAGGCCGGCCGCAGGCGGCGGAACGGCTCTGGAGCGCGCAGCAGCGCGGCGGCGAGGAGCAGCACCGGTTCGGTCGCGGTCGGTGCCGGCAGCGGGCGTCGCCCGGTCGCGAGCTGGGCCATCGTCCAGGTCGCGCCATCCCAGCCGGCCGGTCCGAGCGCCGCGCGGTCGAGGTCGAGCAGGTTGGCGCGCCCGTCGGCGGCGACGACGACCTGGTCCGGACTGAGATCACCGTGGACGAGCCCGTGCGGGGCGGGCCATCGTCCGGCGTGGATCGCGCGGCGCAGCGCACCGGACAGGGTCGCGATCCGGGCTCGCTCCCCTGGCAGCGCATGAACCACGGCGTCCCCGGCACGCTGCACGGCGCTCAGGATCGTCGGGGCGTCGAGCACCGGTAGCCCGGCCGGTGGTGAGGCGGCGTGCAGGGCGCGCAGGGCCTCCCGGATCGCGGGCGAATCGACAGGCGTCGGGGGTCGTCCGGGAACCCAGCGAGTCCTGACGACCCGCCCGCCGGTCCGGACCTCGGCCCCGGGCAGGTGGGCCCCCAGGCGCCGCCCAGGGTCGGTAAGCAGCCGGCCGACACCCACCGGGGGTGCCGCCGCGTGCACCTTCAGGACGACTCCGTCGACCCGGCCGACCCAGCGGCGAGCGGGGTTGTACGTCAGGGGCGACACGTCCGGGACGAGACCGGACAGGGCGGGGTCGGCGGCTGCGGGCACCACGACGACGTCGTGGTCGCGGTGCACCGGTACCCCCTGCGTCGCGAGGGCGGCCAACCGATCCGACTTCGCTCGGGAACGGGCCGCGAACCCGGCCGCGAGCACGGCGGCAGGACCGGTCGCGGTGTCCAGGACGACGCCGATTCGCATGTTCGCACCGGGCTTCCAGCGCAGGCGCACCGCCGCCGATGCGGGTCGGGGCTCGCGCAGCCACCACAGGTCGCGCAGCAGGCTCCCCAGCTCCTGCCGGTCCGTGAGACGGTCCAGCCAGGGCAGGATCGGGTCACGCAGCGCGGCGCTCAACGCAGCCTGCCGACGTCGCAGATTCGCCGAATGTTCACCAGGACGACGATCGGCCCAGCGTGTTAACCGGCGCTGAGGCCGCGGTGAGGCCGGGCTCATGAGCCCGTCATCGAACCGGCATCTCCGGGTGCCGCAGCACCACGGGAGTGCTCCGTCGCGGGTGCCGCACCGGGTTGTCCGCCAGGGCGGCGAGCAGGACGACGGGTCGAGTCCGGCTTGGCCCGGCGCCTCAGTTGCGCGGCCCCGGCACGGTATCGATGCCTTCCATCGCCTTGGTGAATTCGATGGCCTCGTTCTCGACGATCGCGCGCGGGTTGAAAGCGGGGTCGGCCATCACTCCGTGCACGCGGCGGCGCTGCATACCGAAGTTGCCGGCGTCGTAGAGCGGCAGGATGGAGGCCTCCCGCAGGTAGCGCTCGAACAGGTACTTCTTGTCGACCGAGTTCACCCCGACGACCTGCATGCACTTGTAGACGCAGTCCATCATCATCTCGGTGCACAGGATCTTGTTCATCGCGCCGATCATCTCGCCGTGGAAGTCGTGCTCGTCGAGATAGTGTGCTCCCTTCCAGCAGAAGTACCGCGCAGCCTCGATCTTCGCTGCGACGTCGCCGAGCACGTAGCCGGGGTACTGGTAGTTGATGATCGGTTGCGGGCCGCCCGCCGTGTAGGTCTTGGCCCAGTCGAGCGCCGCCTCGTACGCCGCCCGGGCGACGCCGACCGCCGCGATCCCGGCCACCGGTCCTGACCAGGCGAAGTTGCGGTTGATGAGGAGGTCGCCGTTGCCGCGGGTGCCCTCGATGAGGTTCGCCGCGGGTACCCGTGCGTCGTCGAAGACGATCTCGCAGTTCGGGGCGAGGCGCTGGCCCGAGGTGCTGATCGAGTTGTAGGTGATCCCGGGGGTGCCACGCTCGACGATGATCGCCGACAGGGCGCTGGTGCCCCCGGCGTCAGGATCGGTACGCACCACCACCAGGTTCAGGTTCGCGCCCTGGTTGTCCCAGCCGCCGACGTTGCACGGCCAGTACTTCCGGCCGTTGATCACGTACTCGTCCCCGTCCAGGCGTGCGGTGACGGCCATGCCGGCACCGCCACCGGCCGGAGCGTCGAAGTTCGCGGTGCCCCCGGGCGAGCCCGGAGGCTCACTGGCGGCATAGCCGACGATGAACTCCCCCGAGGTGTCGGACGTCGCCGTGGAGATGAACCGTTGCTTCTGCTCCTCCGTGCCGTAGTACCAGACCGGCATCAGACCGAGGCCGTTGACGAGGACGGTCGTCGCGAATCCGGCGTCGACCGCGCAGATCTCCTCGGCGGCGATCACGAAGTCGACGTTCGACAGTCCGCCGCCGCCGTACGCCTTCGGCAGCATCGAGAAGGCGATCCCGCGCCGGACGGCCTCGGCGTATGCGGGCTTGGTGAGATTGAAACCCTTCAACGGGTCGGGCTCGGCATCAGCCTCGCGCACGATCGGCGCCAGAACCTCCTGCGCGAACTCCCGCGCCATCATCTGTACGCCCTGCTGATCCTTGGTCATGGTGAAGTCGATAGCCATCATGCTCTCCCCGGGTCGCGGCCCTGGCGAACGTAACGGCCGAAACCGGTGCAGGACGACCACCGGCCGGGTGCGGATCGGGGGCGGCACCGGCACCGCACCGCCATGGGGGTGCACGATCGGCCCCGGTGAAGACCGTCATCGCGCCAGGGTGTACGTCAGCGCGGTCCCGGTGGTCCGATCACGGCCGAGGGACCGTGGCGACACCCGGCATGCCGAACGTCACGGGAACGCCGTCGCTGAACGACACGTGGTCGGGCGGGCGGCGTCGAGCCAGGTCGTCGAAGCCGACCGATGCGAGCAGCCCGTCGTCGAGATCGAGCAGCTCGGCGGCGCGCAGCGGCCACTCCGGGTGTGCGTTCGGGATGTACCAGGTGCGGCCCAGGTGCTCCACATGCAGGCCCCAGCGCGCGGTGAGGAACCGCTCGACGGGGCCGTCGTGTGCAGGCCCGGCCGCCCGAACCGCTACGTGGCTTCGCGCCGATGCCCCCGGCCACCGGAGCCGAGCGTCGTAGGTGTGGACGTCGCCGCCACGCACATCGACGGTGCGTCGGTACCGCATGCGAGCCCAGCGGTAAGGCAGCCCGAACACCGTGCGGGCGCCTGCGACCACCAAGGCGCGGTCGGTGTCGAGGCTCAGAAAGACGATGCCGCGCCGACCGGTGGCGTCCACCGAGTAGAGCCGTACGTTCGTCTCCAGGAACGTGCCCACCCATGGTGCCGCGGGCCCGTGGGCGAACCCGGCCCCGACCATCCGGAACGGGATGAGCCCGACGAAGGTTCGCCCATCGAGGACGTCCGGGCGGACACCGGGCGGGAACAGGTGCGCGACGGCCGCCGGCTCGATCGCCCAGTGCAGGAACGCGACATCGCTCCACCGTTGTCGCATGAGATGAGGGCGGGGCAGGGGTGGTGCGGACACGTCGATCGGCTCGGGAAGGACCACCAGCCAAGCCTGCCCCGATCCGGCCCGGGCGGCGCGAGCAGCCCGACGTCGTCACGGCTGGCCCCGGGTCGACGATGGTGCCGGCGCAGCGGACCTTGAGCCTGCAGGCCGATTCGTCCGGTAACACGCCGCCCACGGGTGCCGACAACGGTTCGACGTCCGACGAACGGGGAGAGCGCGGTGCGAAGGGCCTACCGGGTGTGGTCGGGGCCGACTCCCCCGCCCAGCGGTGAGCCTGCGCCAACCACCGCGCAGGAACCGGTCCGGGAGGAGTTCGGGACCAGGGTGACCAGGGTGATCGACCGGGACACCTTCGAGGTGACCGGCGGCCGCACGGTGCGGGTGCTGGGCATCGACTCCTGCGAGACCGACACCGCGGGGGGCGCGACGCAGCCGACACCGCCCGGATCATGCTCGAGGGGGAGTCCGTCACGCTGACCGGCGAACCGGGCGTCGACCGCCATGGGCGCGAGCTGCGGTACGTCGCCTTCTCGTGGGGCGGCGCCGGCGCGCCGCCCCCGGAGTCGCACGACGAGGACGTCGAGTTCGACGGTCCGACCCCGGGTGACCAGGGCCTGCCCGACGGCACGCTCACCGGCGGGTACTGCGCGCGGAAGTGGTGGTGCTGAGATGGCCCGACGGAGCAGGTTCGGGGCCGCCGAGCTGATCGGGATCCTCCTCGTGATCGGCCTGGTGCTGCTGATCCTCAAGTGGGCGCTGATCACGGCGGCGATCCTGGCCGTCCCGTTCGGCATGTGGTGGCTCTACGACCGGCACACCGCCCGGCGCCGCGAGGCCGCCGCGCGCGAGCGGGCCGCCGCGCAGGCCCGCCGCCGCGCCGAGGTGGAGGGCCGCGCCGTGGTGGACGCAGCCGGCGGCTGCGGCTGGTGCGGGTCGCGGCCGGCGCACCGGGATCGCGACGGGCGTCCGGTCCTCCCGCTCGAGTTCCACCACGACGAGATCGAGGAGGTCCTGCGGCTCACCCCGGCCACCTGACGGCGGTTCACCACGGGGACCCTTCCGGTCGCACCGCCCGTCCGCGTGCGTGCGCCGGCACCGAGATCGCGCAGCGCCCGGGGGAGGGATGACAGACTGACCGAGCTGATCGAGGCCGTTGCCGGGCGCCGGGGGAGGCGATGGGAATGGTCCGTCGGATGCGAGACCACGCGTACCGCGCCGAGCAGTGGCGCAATCGTTACGCGCCGCACGTGGAGCCGATCAACCGGCTCGTCGACGAGTTGGGCGAGCTGCGACCGGGTGCCCGGCCGCCGTACGTGGCGCCGATGTACCGCGGCGTGCACGCCCCGATGGTGGCGATCCTG
>DATLGI010000110.1:0-24473 GCA_035540535.1 Pseudonocardia sp.
CGATCGTCGAGCGGCTGGCCCGCGACGGCCACGTGATCCTGATCGAGGCCGACCCGTCGGCGGTCACATGGGCTCGTTCCGTCGATCGCGTCGTCACGGTCATCGGTGACGCCGCGGACGAGGACGTCGCCGAGGAGGCCGCCGACCGGGCCGAGGCCGCGGGGCGCCTCGCCGGCTGGGTGAACAACGCTGCCCGGTTCCGTGAGCCGTCGCTGGAGTTCCCGCCGGCCGAGGTCCTGATGCGGTTGATCACGATGAACCTCGCGCCCGCGGTCGTCGGGTCGGCGGTGGCGGTGCGCCGGTTCCTCGGCATGGGCGGCGGCGGGTCGATCGTCAACGTGTCCAGCCATCAGGCCACCCGCCCGGTCCGCGGCGCGCTGCCGTACGCCACCGCGAAGGCCGCCGTCGAGGGGCTCACCCGCGCGCTCGCCGTCGACCACGGCTACGCCGACATCCGTGTCAACGCCGTCGCGCTCGGGTCGATCCACACCGAGCGCTTGGCGGCGCTGCTCGCCCGCCAGGGCCCGGTGGAGGCGGGCGTCACCCACGACCGGATGCGCGCGATCCACCCGCTCGGCCGGATCGGGCGGGCCGAGGAGGTGGCCGCCGTCGTCGCGTACCTGCTCTCCGACGACGCCGGTTTCGTCACCGGCGCGGTGATCCCCGTCGACGGCGGCCGCTCGGCCTGGGGCCCCGACCCCGAGGAGACGGAGTGACGCCCCGGCCGGCCGCGGCCGTGTGCGGCGGCTCGCTCACCCCTGGCCGGCCATCGCCAGGAACGGGGCCAGCGCGTCCGGGTTCTGCAACGCGCCCCGGCTGACCGCCTTCTCCGGCGCCACCCCGGCGAGGATCTTCTTCACGGGCACCTCGCACTTCTTGCCGTTGAGCGTGCGCGGCACCGCGTCGACGGCGACGAACCGGTCGGGCACGTGACGCGGCGACAGCTCCTTGCGCAGCGTCGACCGCAGCGCCGGCTCCACCTCCGACAGCGACGCGCCCGGCGCCAGCACCAGGAAGCAGAGCAGCGCGCCCTCGTCGCGCGCCCCGAGCTCGGTGGTGTCGACCACCAGCGAGTCCGCCACCTCGTCGAAGCCCTCGACGACGGCGTAGAAGTCGGCGGTCCCCATCCGCACGCCGCCCCGGTTGAGCGTCGAGTCCGACCGGCCGTAGATCACGAACGAGCCGCGGGGGGTCATCCGCACCCAGTCGCCGTGGCGCCACACCCCCGGGTAGTCCTCGAAGTACGCGCCCCGCAGCCGCGACCCGTCGGGGTCGTTCCAGAACATCACCGGCATCGACGGCATCGGCTCGGTGAGCACGAGCTCACCGACCTCGTCGACGACCTCCGCGCCCTTCTCGTCGTAGGCGACGACCCGCGCGCCCAGGGCCGCGCACGAGATCTCCCCCAGCCACACCGGCACGGTCGGCGCCGCCCCGACGAACGCCGCGCACACGTCGGTGCCCCCGGACACCGACTGGATCTGGACGTGCCCGCCCACCGCGTCGCCGATCCAGCGGAACCCCTCCACCGACAGCGGCGCGCCGGTCGACCCGATCGCCCGCAGCGCGCTGAGGTCGAACTCGTCGCGCGGTCGCACCCCGGCCTTCAGGCTCGCCTGCACGTACGGCGCCGACACGCCGAAGTACGTCACCCGGTGCCGCTCGGCCAGGCGCCACAGCGTGCGCAGGTCCGGATGGCCCGGGTTCCCGTCGAACAGGACGACCGTCGCCCCCACGAGCAACCCGCCGATCAGCAGGTTCCACATCATCCAGCCGGTGGTGGTGAACCAGAAGAACCGCTCGCCCGGGCCGAGGTCCAGGTGCAGCCGTAGCGCCTTGAGGTGTTCCAGCACGATTCCGCCGTGCCCGTGCACGATGCCCTTCGGCAGCCCGGTGGTCCCCGAGGAGTAGAGGATCCACAGCGGGTGGTCGAACGGCACCGGATCGAATGCGAGCTCGCCGGGCTCGGCGGTGAAGTCGGCCCACGACACGGTGTCCGGCGCCGTGGCCGCGGGATCGAGATACGGGACGAGGACGGTCGCGCGCAGCGTCGGCAGCTGCCCCTGCAGCCTGGCGACGTTGTCCCGGACGTCGTAGCGCTTGCCCCCGTAGGCGTAGCCGTCGACGGCGAGCAGCACGACGGGCTCGGTCTGCGCGAACCGGTCGTGCACGGCGCGGGCACCGAAGTCCGGCGAGCAGGACGACCAGACCGCGCCCAGGCTCGCCGCGGCGAGGAACATCACCAACGTCTCGACGCAGTTCGGCGCGAGCGCCACCACGCGGTCCCCGCGTTCCACGCCGAGGCGCAGCAGTCCCACCCGCGCGCGGCCGACCAGCTCGCGCAGCTCGCCGTGCCGGACCTCGCGCTCGACGCCGTCCTCGCGGGTGAGCAGCACGGCCACGTCGTCGTCCCCCCGGCCGGGGCCCTCGGTCAGCGCGTGCTCGGCGTAGTTCAGCGTCGCGCCCGGGAACCACTGCGCCCCCGGCATCGCGCGCGAGCCCAGCGGGGCCGACGGCGGATCGTGGAAGATCACCCCGAGATGCTCGGCCGCGGTGGACCAGAAACCCTCGAGGTCCTCGACCGACCAGCGGTGCAGGCCCGCGTAGTCGTCGACGGCGAAGCCGTGCTCCCGGGCGAACCGACCCATCGCCGTCGCGGCCGCGGAGTCGGGATCGGGGGACCAGAGGACGTCGGGGACCTCGCTGTCGCTCATGTCGCCAGGGTAGGTCGGCGGACCTCGGGCGTGGCAGTCCGTCTTCCGCTCCACGGTCCAGCGGGAGGATGCGTGCGCACCCCGGTGAGAGGGCACAGCCCACCGTGGTGGAGATCAGCCTTCTCGACGTCCTGCTCGTCGCGACCGGCGTGCTCGCGGTCGTCGTGGTCGCCCTGTCCACTCGCTGGAGTCCGGCGCGAACGACGGCCTCGCCTTCCCCCTCGTGCTCGCCGCACTCGCCGTCGCGGCGCCGCTGTCCGCCGGGGCCGCCACCGGGGAGGCGGCCTACGCCGTGGCGGGGGCCGTCGCCCTCGGCGGCGTGATCGGCTGGGCGGCGGCGCGGGCCCTCGCCTTCGCCGAGGAGCACCGCGAGGCCGAGCGGACCCCCACGCTGCTGTTCACGGCCTTCCTCGCGCTCGGCGTCCTGGGCGCATCGGGTCTGCTGGGCCTCGACGGCGTGCTGGCCGCCTTCACGGCCGGGATCGCCTTCAACCTCGCCGGCAAGGGCGACGAGCGCGCCCGCGACGCCGGGCTCAACGAGTCGGTGAACCGGCTCGCGGCGCTGCCGCTGTTCGTCTACCTCGGCGCGGTGCTTCCGTGGGGGGACTGGGCGGCACTGGGTTGGCCCGGGATCGCGCTCGCGGTCACCGTGCTGCTGTTGCGTCGGCTGCCGTGGCTGATGCTGTTCGCCCGGCCGCTGCAGCTCGGGCAGGCGGACGTCGCCTACCTCGGGTGGTTCGGTCCCATCGGCGTCTCCGCGGTCTTCTACCTCACGCTCGTGGCGGAGCGCGGCGCCGGCACCCCGGAACTGCTCGCGGCCGGCTCGCTCATCGTCACGGCCAGCATCGCGGCGCACGGATCGACGGCCGCGCCCGGCGTGACCCTGTACCGCCGTCGCAGAGGGGCCTGAGCCGGCGGGCTCCGACGCGTCAGCGCAGGTGCGAGTCGAACCAGTTGAGCGTGCGCTGCCAGGCGTCCGAAGCGGCGTCCTGGTCGGCGTCGAAGCGGTGCCCGCTGCGTGGGTAGACGATGACGTCGGTGGCCATCTCCGAGGCCTTGGCCGCATCGCGCAGGCGGTCGATCTCCGGCGCGTCGTCGGTGGACTCGCGGTAGATGCCCAGCCAGGGGCACGTGAGCCCGGGTGCGGTCTCGATGAGCGACGGCAGCCCGCCGGAGCCGGCCCGCACGTTCTCCCCCACCGAGACCGCGGCGCCGAGCGTGCGCTCGGCCGCCACCAGCAGGGCGACCGAACCGCCGATGTCGAACCCGATGACGCCCATGCGGTCGGCGGTGATGTCGTGCTCGGCGAGCCAGCCGAAGGCGGTGTCGGTGTCGGCCATCACCTGCTCGCCGTCGAGCCGGTCGACCTGCGCCTGCACCGTGTCCTCGCCCTCGGAGGCGTCGATCTCGTCGGCGCCGTCGCGGTGGTAGAGGTGCGGGGCGACGACCAGCCACCCGTCGCCGGCCAGCCCGTGGACGAGCCCCCGCACGTCCTCGGTGACCCCCCTCGCCTCGTGCAGCACGACGATGCCGCCGCGGACCGCGCCGTCCGGCTCCGCGACGGTGAGGCGCAGGGCGCTGCCGTCGACCAGGGGCACCGTCTCGGTCCGGATCTCGCTCATGGCTCCAGGGTGCCAGGAGGGCGAACAGCGCAGGTGGCGGGGGCGGGCGTGAACGGGAATAAGGTGACCGACATGACCCCCGTGCGCGCCGATCTCGCCGGCCTGCCGGCCTACGTGCCGGGCGTGGCCGTCCCCGGGGCGATCAAGCTCTCGAGCAACGAGGTGCCCGTGCCGCCGCCCCCGGCGGTGCTCGCCGCCATCGCCGAGGCCGCCGCCGGCAGCAACCGGTACCCCGACGTCGCGGTCACCGCCCTGACCACCCGGCTCGCCGAGCGCCACGGGCTGACGCCGGACCGCCTGGCGATCGGCCCCGGCTCGGTGAACCTGTGTCAGCAGCTCGTCCTGGCCAGCTGCCGCGAGCCGACCGACGAGGTGCTGTTCGCGTGGCGGTCCTTCGAGGCCTACCCGATCGTGACCCAGGTCGGCGGCGCGCTGGTCCGAACGGTTCCGCTGGACGCCGACCACCGCCACGACCTCGACGCGCTCGCCGCCGCCGTCGGCCCCCGCACCCGGCTGGTGCTGGTGTGCAGCCCCAACAACCCGACGGGTCCGGCCGTGCATCGCGCCGAGTTCACGCGGTTCCTCGAGGCCGTCGGCCCCGACGTGCTGGTGGCGCTCGACGAGGCCTACCACGAGTACGTCACCGACCCCGAGGCCGTGGACGGCGCGACCCTGCTGGACGCCCACCCGAACCTCGTCGTGCTGCGGACGTTCTCCAAGGCCTACCGGCTCGCCGCCCTGCGCGTCGGCTACGCGTTGACCTCGCCCGGGCTCGCGCTGGCGCTGCGTCAGGTGTGCCCACCGTTCAGCGTGAGCACGGTGGCTCAGGCGGCCGCCGTCGCCGCCCTCGACTGCGCCGAGGAACTGCTCGCCGCGTGCGCCGACATCGTCGCCGAGCGCGGCCGCGTCCGCGACGCCCTGGTCGCCGCCGGGTACCGGGTGCCGCCGAGCCAGGGCAACTTCGTGTGGCTGCCGATCGGCGAGCGCAGCGCGGAGTTCGCCGCGCACTGCCGCGAGCACAAGGTGCTGGTGCGGCCGTTCCCGCCGGACGGGGTGCGGGTCACGGTCTCGACGGCGGAGGAGAACGACCTGTTCCTCGCGGCGGCGATCTCCTTCCCGGGCTGAGGCTTCGCCGCCATCCGCCGTCCGCGCTCCTGGTCAGCAGTCACCCGTCCTGGTTTACTTCCGCGGTGACTTCGCCCCCGCCCCCGGACTCCGGCTCGTGGCCGCCGCAGGGTCAGCCGGACCCCGGCCCGTACCCGCCGCCCGGGTACCAGCAGCCCGGGTACCAGCAGCCCGGGTACCCGCCCCCCGGGTACCAGCAGCCCGGTCCCGCCGGGTACCCGCCCGCGCCGGGCGATCAGCCGGCAGCCGGCGGCTACCCACCCGGGTACGGGGGCCACCGGCCCGGCGGCGGCGCGCAGGGCGGCACCGACGAGCGGAACTGGGCCCTCGCCGCCCACCTGGGCAGCTTCGCCACGGGCTTCTTCCTGTGGCTGCCCTTCCTCTTCCCGCTGATCGTCATGCTCGTCAAGGGTCCGCAGTCGCCCTACATCCGCCGGCATGCCGTCGAGTCCCTGAACTTTCAGATCAACGCCTTCGCGTGGTTCATCGTGAACGGGATCCTGTTCTTCGTCCTCATCGGTTGGGTCACGCTGCCGCTCTTCGCGCTGTACTGGGTGATCATGGTGATCGTCGCGAGCGTCAAGACCTCGAACGGCGAGGACTTCCGGTACCCGTTGACTTTGCGTCTGGTCAGCTGACAGCGGGCACCCACACGCCCCGCACGCCACCCGACGGCGGTAACGGTCGGACAACTCTCGGCATCCCGACGTTTGGCGAGCGCGGGGTTCGGCAATACCGTGGCACAGGGGCATCACGTCTGGAGGAACAATGGGCATTCTCGGTTGGATCATCGTGGGTGGCCTGATGGGCGCTCTCGCAAAGCTGATCATGCCGGGTAGGGATCCGGGCGGGATCATCGTCACGATCCTGATCGGCATCGTGGGCGGTCTGCTGGGCGGTTTCATCGGCCGGATGCTCTTCGATGTCACCACCGGTGGCTTCTTCGAGATCCGCACGTGGCTGATCGCGCTGATCGGCGCGCTCGTGCTGCTCGCCATCTACCGGGTGGTCGTGGGGCGCCGCTCGGGCGCCAGGACCTGACCCCGCACCACCGGACCGCGGCCGTCCCCGAACCGGGGGCGGCCGCAGTCGCGTCCGCGACCCGTCGTCCGCCTGATCAGACCTCGAGGACGTACCCGCCGCCGCGGACGGTGCGGATGCGGTCGCGGCCGAGCTTGCGACGCAGGTAGGACACGTACACCTGGACCAGGTTCGCCGATGCCGACGGCGACCACACGCGGCACGCGATCCGGCCGGCCGGCACGACCTCCCCCGGGGCGGCGCAGAGCAGGGTGAGCAGCACCGCGAACTCCGTCGGGGACAGCGCCACGGGCCGCCCGTCGATGCTGACCTCGCCGAACTCCGTGTCCACCGTCAGCTCGCCGCGCCGCACGACGGTGGTGGCGGCGGGCGCCTCGCCGCGCAGCCGTAGGCGCACCCGAGCGGCGAGCTCGTCGACGGCGAAGGGCCGCAGCACGTAGTCGTCCTGGTCCCGGCGCAGCTGGCCGAGCAGCCCGCTGCGCCGCTCCCGCGGAGTGACCGCGACGACGGGGACGTGCGGCGCCTCGGCGTGCATCGCCGACAGCACCGCGGCCGGCTCCGGGCCGGGCAGCTCCACGTCGAGCACGACGAGTGCGGCGACGCCGGCGCGCACGGCGTCGAGCAGCGCGATGCCGTCGCCGACGCAGGTCGCAGCCACCCCCTCGGCGCGCAGGTTGCGCGCGACGGACGCGGAGGCGGCCGTCGGGGGCAGCGCCAGCAGGACGGGCGGCGTCGGGGGCAGTCCGGCCGAGACCGACCGCTGGGCCGGCACGAACACGGACGCACCCCCCGGGGGAGCGACGGGGAGCATCGCGACGAGCATGCCCGCCCGCACCGCGGATCACAATCGGGTGATCCGGGGACCGCGCGGTCCGCCGCGCCGAGCGGTCGGCACTGAGAGGGCGGTTGCTCCGGCCGGACCAACGACCCGCCCGGCCGCCCGGTTCGTCGCACTCGCGCGGCCTTCCGGCGCGCCGGACCCGCGGCGACTTCAGGTTCGGCCCTTCGCGGCGGTGCGGGTATCTACTGTTCGCGCGCCCGTCCCGCCCGGCGCTCCCCACCGGGCGGGACGGGCGGTACCGGGCCGGGGGCGGTCAGCGGCGGGAGCTGTTCCAGAACGGTGACGAACCCGTGCAGCTCCTCGAGGAACCGGCAGGTGTCGCCTTCGCTCACCTGCTCGACGATGGCCCAGCGCCGGCACCGTCGCCGCCCGGGCCACTGCGCTCATCGGGTGACCCGGACCGTCGGCGAGGAAGTTCAGGACGCGCCACTGGTCGATCGACAGCTCACTCTCGGCGAGGGTACGTTCGATCCGCCGAGCGATCCGGCGCTCCGCGAACCGGAGTAGGTCGGTCAGCCGAACTTCCGTCGTCGCGCCATTGCCTCTCCCTCGGACCGGAACTACGTTCACGGGAAACAGTTCCGCAACAAAGCAAGTAGACACTACCGGGGCAGGGCAACTCGGGGAGCCTCGGGGGGCGGCTCGATGGACGTGATGAACGTCGCCTTCGTCGTACCGCGGTCGGGGCCGGCCGGCATCTTCGGCCCCTCCTGCGAGACGTGCGGCGAGCTCGCCGTCGAGGAGATCAACGCCTCGGGCGGCGTGCTGGGTCGGGAGCTGCGCCTGGAGACCGTCGACGGCGGGGGCCACCCCCTCGGCGTCGCCGCCGAGGTCGACCGGCTCGTCACCGCCGGCCGCGTGCAGGCCGTCACCGGCTGGCACATCTCCGCGGTCCGCCAGGAGGTCGCGCCGCACACCGCGGGCCGCATCCCCTACGTCTACACCCCGCTCTACGAGGGTGGTGAGCGCACTCCCGGGGTGTTCCTCACCGGCGAGACGCCGGCCCACCAGGTGCTGCCCGCGCTGCGCTGGCTCGCCGAGGAACTCGGTGTGCGCACCTGGTGCATCGTCGGCGACGACTACGTGTGGCCGCGGGCCTCGGCCGCCGCCGTGCGCCGCTTCGTCGCGTCGTGCGGGTCGGAGATCCGGGACGAGATGTTCGTGGCGCTGGGCACCGAGGAGTTCGGCCCCACGCTGCGCCGGGTGGAGCGCAGCGGCGCCGACGGCGTGCTCATGTTCCTCGTCGGCATGGACGCGGTGCGTTTCAACCGGGCCTTCACCGAGATGGGCCTCGACGACACCTGCGTCCGGTTCAGCCCGTTGATGGACGAGAACATGCTGCTCGCCACCGGCTCGGCCAACACCCGCGGGCTCTACGCGGCGGCCGGCTTCTTCGAGATGCTCCCGACACCGGAGAGCCTGGACTTCGGCCTGCGCTACCATCGCCGGTTCGGGGTCGACGCGCCGACGCTGAACGCCCCCGGCGAGTCGTGCTACGAGGGTCTGACGCTGCTGCGCCGGCTCGCCGAACGCGCGGACAGCTTGGAGCTGCGCCGCATGTGCGCGGCGGCGGAAGGCACCGTGACCTACGAGAGCCCACGCGGCGTCGTCAGCCTGCACCGCAACCACCTCGCCCAGCGGGTGTACCTCGCGCGGGCGCAGGGCCTGGAGTTCGACGTGCTCGCGGAGCTCGCCGGCGGGTCTTGACAGTTCTCCGCGGCCGGCCCGGTCCACGCCGACCGCGGCCAGTGCGCGGTGAGCTCCTGAGGGGACGACGATCAGGGGGCCGACGACGACGGAGGGCGAGCCCCGTTCACCGCGGCGCGGGCACGGGCGCGAAGCGGCGGGCCAGCAGCGGGCCGATCCGCGGGTCGCGGCCGCGGAACGCGCGGAAGGCCTCCATCGGGTCCACCGCGCCGCCGCGGGCGAGCACGGCGTGCCGGAACGCGTCGCCGTTCTCCCGGCGCGGCCCGCCGTGCTCGGTGAACCACTCCACGGCGTCCGCGTCGAGCACCTCGGCCCAGAGATAGGAGTAGTAACCGGCGCTGTACCCGCCCCCGAAGACGTGCTGGAAGTAGGTGCTGCGGTAGCGCGGCGGCGCCGTCGGCTCGTCGACGCCGGCCGCGGCCAGCACCGCCGCCTCGAACGCGGCGATGTCGGCGACCTCGTCGGCCGGGCCGAGCCGGTGCCACGCCAGGTCGAGCACGGTGGCCGCGAGGTACTCGGTGGTGGCGAAGCCCTCGCCGAACCGGCGGGCCGCGCGCAGCCGCTCGATCGCCTCGGCAGGCAGCGGCTCGCCCGTCACGTGGTGGCGGGCGTACCCGGCGAGGATCTCCGGGTACTCCAGCCACATCTCGTTGACCTGCGACGGGAACTCGACGAAGTCCCGCGGCACCGCGGTGCCCGCGAACGTCGGGTAGCGGACGTCGGAGAGCAGCCCGTGCAGGGCGTGGCCGAACTCGTGGAACAGCGTGCGCACCTCGTCGAGGGTGAGCAGCGCCGGCTCACCGTCCGCGGGGCGGGCGAGGTTGAGCGTGTTGTGCACCACGGGCCGCGTCCCGAGCAGGTGCGACTGCGTGACGGCGCTGTGCATCCACGCGCCGCCGCGCTTGCCCGGGCGGGCGAACAGGTCGGCGACGAACAGCCCGAGCGGGCCGGCGTCGTCGGTCACCTCGAAGACGCGGACGTCGGGATGGTGCCGGGGCAGGTCGTGGCGCTCGGCGAACCGCAGGCCGTAGAGCAGCTCGGCCGCGCGGAACACGCCGTGGTGCAGCACCCGCTCCAGCTCCAGGTACGGGCGCAGCGTGGCGGCGTCGAGGGCGTAGCGCTCGCGGCGCACCCGCTCGGCGACGAACGCGCGGTCCCAAGGCTCGATCGGGTGGCCGGCGATCTCCGCCAGCTCCGCGGCCTCCGCCCGGGCGTTCCCGACGGCGGCGGGGACGAGCTCGGCGAGCATCGCGTCGATCGGCTCCACGCTGCCCGCGGTGGCGATCTCCACCACCCACGACGCGTGGTGCGGGTGCCCGAGCAGCGCGGCCCGCTCGGCGCGCAGCGCGGCGATGCGGCGGACGAGGTCGGAGGTGTCGTGCGCGCCGCCGCCCGCGCCACGGCCGGTGGACGCGCGGTGCACCTGCTCGCGCAGCGTTCGGTCGGTGAGCGCGGCGAGCACCGGCTGCCCGGTGGACAGCACGAGGGTGAGCAGGTGGCCGCCGTCGTGGCCGCGCTCGCGGGCCGCCCGCGCCGCCGCGGCCACCGCGTCGTCGCCGAGGCCCGCCAGGCCGGCCGCGTCCTCGACGAGCACCGCCGCGGCCTCCGTCGCCGCGAGCAACCGCGCGCCGAACTCGGCCGAGAGCGACGCCAGCTCGGCGTTGAGCGCCCGCAGCCGGTCCTGCCCGGCGCGAGCGAGCCCGGCCCCGGCGCGGACGGCGTCGCGGTGGCGGCGCTCCAGCAGCCGCAGCGACTCGTCGTCGAGCCCGAGCTCGTGACGCCGGCCGTGCAGGTCCTCGATCCGGGCGAACAGCGCCGGGTCGAGGGCGACCGCGTCGGCGTGCGCGGCGAGCTGCGGCGCGACCTCCGCCTCGATGGCGCGGATCTCCGGGGAGCTCAGCGCGCCGACGAACGTCGCGAACACCGCCGACACCCGCCGCAGCACCGCGCCGGAGCGCTCCAGCGCGACGAGCGTGTCCTCGAACGTCGGCGGCACCGGAGCCGCGCTGATCGCGGCCACCTCGGCCCGCTGCTGCTCCATCCCGGCGGCGAAGGCGGGCCGGAGGTGCTCGACGCGGATGCCCGCGAAGTCCGGGTAGCCGAAGGGCAGCGGGCTGGGCACGAGGAACGGGTTGTCGCCGGCCATGGCGATCACGGTAGCCCCGGCGCGCCGAGCAACTCGGCGGCGCGCTCGCCGATCGCGACGGCGGTGGCCGCGGTGCCGCGTCGCGGCACCACCGGCAGCACGGAGGTGTCGGCGACCCGCAGCCCGGCGACGCCGTGCACGCGCAGGTCCGGCCCGACGACGGCGGCCGCGTCGTCGGTCGGGCCCATCGCGGCGCTGCCGGACAGGTGGACCGCGGTGTCGAGGTGCGCGGCGAGCCAGCCGTCGAGCGTCCGGTCGTTGCCGAGCACGTCGCCGTCCGGCCCGGTGCGGGTGCCCAGCCCGGCCCGCAGCAGCTCGGCGGCGGTCCGCACGGCGTGGCGCAGCCGGCGGCGGTCGTGCTCGGTGCGCAGGTAGCGGTACTCGATGCGCGGGGCCCCCCCGGCGTCGGGCAACGTGATCACCCCGCGGCTGTCCGGGTGCTGCACCGCGCACATGAGGTGCCGGTCGCCGCCGGTTACGAAGGGTCGGACGAACAGCAGCACCTCGACGTCGCCCGCCGGGTCCGCGCCGGCGTCGAGGTGCAGCACGGCCTGCGCGGTCGGCGCGTGCGGGTGTGCGGGCGGGTCGGTGGCGCGCCAGGGCAGGAAGACGGCGGGGTGGTCGCTCCAGTTGCGGCCGACCCCGGGCCGGTCGACGACGACGTCGATCCCGGCGGCGCGCAGGTCGTCGGCGGGACCGATCCCGGACGCCAGCAGCAGCGCGGGCGTGCCCACCGCCCCGGCCGCGAGCACCACCTCCCGCGCCTCGACCCGCGTGCCGTCGGCGAGCACCACCCCGGTCGCGCGGCCGCGCTCCACCAGGACCCGGCGCACCGGGGCGCCGGCGCGCACCGTCAGGCCCGGCCGGTCGCCGCTCAGGTAGGCCGTGGCGGCGTCGACGCGCACGCCGTCGACGGCGTTGGTCGGCACCAGCCCGGCCCCGGGCGGGCCACCGGCGTTCTTGTCGGCCTCGGCCGGCACACCGAGGCGGGCCGCCGCGCCGAGGAACCGCTCGGCCGCCGGGTGCAGCAGCGGCCCGGCCGGGCGGCGCACCGGGATCGGCCCGGCAGCGCCGTGGCCGGGCCGGTCGCCGAGGTCCAGGTCCCGCTCGGAGCGGATGTAGCAGCGGAGCAGGTCGGGCCACTCCCAGCCGGGCAGGCCCGGCGCGTCGGCCGGCACCGCCCGCGTCCAGTTCCCGCCGTTGATCGCGCTCGATCCGCCCAGCCCGCGCCCGCGCGGCACGACGTGCGGCTGCCCGGCCCGCAGCTCGACGGGGTGCGCCCAGTTGCGCGGGTGGTCCGGCGCGGTGGCGGCGAGGGAAGTGGCGTCGGTCAGCTCGGGCAGCGGCGTGGCGGGGCCGGCCTCCAGCAGCAGCACCCGGCGACCCGGCCCGTCGGTGAGCCGCCCGGCCAGCGCGCAGCCGGCGGATCCGGCACCCACCACGACGACGTCGTCCACGTCGGGAAGGATGCCAAGGCGTGCCGGAGCTTGCGCAGGACCTCGCGGAGTTCATCACCGCCGCGCCGACGCCCTACCACGCCGTCGCCGAGGCGGTGGCCCGCCTGCGCGCCGCCGGGTTCACCGAGCAGCCCGAGACCGCGGCCTGGTCGGGCGGCCCGGGCGGGCGCTACCTCGTGCGCGACGGCACGGTGCTGGCCTGGTGGCAGGGCGCGCCCGGGGCGCCGATGCGGATCCTCGCCGCGCACACCGACTCGCCGACGCTCAAGGTCAAGCCGCGCCCGGACGTCGGCGCCGGCGGGTGGCGGCAGGTCGCCGTCGAGGTCTACGGCGGGGCGCTGTGGAACTCCTGGCTCGACCGCGACCTCGGGCTGGCCGGGCGGCTCGCGCTCTACGACGGCTCGACGGTGCTGGTCGACGTGCACCGGCCGCTGCTGCGGGTGCCGCAGCTCGCGATCCACCTCGACCGCGGCGTCAACAACGAGGGCCTGAAGCTCGACGCCCAGCAGCACCTGTTGCCGGTCTGGGGGCTCGGCGAGCCGGGCGACCTCGTCGGGTTCCTCGCCGCCGAGGCCGGCGTCGACCCCCGGGAGGTGGCCGCACACGACCTCGTCGTCCACGACCTCACCCCGCCTGCCCGCCTCGGCGCCGACCGCGAGCTGCTCGCCGCGCCGCGGCTGGACAACCTGGCGTCGGTGCACGCGGGGGTCGGTGCGCTGGTGGAGGCGGCGCGCCGGGAGCCGGCGGTGACACCGGTGTTCGTCGGCTTCGACCACGAGGAGGTCGGGTCGGCCACCGCGACCGGGGCCGCGGGCCCGCTGCTGGAGAACCTGCTGACCCGGCTCGCCGGCGGGTACGACGCGCGGGTGGCGGCGTTCGCGGCGTCGCGGTGCCTGTCGGTGGACGTCACGCACGCCGCGCACCCGAACTACCTCGGCCACCACGACCCCGGCCACCGGTCGGTACCCAACGGCGGCCCGGCGCTGAAGGTCAACGCGAACCAGCGTTACGCCACCGACGCGCCCGGCGCCGCGGCCTGGCACCGCGCCTGCCGCGAAGCGGGCGTGCCCACGCAGGTGTTCGTCGGGCGGAACACGGTGCCGTGCGGGAGCACCGTCGGCCCGATCGTCGCGACCCGGCTCGGGATCCGCACTGTCGACGTCGGGATCCCGGTGCTGTCCATGCACTCCGCCCGCGAGCTGTGCGGGGTCGAGGACCCCGCACACCTGGCCGCGGCGGCGGCGGCGTTCCTGACCGACCCGCAGTGACCCGTCGACAACGACGTTGTTGCTGTTCCGCGCGCCCGAAAACCGCAACAAGGTCGTTGTCGACGTGAACCCGCGCCCGAGGAGGCCGCCGATGTGCTGGGGCGCATCGGGCGGCGCTGCGCGCCGATCGATCCCGGCCGGGAGCTTCTCGAGCTGTCGTGCGGTGCCGCCGCTACGTCCCGAGCAGGCGCTCGAGCAGGTCGAAACCGAGGTCCGGGCGCCCGCCCAGGTGGCCCACCGTCGCCGCCGCGGCAGCGGTGGCCCAGCGCGCGGCCTCCAGGGGACCGTGCTCCAGCGTCCGGACGAAAGCCGCGACGAACGCGTCGTCGGCGCCGGTGGGATCGACGACGTCGACGGCGCACAGCGGCAGGACCGCCACGCCGTCCGGCCCGCTCACGACGTTGCCGGCCGCGCCCGCACCGAGGACCACGATCCGCGGGCCGTGCCGGCGCAGCCACTCCGCCGTCCGCAGCACGTCGGCCGCCGAACCCGTGGGCCCACCGTCGACCCACAGCGCGGCCTCCCGCTCGTCCGCGTGCAGCACGTCGGCACGCTCGAGCAGCGGGCCCCGTGCCGACGGGTGGGGCGGGGCGCCGTCCAGCAGGACGGTGGCGCCACCGTCGCGGGCGAGGTCGGCGGCGGCGAGCACCGCGTCGAGCGGCTGCTGCAGCTGCAGGACCACGGTCTCCGCCGCAGCGAGCTCCCCACCCGCCGCCGCCACGTCGGCCGGGGTCAGCTGCACCGCCACCGGCAGGTCCTCCAGGCTACGACGCTCACCCGCGGCGTCCACGACGTCGACGATCAGGCCGGTAGGGGTGCCCGGCCGGCGCACCACCGTCGAGACGTCGATCCCGTCCCGGTGGGCGCGGTCCAGCACGTCGGCGGCCGCGCCGTCGTCGCCGACCACCCCGACCAGCACCGGCGCCGCACCGAGCTGGGCCAGCGCGACCGCCTGGTTCGCCCCCCTGCCGCCGAGCACCTCGAGCCGCTCCCGCACGGGCGCCGACGAGGCCGGCTCCGGCAGCCCGTCGATGCGCAGCGCGAGGTCCCGCGCGACCTGACCGACCACCACGACCCGCCCCGGCACCATGGCCCGGGTTGCCCGTGCCGCGGGCCGGCCACACGCGGCGAGGGCGAGGTCACGGTGCCGCCCGCGCGGTCGGCCCGGTGTCACGTTCCAGCTCGTCCGCCGGCCGGTCCGGACGAGCGCGCAGCAGCAGCGGCAGCACCGCCGTGAGCAGCACCAGCAACCCCAGCACCAGGGGGAGCCCGCCGAGCGCCCAGGCCGCGTACAGCGCGATCCCGGCCAGATCGACACCCACGCCGGCCACCGATGTCACCGTCGCCCGGACGGCGCCGGTGATGCCGTCCTGCAACCGCGCGTCGACGACCACGAGCACCGCGCGGTACAGCCCGTAGAACACCGCGACGGCGAGGATCCCGACCGGGCACGCCAGCACCGCCGCGAGCGTGAGCGCGGCAACACCCACCCCGAGCAGCCCGGTCAGCGCCGCCACCGGCAGGCGGGCCGCCCGGCCGCCGAGCAGCGCGCCGGCGGCGCCGGCCGCCGAGATCGCGAGCAACCACGCCGGAACGTGGGCGACCGTGATCCCCCATCCGGCGGCGAGCAGGTTGTCGTACTCCTCGATCGCGTCGACGCCGCCGAGCAGCGCCGCGGCCACGACCACCGCGCGCACCGGCGGCCGACCCGCGGCCTCGGCGAGGCCTGCGCGCAGGGTCGCGAGGTAACCGGGCTCGCCGTCGTCGGGGCCGGTGGCGGCCCCGCCGGCACGGTGCGGGCCTACGTCGCCGAGCGTGCCGTCACCCGGCTTGCGGTCGCCGAGCCGGCCGTCCACGAGCGGGCCGTCCGCGTCGTCCGCGTTCGCGCCCCGGCCGGGCCGCGCCTCGGGCAGCCGCGACGCCGCGGTGGCCGCCGCCAGGCAGACACCGACGCTCGCCCAGCCCACCAGTGCGTACCCGCCCCCGGCCACCAGGACGATCGCGGCGGCGGCGGCCGGCAGCTGCGCGGCGAGCTCCACCGCCGTGACCCGCCCCTGGACCCGGGCGTAGTGCTCCCGCGCCCCGGCCGCGACCAGGCCGTCGTAGAGCAGCGCCTCCGCCGCGCCCGATGCCAGTACCGAGCCGAGGCCCCAGAGCACGAATCCGGCCGCGAAGCCGGCGAACCCCGGCAGGAGGACCCAAACCGCGTACCCCGCGGCCTGCATGAGCCCGGACGCGACCAGCGCACCCCGCCGGGAGAACCGGTCGGCGAGCGCACCGGTGGGCACCTCGGCGACGATCCCGACGGCCGACCAGATCACGAACAGCGCGGAGATCTCGGCGACGGACAGCCCCGCCTCGACGAACAGCAGCGCGTACAGCGGATACAGCGGGATGGTCTCGGCGAGCAGGGCCCAGCCGAGCATGCGCCGGGCGAGCGGGCGGGCCGCCGGCGGGAGCGGCGCGGGGCGTCAATAGAAGTGCATGCGGAGCAGGCTAGCCTCCCCCACCGACAGCGGGCGCGACCTTTCCGCCCCGCGGCAAGTAGGTTCTGCGGCCGCAGATCGACCGACGAGGGAGCCGAATGATCCGCGACGCGCAGCTGTTCGTGATGGTGGAGCAGGTGTTGGTGGAGGTCCTGGGCGGATCCGCGACGAGCACCGCACGGTGGTGCTGCCGTCGCTGTCGGACGTCCCCGGCGCCGACCAGCCGATCCCGCTCCCGCAGGCCGTCGCCCGCTACGCCCGGGAGACGGCGTGGGTGCCGCACCTGCTGGCCGGCCGGACGATGGACGACGTCGGACCCACCCGGTTCGACCGCGACCTGCTCGGCGACGACCCGCAGGCGGCCGTCGGGCGCCATTCCGCCGAGGCGTGCGCGGCCGCCCGCGACGTGTCCGACCCCGACGCCGTGGTGCACGGCCCCGAGGGTGACGTCCCGGCCGCGCGGTACCTGCGCCGGCTGACCGTCGAGCGCTGCTTCCTCGCGCACGACATCGCGATCCACCTCGGCTCGCGCGCCTGCCCCCTCACCGAGGAGCTCGCCCGCGGCCTGTGCGAGCTCACGCAGGCCGAGGCGGCCTCCTGGCGCGCCCGCGGGATCTTCCGGGAGTCGCTGCCGCTGCCCGCGGACGTCTCGTGGCGCGACCGGTTCCTGCTCTGCGCCGGGCGCGACCCGCACCCCCTCGACGAGCTGCACCACTGCTGAACGGCGTCGTACCGTGGCCGTCATGCAGCCCGACGGCCCGGTACCCGGCGGCGAGCCGGACACGGAGTTCCTGGAGTTCGCCCACCGCCTCTTCGACCTGGCCCGCTCGGGGCACACCGCGGAACTCGCCGCCTACGTCGACGCCGGGGTGCCGGTGAACCTGACCAACGACAAGGGCGACACGCTGCTCATCCTGGCCGCCTACCACGACCACCCCGACACGGTGTCGGCGCTGCTCGCCCGCGGGGCGGACCCGGCGCGGGCGAACGACCGCGGGCAGACGGCGCTGTCCGCGGCCACCTTCCGGCGGTCGGCGGAGTCGGTGCGCGCGCTGCTGGCCGCGGGGGCGGATCCGGCCGAGGGCGGGCAGTCGGCGCTGACCACCGCCCGGTTCTTCGAGCTGCCCGACATGCTGGAGCTGCTGGAGGGCGGACGGCCGGCGTGATCGGCGACCCCCTACCGGCTGCGGGCGGACTGACCCGACCTCACCAGCGCACACCGGGGAACCGCAGCCGGGCGGGCGTCCGCACGAGCGGGTAGCCCTGGGGGCTCGCGTATCCGGAGTCGCCCAACCAGCGCCGGTCGTCGCGCCGCACGAGCTCGCGCAGCCGGCGGGTGCGTTCGGCGGTGGGCGGGTGCGTGCGCAGCAGCAGCGGGTCCGGCGGGCGTCGGTGCGGCACCATCAGCCGCTCCCAGATCCGCCCGTCGTGCCGTTCCAGCTTCTCCAGCGCCGCGGCCAGGCCGTCCGGGTCGCCGGTGAGGACGGCAGCCGCCAGGTCGGCGTCGTACTCGCGCGAGCGGGACAGGGCCAGCTGCAGCAGGGTCACCGACGTCGGCAGCAGGGTGAGGAACGCGACCGACCACAGCGGGGACGGGCCCTCGCCGCCGAGGGTCACCGGCAGAGTCAGCAGCACGACCAGCACACCGGCGTAGGCCAGCACGTGCGTGATCCGCCCGACCGTGTCCGACAGCGTCATGATCTGCAGGTCCCCGCTGCGCACGTGGCTGATCTCGTGGGCGAGCACCCCGACCAGCTCGCGGCGGGTGAGCCTGCGCAGCAGGCCGTCGGTGACGACGACGGCGGGATCCTCGCGCGAGCCCACCGCGAACGCGTTGACCATCGGGCTCGCCACGTAGTACAGCGCCGGCACCACCGGCAGGCACGCCCGCTCGGCGAGGACGCGCAGGTAGCGGTGCAGCTCCGGCGCCGTCCGGGGCCCGACCGCGCGGGCCCGGTACGCCGCGAGCACCCAGCGCGGCGGCACGGCCGGCCGGAAGGCGACCACGACGACGCCGGCCACCACCGCCCACAGCAGCCCCGCCGCGCCGAACACCGCCCACGCCACCGCCGCCAGCACCGCGACCATCCCACCGAGCAACAGCAGCGTCTGCGCGAGGTTGCGCACATGGTGGCGCCGCCGGACACGCGGGTCGAGCACCGGCGGTCACCTTCCCGAGCGCGGACTCCTCGACCGCGAGCGTACGAGCCGGCGGGCGCCGGCGTCGGCGTCACAAGGGGGTTGCCCGGGGGTCGGCCGCCGCGTCGAACCGTCCGTCGCCGACTGTGCCCAGACGCAACCGGCGCGAGCGGGGGAAGCGTCACCCCTTCTCCTCACGCCGGGAGGGCTTCGATCACGTGCTTGCTCGGCGTCGCCCTCGTTGCTCCCGCGAACTCGAGGTCAGCGGCCGCGAGCAGGGTCCTCCACTCCGCTTCGGTGCGTTCCCGGCCGCCTTCGGAGACCAGCATCATCAGGTCGAGGAACTTCACGAGGGAGTCCTCGTTGGGAGGCCCCACTACCGCGTCGACGACGAGCAGACGGGCGTGAGGTGCCATCGCGGCGCGGACGGTGCGTAGGATCCGCACCGCCTCGTCGTCCGTCCAGTCGTGCAGGATGCGGGCGAGGAGGTAGGCGTCGGCCTCCCCGGGGACGGCCTCGAAGAAGTCGCCCGGCACGATGGTGACGCGGTCGGCGACGCCGGCGCCGTCGAGCACGGCGCCCGCGCCCGCGACGACCTGGGGCTGGTCGAAAAGGATCCCCCGGGCTGACGGATGGTCGGCCAGCACCGCTGCGAGCACCGCGCCCGTTCCACCACCGATGTCCGCGACCAGCTCGTAACGGCTGAAATCGTGCGCGGCGAGGAGGCCGGCGTTGTCCCCTCGGGAGAAGGTTCGCATCGCGGCGTCGAAGACCTCGCCGTCCGCGGGGTGCTGGCGTCGGTACTCCCACACGTCTGTGCCGAGGGCGTGAACTGCAGCGTTCTCACCCGTCTGCACGCTGTGCCGCAGCTCGCCCCACGCGCGCCACTCATAGTCGGAGCCGAACATGCGGGCGGCGGGATCGACCGAGAGCGGGTGGTCGCGACGAAGATAATCGCCCATCGGGGTCAGCCCGAAACGTCGGTCCGCGTCCTCGGTGAAGATCCCGATCGACGCCAGCGCACGCAGCACGCGGTACAGCGTCGGCGCGTGACTGGCCGTCGCCGCGGCGAGGTCGTCGACGCCCCGCGGGCCGTCCCGCAGCAGATCGGCGATGCCGAGCTCGGCGACCACGGTCAGCGCTCGCGACCGCTGGTACCCACGCACCAGGGCGAGCACCTCGACGAACTCGCGCGGTGGCGACCCGGCCATCGCTCCTCCTCAGGGTGGTGACAGGAAGATGCTCGTTCACGGCAGCTGTCACGTCACGGGTGGAGCGACATCGGTCCGGTCGGAATCCCCTGAGATGATCGATTCGTGAGGCTGGTCTTCAGCCCCGCTTCTCGGCGGCACGCTGCTCCCGGACCCGTCCTTCGACGACCGAGAAGGGCGTGACAGTCGGAATCGCCCGGACCAGGTCGATCCCGGCGGCGTCGAGCAGGGATTCGTACCCGGTCAAGGTTCGTTGCCGGCCGCCGGTGACCGCGAGCATGAGGACGTCGAGGGTCTTGGCCCAGTGCGGCTCGGGGCCCTCCGGTAGGACGGTCTCGACGAGCAGCACGGTCGCTCGTCCTGCCTGTCCTGCCTGGGCGACGGCCCGGAGGATCGTTACGGCGTCGGCGTCATCCCAGTCGTGGATGATGTCCATCAGTAGGTAGGCGTCACTCGGCGGCAACGGGTCGGTGAAGAAGTCGCCGGCCACGACTTCGAGACCGTGCGCTGGAGCGACCTCGGCGGCGACCGGGGGCAGCTCGAACAGCACGCCGGTCAGCCCCGGGTGCGCGGCGAGCACGGCGGTGAGGAGGTGGCCACGCCCGCCGCCGACGTCGGTGATGCGACGGTGTCGGGAGAAGTCGTAGGCGGCGAGGACGGCGGCGACGTCACTGTGCGCCTTCGCGGTCATGGCCTGCTGGAAGACGGCCCGCTCGTCCGGGTGCTCGTCGAGATAGCCGAACAGCCCGTCCGGGTCGAGGGTGCGAATTCCGGCCTCGCCGGTGCGGAGGGTGTGGCCGAGGGCGGTCGCCGCGTTCCAGCTCATCGGCAGGCCGATCATGCGGGCGAACGCGCGCAGCGACATCGGGTGGTCGGTGCGGAGCCAGCGCGAGGTTTCGGTGTGCGACCAGCGCCCCGCCGGGTCGCAGGTGAAGAGGCCGTGCGTCTCCAGCAGCCGGAGCAGGCGGTCGAGGCCGTCCGGGCAGACGTCGGCCGTACGGGCCAGCTCGTCGGCGGTGAGGGGAGTGGCATCGACGGCGTCGGCGATGCCGAGCTCGGCGATGACATGCACGGCGCGCGCTGACAGGTGTGCGCAGGACAGTCCGAGAATGGCCTCGGGAGGGGTGATGTCGGTCATGGCGAGAACCTAGGAAGCCGGACCCGGCGCCGGCATCGGTTTCATTGCGCATCTGGAACGGCCGGCCGCGATCGCACCGCCGAGACGGGGCGGCTCGGTTGCGTGCGACTACGTAGCCGACGTGGCCGGGGCGTCCCGGGCGAGCCAATAGCCGATCGCCTCGCCCCGCCCGCGGACCCCGAGCTTGGCGTAGGAGTTGAGCAGGTGCCGCTCGACGGTCCGAACGGACAGCACGAGCCGCTCCGCTACCTCGGCGTTCGTGCACCCACCCGCAACCAGCGCGAGGACCTCGGCTTCCCGGGCGCTGAGCTGGGCTGAAGGAACGCGCCGTTCCCCGGCGGTGAAGGCGATGATCCGTTCAGCGAGAGTGGTGACGTCGCCGACCAGGTGCGGGTGCGCGGTCCCGTCGACCAGGTCAAGGCGTGCGCCCGGGATCCGGCCTGCGAGGCGGCGGGCGGACTCGGCGGAGACGAACGGGTCGCCCCACCGATTGAGCACGAGGGTGGGCGTGCGGAGCTCGCCGAGGATCGCCGTCAGGTCGTACGTGGCCGCGGCATCCTGCAGTGCGACCGTCATCTCCGCGCTCGCCGAGGCGCGCAGCAGTGCGGCGAACGCCTCGACGTCGGCGGCCTCGCAGCCCGGGGTCGCGATGGCGGCTATCGCCCTCGACGCGGCCGGCCAGTTCGCCAGGATCAGCTCGCGCAGCGCGGCCCAGGTCTCGGCGTCGATCAAGGTCCGAGCGCCCGTCCCGTAGAGGACGAGGTGCGATACCCGGCGCGCGGCCCGGTGCGCCACGGCCACCGCCACCGGGCCGCCGTGCGACGGGCCGAGCACAGCGAACCGCCGCAGCTGCAGGTGGTCTGCGAGGTCGAGCACGACCTGCACCTCGGCTTCGAGTGAGAAGTCGGTGCGGTTGCGGTCCGACAACCCGGTGCCCCACCGGTCGTAGAGCACGATCGTGTGACGGCGTCCCAGCAGGTCGTGAAACCGGCCGTGCCCCGAGAGCGCTTTCAGGGCGTCGAGGTGGGTCACCCACGGCGGCACTACCAACAGCGCGGGCCCGGCGCCTGCCATGGTGTAGGCGATCCGTGCGCCGACGGTCGACGTGACGAACTGGACGCCGACCGTGCGAGGGCCTCGCGTCGGCTCGGGGCGCTGCTCCACGCCGACATCGTCGCCGAGGTCGCCTTGTCGGGGATAGAGCCTACTTCCCAGGTCTCGGTGCGGCTCATGTTGAGCGTGGCCGCATTCCGGCCTTGACCCGGCCATCCCGGTCGGTGATGGGGCCAGGACGAGGGGCAGGTCCGCAAGTGCCAGTGGACGCGGTACGTCGGAACGCAGGGCAGGGGCGGTGGGTCAACGGTCGAGTAGGAGCAGGGTGAGGCTGTCACCGAGCCACTGCTCGAACTTTTCAGCGGTCCAGCCTCGTTCGCCGACGAGCAGCGCGTAGCTGTTGGGGTTGGACAGGGCCGAATAGGTCGCCGCAGCGTCGTCCGCGGTGAGTCGGTCGCGCAGGGGCCCGTTCGCCATCAGCATGTCGATGTAGATTCGCTGCCCGTCACCGCGGCGCTTCGCATCCCGGCGCTGCAACTCGGCCGCGGTGGGGTCGGATGCGGCGGCGGAGCGGAGGATCCGGTGCGCTGTGGCGCTGCGCTCGAGGATGCCGCGGGAGAACCTGGCGAGCATACGGATCTGCGTCCGCTGGTCTCGGCACTGCCGAATCTCCGTGATCTCCGGCAGGTCGAACAGGTCGCGCCCATCCATCACACCGACGATCGCCGGTTCGAGGATCGCGCCGAGCAAGTTCGCTTTGGTGCGGAACCGGCTGTACACCGTCTCGACCGCGACATCGGCGCGTTCGGCGATCGCCTCCAAGGTGGTCCCCGCGTAGCCGCGGACGTCGAACAGCGCCGTGGCCGACTCCACGATCCGCTGGCGGGTCTGCTCCGCTCGCTCGGCTCGGCGGGACCGCCGTGCGGCGGAAGGCTTGACGGACGAGCTCATTTGCGTAAGGTAGCACAGCATTGGTACAGGTCAACTGTATCAAGTTCAACGGAGGCCACGATGCCCAACTTCCCCCTCGTCCCACCAAACACCGCGCTGCTCAACGTCGACATGCAACGCTGCTTCGTCGAGGACACCCCACTGGCCTCCCCCGACGGCCCGGCGCTCGCTGTGAAGATCAATGCCTTGATCCGCACCTGCCGCGAGACCGGGGCGCTCGTTGTGCATACCAGGGGCTGGATGGCCCGTGACGGTTCGAACCACGGCGTGATGGCCGAACTCGTCCCGCCCTTCCTCGTCGACCTCTACACCGAGGGGACACCCGCCGCCGAGCTGCACGACGCACTCGACGTGGCGCCGAACGACCTCATCATCAACAAGACCCGCTACGGCGCCTTCCACGGCACCGACCTGGCTCAGCAACTGCGGCAGCGCGGCATCGACACCGTGATCGTCAGCGGCATCGCCACCAACATCTGCTGCGAGACCACGGCGCGGGAGGCATCCCAGCACGACTTCCGTGTCGTGTTCCTCAGCGACGGCACCGCCACCAAGGAGATGAGCGGCGTGTCCGCGCAGGATCTGCAACGGGCCACACTGGCCAGCCTCGGCATGGTCTTCGCGCAGATCAGCACCATCAGTGACGTGAGCGAGAAGCTTCGCATGTCCAGCGCCGCACCGGTCGCCGCGGCCATTTGAGCTGCTTTGGCACATCACCGCCCCCATCCGGACCGACTTGGCAGACAGCGTCGGCGGCCTGCTGTGGGCCGCAACTGAAACCACAACGGAGACCGACGGCAACCCTGACGGCTACGCCACTGGACCTCCGGAGGGCCGCTGAGTGCTGCAGGGGCGGACGCCTCGGTCGGTCGTCCGTCGGTCCTGGCGCGGGAGCCTGCGGCGCGGAGTACGACGAGGACCGCGACGAGTGCCCAGACTGCCGATGCCCGGACGCCGAGCTCGTCGAGACCGGCGCCGCGCCAGCCGGTTCTGGGGCTACCGCGGCCTGCGCCCGGCCCGGCCGGCGTCCGCCGACTGCTCGCCGCGCTGCGGGAGAAGGAGACGAGGGGCCACGGCGGCGGGGGCCGTAAGCTGTCGCCGCGCATGGTTCAGTTCGCGCACGCCGTCCCGCGGAACGCGCTGTCGAACGCCGTCCGCGAGGAGCTGGTCAGCCGCAACGCCGCCAAGCTCGTCAAGTCACGATGACGGTCTACGCGCACGGCAACCTCAGCGAGAAGGCCGCGCGTTCCCTCAGCTCGGCGAGAAGGTTACCGGCGGGTCGTTGTCACCGATTTTGGTAAACCGGTCTACGAGACGGGCAATGGTCGGTGATCATGCCGTGACCAGCGGAAGCGGAGGGATTCGAACCCCCGGACCCTTGCGGATCTCTCGCTTTCAAGGCGAGTGCATTCGGCCGCTCTGCCACGCTTCCACCCCGCAGCCTAACGACCTCGAGCGGGCGGGGCGCCTGGTCCGGGCCCGGGGTGTGATGGGATCTCCCCCGCTGGACGCGGTGGGAGGCAGCGATGCGGTTCGACGAGAACGCCGAGCTCGACACCTCACGGTTCAACGAC
>DATLGI010000111.1:0-4072 GCA_035540535.1 Pseudonocardia sp.
GGGTGCGGCGGTGACGGGCATGCTGCGGGGGCTCGCGGGTGTGCTGGCGGGCGGGATGGTCGCGCTCGCGCTGGTGCTCCTCGCCGCCGCGGTGCTCGCGGACCGCCGCGGGATGCCGGGACCCGGCGCCACCACGCTGGCGGTGCACGCCGTCGCCGCCGTCGGGCTGGTGATGCTGCAACGCTGGTCGGACCGGCGGGGCGGGGCCGCCGCGGCTGGCGGGGCCGCCGCGGCGGTGGCGCTCAGCGCGGCGGTGCTGGCCGCCCAGTGGCTCGGCTGAAGGCCAGCATGGCGGTGCGCACGGTCCACAGCCCTGCCGTGGTGACGGCGTCGCCGCCCGGGATGCGCGGCAGGCCGTAGAGCTCGCGGGCCCAGGCGGGAAGCAGACCGATCGCGACCGCGGCGACCGCGCTCCAGACCGGGCGGGCGACCGCCAGCCGGGCCGCGGCGTCGCCGGCGGTGACGACGACGCCGAGCGCGGGCGTGGCACGCAGGCCGGCGGGCACCGGCAGCAGCCGCGCGGGCAGCGGCGCGACCGCGAGGCGGTGGGCGGCGCGCCGGGCGATCGGGCTGGCCACCAGCTGCGGGCGCACGGCGGCGAAGTACGCGTCCACCTCGGCGCGGCTCGCGGGCAGGTCGGTGGCGCCGAGCAGCGCCCCGGCCCGCACCTGCTCGGCGAGGAACCGGTCCTCCTCGGCGGCGTCGATCAGCCCGAGCCGGCGCACGGCGGCGGAGAACGAGCTGACCTCGCAGACGTGCACCCAGCGCAGCAGGTCGGGGTCGTCGGCGGAGTAGGCCATGCCGGTGACCGGGTCGGTGCCGCGCACGCGGCGGTGTATCGCCCGCACCCGCGCCACGGCCCGGTCGGCGGTGGGGCGGTCGGCGAAGGCGAGCGTGGTGACGTAGCCCGCGGTGCGCTCCAGGCGCGGCCAGAAGTCCTCGGGGAACGAGGAGTGCTGCTCGACGCCCGCCATCGCGCGCGGGTGCAGGGTCTGCAGGAACAGGGCGCTGAAACCGCCGATCAGGGCCGCCGGGTCGCCGATCACCCGGCGGGTCGCGCTGCCGGCCGGGAAGTAGCCCTGCTCCTGGCCGGGCGCGCTGGTCACCGCCTCAGCTTCGCCGTCCCCCGCGGGACGCGCGAGTCGATCACCGGCGCGGGTCACCCAGCGGGCCGCAGCGCGACCAGTTCGGGACCGCGCAGCTCCAGGAGGACCTCCCCGAGGGACGCCAGGCGCACGGGAGCGTCCGCGTCGCCGCGGCCGACGTCGATGGTGCGCTCGACGGTGCCGCGTTCGGTATCGACCACGGCCAGCCCCGCGTCGACGGGGACGAGCAGCCGGCCCGCGTACTCGGTGCCCGGGCCCAGCGTGGTGCCGTCGAGGGTCCAGACGGGCGCGAGCTCCGTGCCGTCCAGTGCGATCGTCCGCGATCCGGTCCACCAGAGGACGCGGCCGTCGGCGGCGTCCGCGGTGACGGGGTGGGACCGGGCGAGGTCGGCGTCCGGCACGTCGAGGGGGAGCAGCCCGACCTCTCGACCCGAGCGGTCGAGCAGCAGCAGCCGCGCCGGCCCCGGCAGCGCCACCGCGGCCCGCTCCTCGGACAGGGCCACCAGCACGGCGCCCGCCGCCGGGAGCAGGACGGAGAACTCCTCCTGCGGCGTGTCGGCGCCGTCCGACCCGTCGGCCGCGAGCACCGTGAACCGGTCGGTGGCCTCGCCCGGGCAGCGCTCGAGCACACCCACCCGGGCACCGGCCAGGGCCACCGACGGGAAGGTGCAGCCGCTGCGGGGCTGGCGGCCGGGCTGGGCGGGCGCCTGCACGGCGCCGTACTGGAGGGTCTCCACGAGATCGGACCGCACCACCTCGACGTGGTCGTCGCCGGCCAGGGCGGTGAACCCGGGCGAGCTCACGAGCCGGGTGCCGGGTCGGGCGTCGGGGTTGCGCTGGGCGGCGCGGGCGCCGGTGTCCGGGCGCAGCGCCGTCATCTCGCTGCACCAATCGCCCGAGGCGTGCAGCGCCAGCACCCGCCCGATGCCGTCGTCGGCCCGGGGGAAGCCGGCGCCCACCGTGCACAGGGGCAGGTCGCGGCCGTAGCTCCAGCGCACCCCGCCGGTCAGGGCGTCGCGACCGAGCACGACCGAACCGTGCGCGGACACCACCGCCGGGCCCGCGACGGTCGGCTCCGGGGTCGCCGCGCTCGGCGCCCGCCACGCCTCGACGAAGCCGGCCGGCACGACCTGCGCGGCGGGCGGCGCGACCAGGGGCGGCTCGGCGGTCACCGAGACGGTGCCGGCCGCGTCGCCGGACCGCCAGAGCAGGGTCGCACCGACCACCAGCAGCAGGACGATCGACGCCGCCGCGGCGATGTCACCACGGCGGCGTCGTTCGGGTCTCAGCACGCGTTCGAGGGTCCCACCCGGCTGGGGGTTCAGCTGGCGGCGGCCTGGTCGCCGCGCGGCTCCGCGCCGTCGGAGTCACCGGATCGGCGGCTTGCGCCACCGCGGCGGCGGCGCCGGCGCGGCCGGCTGCCCTCGTTGGTCACCGGACCGGCCTCGGCCGCCGGGCCGGCCGGCGCCCCGGCGTCCCCCGCGGGTGACTGCTCTGAGGGGCCCGCGGCGGCCTCGCCCGCCACCGCGACGCCGGCCCGGGTGCGGGTCCGGCTGCGGTCGGCCCGGCGCACGCGCTCGACCGGCGCGTCCTGGTCGCGGCCCGCCCGCCCGGGTCGGCCCCGGTCGGCGCGCCCGCGACGGCGCCCGCCGCCCTGGTCGCCCTCGGTGTCGACGTACTCCGCGTCCAGCCCGGCCCGGGTGCGCTGCGAGTGCGGCAGCCGGCCCCGGGAGTCGGTGGAGATGTCGAGGTCGGCGTAGAGGTGGTCGGAGGTGGAGTACGTCTCCTGCGCCTCGGGCATGTCGAGCCCGAGGTCGTCGCTGATGGACTTCCAGCGGTGCAGCTCGTCCCAGTCCACCAGCGTGACCGCGACGCCCTCCTTGCCGGCGCGGCCGGTGCGGCCGATCCGGTGAACGTAGGTCTTCGCGTCCTCCGGACACTGGTAGTTGATGACGTGCGTCACGTCCGTGACGTCGATGCCGCGCGCGGCGACGTCGGTGGCCACCAGCACGTCGACCTTGCCGGACCGGAACGCGCGCAGTGCCTGCTCGCGGGCGCCCTGGCCGAGGTCGCCGTGCACGGCCGCCGCGGCGAACCCGCGGTCGGCGAGGTCGTCGGCCACCCGCTGCACCGTGCGCTTCGTCCGGGCGAAGATCATCGTCAGGCCGCGGTCCCTGGCCTGGAGCACGCGGGTGAGCAGCTCGACCTTGTCCATCGCGTGCGCCCGGTAGACCAGCTGGCGGGTGCGCTCGTGGATCGAGCCCTGGTCCGCCTCCTCGGCCCGGATGTGCGTCGGCCGGTGGAGGAACGCCCGGGACAGGGCGATGATCGGGCCGGGCATCGTGGCCGAGAACAGCATCGTGTGCCGCTGCTCGGGCAGCATCCGCATGATGCGCTCGACGTCGGGCAGGAAGCCGAGGTCGAGCATCTCGTCGGCCTCGTCGAGGACGAGGGCCCTCACCCGGCCGAGGACCAGCAGGCGCTGCTCGGCGAGGTCGAGCAGGCGGCCGGGGGTGCCGACCACGATGTCGACGCCCTTGCGCAGGGCGGCGAGCTGCGGCTCGTAGGCGCGGCCGCCGTAGATCGCGGTGACGCGGACGCCGAGATGCCTGCCGGCGTCGGCGAGGTCCTGCGCGACCTGCACGCACAGCTCGCGGGTGGGCACCACGACGAGCGCCTGGGGGACGTCCTTCGTGCGGTCGGCGGCCTCGCCCTCGCCGGTGGCGGCGGGCTGCTCGGACGGCGGGACGACGCGCTGGAGCAGGGGGACGCCGAAGCCCAGCGTCTTGCCCATGCCGGTGCGTGCCTGGCCGATGACGTCCTCGCCGGCCAGGGCCAGCGGGAGGGTGAGCTCCTGGATCGCGAACGTGCGTTCGATCCCGGCGTCGGCGAGGGCGCGCACGATCTCCGGGCGGACACCGAGCTCGGCGAACGTGGGGGACTGCGGCTTGACCGGGGCCCCGGCC
>DATLGI010000112.1:0-23552 GCA_035540535.1 Pseudonocardia sp.
CGCCCACGCGCTGATCCGCGGGATCGACATCGCGGCCGCGGTGAACACCGCCACGACGCCGGGGGCCGACGACGCGGCCGCGTCCGGTTCGTCGGTGAGGCCGTCGCGGTGGTCGTGGCGGAGAGCACGGCCGCCGCCGTCGACGCCGCCGAGCTGGTGGAGGTCGACTACGACCCGCTGCCCGCGGTCGTCGACCCCGAGGCGGCGCTGCACCCCGGCGCGGAGCTGCAGTTCCCCGAGCTGGGCTCGAACCTCGCCGCGGGCGTCCGCGCCCCCGCCGCGCCCGACCCGCTCGACGGCGCCGAGGTCGTCGTGCGCGCCCGCATGGTGAACCAGCGCGTCGCCGTCATGCCGCTGGAGGGCAACGCGATCACCGTCGAGCCCGGCGCGTCACCGGCCCTGACGATCCACGTCTCCACCCAGATGCCGCACGGCTTCCGCGCTCAGGCCGCCGAGCTGTTCGGTCTCGCCCCCAAGCAGGTCCGCGTGGTCGCGCCGCACGTGGGCGGGGCCTTCGGCGGCAAGGCCGGGATGCTCGCCGAGCACACCGTCGCGGTGGGCGTCGCCCGCGTGCTCGGCCGACCGGTCCGCTGGGTGGAGACGCGTTCGGAGAACCTCGTCTCGATGCCGCACGGGCGGGCCCAGGTCGGCTGGTACGAGCTGGGGCTGACCCGCGACGGGCGGATCACCGGGCTGCGCGCCCGGGTCCTGGCCGACGCCGGCGCCTACGCAGGGTTCGGCGGCGGGCTCGCGCTCGGCCCGACCTACACGATGGCCCAGGGCGTCTACGACATCCCCGCCCTCGGCTACGACGCGGCGGTGGCGCTGACCAACACGACCCCGGTCGGCGCCTTCCGCGGCGCCGGTCGGCCCGAGGCGACGGCCTACCTCGAGCGGCTGATGGACCTCGCCGCCGACGAGCTCGGCCTCGATCCGGTCGAGCTCCGGCGGCGCAACCTGCTGGCACCCGAGCGGTTCCCGCTGACGACCCTGCCCGGGGCACGCTACGACGTCGGCGACTACGACCTGCCGCTGCGCGAGGCGCTGCGGGTGGCCGGCTACGACGCGCTTCGTGCCGAGCAGGCCGCCCGCCGGGAGGCCGGCGACCCGGTGCAGCTCGGCATCGGGGTCTGCGTCTACGTCGAGATCACCGCGGGCGGCGGAGGCTCGGAGTTCGGTTCGGTGACCGTGCACGACGACGGCTCGGCGACGATCTCGGCGGGCACGTCCGGGCACGGCCAGGGGCACCCGACGTCGTTCGCGATGCTCACCGCCGACCGGCTCGGCATCCCGATGGACCGGATCCGGTTCGTCCAGTCCGACACCGCCGCGGTGCCCCGGGGCGGGGGGACCGGCGGCTCGCGGTCGCTGCAGATGGGCGGCAGCGCCGTGCTCGCCGCGGCCGACGCCGTGCTGGAGCAGGCCCGCCGGCGCGCCGCCGTCGTGCTGGAGGCGGCCGGTGACGACGTGGAGCTCACCGAGGCGGGGGAGTTCGGGGTCGCGGGTGTGCCCGGCGTGACGGTGACCTGGTCGCAGGTGGCCGCCGCCGCCGGCGAGGCGGGCGAGCCGCTCGCCGCCGGCCTCGACGCCCGCCAGGACGGGCCGACGTTCCCGTTCGGCGCCCACGTCGCCGTCGTCGAGGTCGACACCCAGACGGGGTTCGTCCGCCCGATCCGCCACGTGGCCGTCGACGACTGCGGCCGCATCCTCAACCCGCTGCTCGTCACCGGCCAGCAGCACGGGGGGCTCGCCCAGGGGATGGCGCAGGCGCTGTACGAGGAGGTGCTGTTCGACCCCGACGGCCAGCCGCTGACGGCGACGCTGGCCGACTACCGGATGCCCACCGCGGCCGACCTCATCTCCTTCGAGACGTCGAACACCGAGACGCCAACGCCGATGAACCCGCTCGGGGCCAAGGGGATCGGGGAGTCGGCGACGATCGGATCCACCCCGGCCGTGCAGAACGCGGTGGTCGACGCGCTTCGTCCGCTGGGGGTGCGGCACGTGGACCTGCCCTGCACGCCGCAGCGGGTCTGGCGGGTGATCCGCGACGCGGCAGCGGGCCGGCCCGCCGACCCGTGGCGGGAGCCGCCGGCGATCTTCGCGACGCTGCCGGTGCGCGGTGCCGGTACCAGCGAGGGCGGCGAGATCTGACGCCCGGGAAACGCGGGTAGACCGGTCGATCATCGAGCCTTGACGGGTCAGCCGGGAGTGACGACAGTTGTTCCGGTCACATCCCCCGGGCAAGGAGGCCCCTCCCGTGAGCTCCAGCATCGACAAGGTTCTCCAGGACGCGGTGGACAGCGGCGCCCTGCCGCACGTCGCCGCCATCGCCGCGAACCGCGACGGCGTCATCTACGAGGGCGGCGCCGGCGTCCGCGTGGCCGGTGAGGCCGACGACCCGGTGACGACGAGCACGCAGTTCCGGATCATGTCGATGACCAAGATGGTCGCGACCGTCGCCGCCCTGCAGCAGAAGGAGCGCGGGGAGCTCGACTTCGACGCCCCCGTCGCGGACTACTGCCCGGAGTTCGCCGACCTCCAGGTGCTGGAGGGCTGGGACGGCGACACCCCGAAGCTGCGCGCCCCCAAGAGCCAGGCCACCGTGCACCACCTCGTCACGCACACCTCCGGGTTGGGTTACTGGTTCTGGAGCGACCAGTTGGTGAAGTTCGAGGCCGCCACCGGGATCCCGAACGTCGTCCCCGGCTCGGCCGAGGCGTTCAAGGCACCGCTGCTGGCCGATCCCGGCACGCAGTTCGTCTACGGCATCAACACCGACTGGCTGGGCAAGGTCGTGGAGGCCGTCGCCGGCACCACCCTCGACGTGGTGGTCAAGGACAACATCACCGGCCCGCTCGGGATGGACCACACGGACTTCCGGATGAACGCCGACCAGCACGCCAACGCCGTCACCGTGCACGTCAAGGGCGAGGACGGCACGTGGGTCTCGGCCGGCAACGTCCTCAACGAGTCCCCCGACTGGTGGGCGGGCGGGCACGGCCTGTACTCCACCCCGCGCGACTTCATCCGCTTCGAGCGGGCCCTGCTGCGCGGCGGCGAGCTGGACGGCACGCGGATCCTGCAGGAGGCCACGGTCGACGCGGCGTTCACCAATCAGATCGGTGATCTCGACTTCCCGGCCGAGATCACCACGGCCGACCCGCCGATCACCGACTCCCTGGCCCTCGGCCCCGGCTACAAGTGGGGCTACGGTCTGCTGCTCAACACCCAGGACGTCCCGGGTCGCCGCCGGGCGGGTTCCGGCGCCTGGGCCGGGCTGTTCAACACCCACTTCTGGGTGGACCGCACCACGGGCATCTGCGCCTCCATCTACACCAACTCGCTGCCGTTCATCACACCCGAGGCGTTGACCGTGTACGGCAACTTCGAGGAGGCCCTCTACGCCTCGCTGTAACCGCTCCCGGCGTGCGCACCCCCGCCGCTCTCCAGGAGACTGCGCGGGTGATGTATGAGGGGAACCGATGAGGCTGGCCACCATCCGGACCGCCACGGGCCACCGGGCGGTCCGGGTGGACGGCGACCGCGCCGTGGAGACCGGCGACGCCGACGTCCGGGCGCTCCTGGAGCGCCCGGACTGGCCCGCGTACGCGGCGGCCGCCGCCGGGCCGGTGCACGCGGCGGACGGGCTCGAGTACGCGCCGCTCGTCCCGTCCCCGGAGAAGATCGTCTGCGTCGGGATGAACTACCGCTCGCACATCGCCGAGATGGGCGACGACCCGCCCGAGTACCCCACGCTGTTCGCCAAGTTCGCGCCCGCGCTCGTCGGCGCGCACGACGATGTCGTCCTGCCCGTGGCGTCCGAGCAGGTGGACTGGGAGGCCGAGCTCGCCGTGGTCGTCGGGCGCCCGGCGCGCCACGCCCGCCCGGACGAGGCGGCGGCCGCGATCGCCGGCTACACCGTGCTCAACGACGTCAGCGTGCGCGACTACCAGCGCCGCACCGGGCAGTTCCTGCAGGGCAAGACGTTCGAGGGGACCACGCCGCTCGGCCCCTGCCTGGTGACGCCCGACGAGCTGCCCGAGGGCGGCTGGGAGATCAGCACGACGCTGGACGGCGAGACGGTGCAGCGGGCGTCCACGGCCGAGCTCGTGTTCGGGGCCGTCGACCTGGTCGTCTACCTCTCGGCGATCTGCACCCTGCGGCCCGGGGACGTCATCGCCACCGGCACGCCCGGCGGGGTGGGCCACGCCCGCCGCCCGCCGCGGTACCTGACCGACGGCGCGGAGCTCGTCACGGCCATCGCCGGGGTGGGCGAGTGCCGCAACACCTGCCGGCGCGAGGTGCTCCCGTGAACGCGCCGGAACGGACCCTGGACGACACGCTGGCCTGGGCCTTCGACGGCGCGGCGCACCTGCGCGGGCTCATGCAGCGGATGGGTGACGAGGCCTTCCGCGCGCCGTCCGCGCTCGCGGGGTGGAGCCGGGCGCACGTGCTCAGCCACATCGCCCGCAACGCCGACGCCATGATCAACCTGCTGAACTGGGCTCGCACCGGTGCCGAGACCCCCGCCTACGCCGGGCGCGAGCAGCGCGACGCCGACATCGAGGCGGGCGCGCGGCGCAGCCCGGCCGAGATCCGTGCCGACGTCGTCGCGTCGTCGGACCGGCTGGCCGACGCGGTGCGGGCGATGCCGGAGAAGGCCTGGACGGCGACTGTGCGCAACGTCCAGGGCCGGGAGATCCCGGCCACCGACATCCCGTGGGGCCGGGCGCGCGAGATGTGGATCCACGCCGTGGACCTCGACGTCGGCGCCTCGTTCGACGACCTGCCGGGGCCGATGGTCCGGGAGCTGATCACCGACGTGGGCGCCACCCTGGCGGGGGCCGAGGGCTGCCCGGCGTTGGTGCTCACGGCGGTCGACCAGGAGCGCACCTGGACCGTCGGCGGAAGGGGCCCGGCCACCGAGGTCCGCGGGTCCGCGGCGGCGATCGTCGGGTGGCTGCTCGGCCGGGAGCGCGGGCGCGAGCTGCGCACCGGCCGCGGTGGGCCGCTGCCGGAGCTGCCCCGCTGGCTCTGACCCCCGTCGACAACGACGTTGTCGCGGTTGCGAGCGGGTCGAAACAGCAACAACGTCGTTCTCGACGGTGGGTTGGAGGGGGAGCGATGCCGCTGCGCGCGTTCCGGTACGGGATCGAGCACGAGTGCGCCCTGCTGCGCCCCGACGGCTCCTTCGCCGACTTCACCAACACGACGTTCGACGAGCTCCAGGACATCGTCGACGCGCTGCCCGAGGACCCCGCCGACTACCCCGACCTGCGCATCGGTGACCAGGGCATCAAGCGGAAGCGGTGGTACGTCGAGGGCTTCGAGCGCTTCGACGACCGCGGACGGCTGCGCTACTGCGACCCCAAGGGCGTGGAGATCCGGACCCGGATCCACGACGGGATCGACGCCGCCGTCGCCGCCCTGCGGGCCGACGCCGCGCTGCTCGACGCCGAGGCCGCCCGCCGCGGGCTGCGTACGCTCGCCATCGGGTTCAACCCGCTGCGCTCGGCGTACCGCGTCGACCCGCCGTTCACCGCGTGGGAGCGCGCGCACCGCACCGGCTCGCCCGAGGAGCGCACCGCGTACCTGCACATGACGACGTTCGGCCCGGACCTGAACCTGTCGTGCGCCGGGCTGCCCGACGCCGCGCTCGTGGACGCCGCGCGCAAGCTCACCCACTACAGCCCGTGGCTGGTGCCCCTGTCGTTCTCCTCGCCGTTCCGCGACGGCGCCCCGTGGGGTGGGCTGTCCGCCCGAACGCAGGTCCGCACCGGCCCGCGTCCGGCCGTGCTGGTGTTCCCGGGCCCGGACGCCGAGCAGATCCGTTCCGATCCGTCGCTGACGCAGGTGGCCCGGCTGCCGGCCGAGATCGGCCGGCTGGAGTTCAAGGCGTTCGACGCCTGCCCGGATCCCGCGCTGTACGGGGAGCTGCTGAGCCTGCTGACCGGGCTCGTCCTCGACGAGACGCTCCCGGGCCGGCGCACCGTGCCGGACGCGGCGCTGCACCGGCACGTGGCCCGCGCGGGCCTGGGCGATCCCGAGGTGCACGTCGGCACCGGGGCGCTGCTCGACGCGGCGGCCGCGGCGTGCGCGGATCGCCCCGCCGACCTCGCGCGGCTGGCCGCCCTGCGCGGGCGCTGGGAGCAGCGCGAGTGCCCGGCCCTTGACCTGCTCGCCCGCTACGAGGCGGGCGAGCAGGTCGCCGGGCTGAGCCGCCGCCGCTGACGGGGGTACCGCCGCCCGCGCGGTGTCAGCTGTACGAGTGCTCCTCGTCCGGGTAGCCGCCGCCGCGCACCTCGTCGCCGAAGCGCCGGGCCGCGTCGTGCAGGATTCCGCCGAGGTCGGCGTACTGCTTGACGAACCGCGGCTTGCGGCCCCGGTTCATGCCCGCCATGTCCGACCACACCAGCACCTGCGCGTCGCAGTACGGGCCGGCGCCGATGCCGATCGTCGGGATGGTGAGCTCGGCCGTCACCCGCTTGGCGATGTCGGTCGGCACCATCTCCAGCACCACCGAGAACGCCCCGGCGGCCTGCAGGGCGAGCGCGTCCTCGACGAGGCGCTCGCCGGAGTCGCCCCGGCCCTGGATGCGGAACCCGCCCAGGGCGTGCTCGCTCTGCGGGGTGAAGCCGAGGTGGGCCATCACCGGGATCCCGGATCCGGTGAGCGCCTCGACGTGCGGGGCGAACCTCGCGCCACCCTCGAGCTTGACGGCGTGCGCGCCACCCTCCTTCATGAACCGGAACGAGGTGGCGAGCGCCTGCTCGGGGGAGATCTGGTAGCTGCCGAACGGGAGGTCGGCCACGACGAGCGCGCTGCGCGCCCCCCGTCCCACCGCTTTGACCAGCGGCAGGAGCTCGTCGACGGTCACCGGCAGGGTGTTCTCGTAGCCCAGGACGTTGTTCGCGGCCGAGTCACCGACGAGCAGGACCGGGATGCCGGCGGAGTCGAAGATCTCCGCGGAGTACATGTCGTACGCGGTGAGCATCGGCCAGCGTTCGCCGCGCTCCTTGAGCTCGCGCAGGTGGTGGATCCGGGTGCGTTTCGGCCTGCCCGTCGCCGGCGCGGGCCCGGCGCGGTAGGGGTTCGGTACCTCTGACATCACTGCCGTCCTCCCTCGAGGCCCGCGTCGCGGGTCCCCGGGTCGTCGGGTGCTGACGTCGAAAGCGTGACACCGGCGGGCGGGCCCGGCATCCTGCTGGGACCGACCTCACATGCGGTTCAGGCCTCGGGGACCTCGCGCCGGATCTCCTCCAGCCAGATCCGCGCCGACAGATCCGACGGGGCCCGCCAGTCCCCGCGCGGGGACAGCGAGCCGCCGGCCGACACCTTCGGCCCGTTCGGCAGCGCGGAGCGCTTGAACTGGCTGAAGGCGTAGAACCGCTGGACGAACACCTCGAGCCAGTGCCGGATCTCGGCCAGCGTGTACGCGGGCCGCTTCTCCGCGGGGAACCCGGCGGGCCAGTCGCCGTGCTCGGCGTCGCGCCAGGCGTGCCAGGCCAGGAACGCGATCTTGGAAGGGCGGAAGCCGTAGCGCAGCACCTGGAACAGCGAGAAGTCCTGCAGGTTGTACGGCCCGATCTTCGCCTCGCTGCTCTGCACCTCCTCGTCCTCGCCGGTGGGCACCAGCTCGGGCGTGATCTCGGTGCCGAGGACGTCGGTCAGCACCTCGCCCACCTCGTCGTCGAACTGCCCGGACGAGACGACCCAGCGGATCAGGTGCTGGATCAGCGTCTTCGGCACCCCGCCGTTGACGTTGTAGTGCGACATCTGGTCGCCGACGCCGTAGGTGGACCAGCCGAGCGCGAGTTCGGAGAGGTCGCCGGTGCCGAGGACGAGGCCGCCGCGCTGGTTCGCCGCCCGGAACAGGTAGTCGGTCCGCAGCCCGGCCTGCACGTTCTCGAACGTCACGTCGTAGACCGGCTCACCCTGCCCGAAGGGGTGGCCGAGGTTGGTGAGCATCAGCCGCGCGGTCTCGGTGATGTCGATCTCCTCGACGGTGATGCCGAGCGTGCTCATCAGCCGGTGCGCGTTGCCCTTCGTGCGCTCACCCGTGGCGAAGCCGGGCAGGGTGAACCCGAGGACGTCGCTGCGCGGGCGTCCCAGCCGGTCCATCGCCTTCGCGGCGACGATCAGCGCGTGCGTCGAGTCGAGCCCGCCGGACACCCCGATGACGACCTTCGGGTCGCCGATCGCGCGCAGCCGCTGCTCGAGGCCGGCGACCTGGATGTTGTAGGCCTCGTAGCAGTCCTGCTCCAGTCGCGTCTCGTCCGCCGGGACGAACGGGAACCGCTCGACGGTGCGGCACAGGCCGATGTCGCCCGCGGGCGGGGACAGCCGGAAGTCGACCGTCCGGAACGCGTCGGTGCGCACCGCGTGGTGGCGGCGGTTGTCGTCGAAGGTTCCCATCCGCAGGCGCTCGGCCCGCAGCATCTCCAGGTCGACGTCGGCGACCGAGCGGCGCGGCCCCGTCGGGAACCGCTCGGAGTCGGCCAGCAGCACGCCGTTCTCCCAGATCATGGTCTGTCCGTCCCAGGCCAGGTCCGTGGTCGACTCGCCCTCGCCCGCCGCGGAGTAGACGTAGGCCGCGAGGCACCGCGACGACGCCGAGCGCGCCAGCAGGCACCGGTCCTCCGCGCGACCGATGGTGATCGGGCTGCCCGAGAGGTTGGCCAGCACGGTGGCGCCCGCGAGCGCGGCGTCCGCGCTCGGCGGCACGGGCACCCACATGTCCTCGCAGATCTCGACGTGCAGGACGAGGCCGGGGACGTCCTCGGCGGCGAACAGCAGGTCGGGCCCGAACGGGACGCACGTGTCGGCGATCCGCAGCGTGGTGCGCAGTTCGTCGCCCGCGCCGATCTGGCGGCCCTCGTAGAACTCGCGGTAGGTGGGCAGGTACGACTTGGGCGCGACGCCGAGCACCCGGCCGCGGTGCACCACCAGCGCGCAGTTGTAGATGCGGTGCCGGTGGCGCAGCGGCGCGCCCACGACCAGCACCGGCCGCAGGTCCGCGGTGGCGGCGACCAGCTCGTCGAGCGCCCGCTCGACCTCGTCGAGCAGTGCCTCCTGCAGGAGGATGTCCTCGATCGAGTACCCGGTGAGGGTCAGCTCGGGGAACACGGCGAGCCCGACGCCCTCGTCGTGGCACTCGCGCGCCTGCTCCAGCACCGCCGCGACGTTGGCGGCGGGCACGCCGATCGTGGTCCGCAGCGTGCACGCGGCGACGCGCAGGAAGCCGTGGCGGTACGCGGAGTAGAAGTCCATGCGCCCTTCCTCGTCGACGGCGGGCCCGACCGGCCCCGCCGCGCAGTGTGCCGGACGAGCGGTGATTCCTCCCGTTACGGCGATCCCGTGTGGGACGCGACGGGGCTGCTGGCATGCTCGGTGGATGCGCACGCCCCGCCGGCTCGGACTCCTGCTCGCCGGCGCGCTGCTGGTCACCTCCTGCTCGATGTTCCCGCCGTTGCCCTTCCTCGGGGGGTCGGAGGCGGGCGACCTGGACCGGTTCTACGGCCAGGAGCTGAGCTGGGGCCCCTGCGCCCCGTACGCGCTGACGCCCGAGGACGAGGAGGCCTACGCGAACGAGGCCTTCGACTGCGCAATGCTCGAGGTGCCGCTCGACTACGCCCGCCCGGACGGGCCGACCGCCCGCATCGGCGTGCTGCGCCAGCAGGCGATGAACCCGGCGGCGCGGATCGGGTCGCTGGTCGTCAACCCGGGCGGTCCGGGCGGGTCCGGCATGCAGTCCGCCGCGCTGTCGGTGGTGCCGGGGGCGGGGGAAGGCCCGCTGGCCCAGCGGTTCGACATCGTCGGTTTCGACCCCCGCGGCGTGGGAGCCAGCGATCCGGTGATCGACTGCCTGACCGACGCCGAGCGCGACGAGGACCGGGCGGACCTCGACTACGACACCCCCGCCGAGGGGGTCGCGCTCGCGGAGGCCGAGGCCCGCGAGTTCGTGGACCGCTGCGTGGAACGCGTCGGCGTCGACGTGCTGGCCAACGTCGGCACCCGCGACGTCGTCCGCGACCTCGACATCCTGCGCGCCGCCCTGGGCGACGAGCGGCTGACGTTCCTGGGCTACTCGTACGGCACGCTGATCGGGGCGCGCTACGCCGAGGCGTTCCCGGACCGGGTGCGCGCGCTGGTGCTCGACGGCGCGGTGGACCCGGCGCAGGACGTCGTCGAGGCCGTCGTGGCGCAGGGTGCGGGCTTCCAGCGGGCCTTCGACGCGTTCGCCGCGGACTGCGCGACGCGGCCCGACTGCCCGCTGGGCACCGACCCGGCCCGGGCGACGGCCCGCTACCAGGAGCTGACCCGGCCGCTGCTCGACGACCCGGCCCCGGTCGGCGACGGGCGCGAGCTCGGTCACAACGATGCGGTCACCGGCACGATCAGCGCGCTGTACGTCCAGGACTACTGGGAGTTCCTGCGGCTCGGGCTCACCGGGTTGCAGACCGGCGACGGCCGGGTGCTGATGATCCTCGCCGACGCGTACGAGGCCCGCTCGCCGGACGGCAGCTACACCGACCTGCTCGAGGGCTTCCAGGCGATCAACTGCGTCGACGAGCGCCGGATCACCGACCCGGCCGTCTTCGCCGAGCTGGACCGCCGATTCCGCGAGGCCTCGCCGTTCCAGGACGACGGCCGTCCCCCGCTGGCAGCCCGCGACGCGTGCGCGTTCTGGCCGGTGCCGCCCACCAGCGAGCCGCGCCAGCCGGAGGTGTCCGGGCTGCCGCCGGTGGTCGTCGTCTCGGTGCTCCGTGACCCGGCCACGCCGTACGAGGCGGGGGTGCGCCTCGCCGAGCAGCTCGGCGGGAACCCGATCACGGTGGACGGCGACGGGCACACCGTCGTGCTCGACGGCGTCGCGTGCGTCGACGACGCCGTGACCGCCTACCTCGTCGATCTGACCCCGCCCGCCGAGGACCTGCGGTGCGGCAGCGCCTGAGGCCGAGGTGGACGCCGGCAGACCGGGAGCGCGCCGGCTCGTGACCTCGGGCCGGAGCCGACCCTAGTCGTCCGCCCGGTCCGCGTCGTGTCGGCGCCGGGCAGGCGCGAGAGCGCCCTCTCGGGGCTCGCGAGGTCGCGGTAGCGCCCCCGGCGCCGCCTGCGCCGCCTCCGCCGCCTCCGCCGCGGACTCCGCCGCGTCCGCGCCCGCGACCATCTGCGCCGCGACCCACTGGTACACCGCGATCCAGGCCGAGCTCAACGATCCCGGGTACACCGTTCCGGACAGGTTCCGCACGGCGCGGGCCAGAGCGTGGCCGACGTAGAGGTAGTGCTCGGGCTCCACCCGGAAGCGCGTGCGGTGATCGGCTCCGAGCCGGCGGATCGCGGCTTCCAGCTCCGCCGGGTCCGCCGTGTCCAGTTGGGCGATGACGGTGAGCAGGGTGTCGCTCATCTTCTGCATCTGCCCGGTCAGGTCGGGCGGGAACATCGGCCGCAGCTGCGGTGCCATCTCGAACAGGTGGGCGTAGAACGACTCAGCGAGGCGCACCGGCCGGTCGGCGACGGCGGCGCACGATGCGCGCACGGCTGCGATCACCTCGGGTGCCGGCCGCTCCACCGTCGCCGGAGGGCTCACCGCGGCCACCCGGCGAGGCCGTGCGGAGTGCTCGAGCTGTTGTGTCTGACCAATGGCCTGCCCTTCGTCGATCAGCGGATCGGATCCCGGCGCGGGGCGTCGACATCCGTTCTCCGGGTATCGAACGCGAGGGCGGAGGCGTTGCAGGGCGTCGCCGAGGATCACCGGGCCGACCTCTGGGCAGCCCGGAAACACGCCCGTAACGCGGCCTTCCTAGGCTCCGTGGCCATGGATCGCCAGCAGGAGTTCGTGCTCCGCACCCTCGAGGAGCGCGACATCCGTTTCGTGCGGCTGTGGTTCACCGACGTGCTCGGGTACCTCAAGTCCGTCGCCGTCGCCCCGGCCGAGCTGGAGGGCGCCTTCGCGGAGGGGATCGGCTTCGACGGCTCGGCGATCGAGGGCTTCGCGCGGGTGTACGAGTCGGACATGGTGGCCCGTCCCGACCCGTCGACGTTCCAGGTGCTGCCGTGGGAGACCGCGACGGGTGAGCACTACTCGGCGCGGATGTTCTGCGACATCGCCATGCCGGACGGCTCCCCGTCCTGGGCGGACCCGCGTCACGTGCTGCGCCGGGCGCTGTCCCGGGCGGGCGAGGCCGGCTTCACCTGCTACGTGCACCCGGAGATCGAGTTCTACCTGTTGCGCGAGCTGCCCGACGACGGCAGCCCGCCGGTGCCCGCCGACAAGGGCGGCTTCTTCGACCAGGCCAGCCACGACATCGCCCCGCACTTCCGGCGCAACGCGATCGAGACGCTGGAGTCGATGGGCATCTCCGTGGAGTTCAGCCACCACGAGGGCGGACCGGGCCAGCAGGAGATCGACCTGCGCTACGCGGACGCGCTGACCATGGCCGACAACATCATGACCTTCCGCTACGTGGTGAAGGAGGTCGCGTTGATGGCGGGGGTGCGGGCGTCGTTCATGCCCAAGCCCTTCTCCGAGCACCCCGGCTCGGCGATGCACACGCACTTCTCGTTGTTCGAGGGCGACCGCAACGCCTTCCACGACCAGGGCGACCCGTTCGAGCTCTCGGACACCGGCAAGGCCTTCGTCGCGGGTGTCCTGCGGCACGCGCGGGAGATCAGCGCGGTCACCAACCAATGGGTGAACTCCTACAAGCGGCTGATCACCGGCGGCGAGGCGCCCACGGCGGTCTGCTGGGGACACGCGAACCGGTCGGCGCTGGTGCGGGTGCCGCTGTACACACCGGGCAAGTCGTCGTCGCGACGGGTGGAGATCCGCACCCTGGACAGCGCCTGCAACCCCTACCTCGCCTACGCGGTGATCCTCGGCGCGGGCCTCACGGGCGTGCAGAAGGGCTACGAGCTGCCCCCGCCCACCGAGGACGACGTCTGGTCGCTCACCGAGACCGAGCGCCGCGCGCTGGGCTACGAGTCGCTGCCGCAGAACCTCACCGAGGCCCTCGCCGCGATGGAGCACTCGGAGCTGGTCGCGGAGGTGCTCGGCGAGCACGTCTTCGACTTCTTCCTGCGCAACAAGCGCGCCGAGTGGGACGCCTACCGCCGCAACGTGACGCCCTACGAGCTCGCCACGTACCTACCGGTGCTGTAGGCCGACCGGAACGACTCGCGGCGGGCCGGTCCGATGAGCGACCCTCGCGCCGTCCGTCACCCTGCACCCGTCACGTCGCGCGCCGCGACGCTGATCTCGTGCCCCTCCGGGTCCGCGATGCGGCAGGATCCCGGGCGTGACCGAACGCCGCTCCGGCCTCTCGCTGGCCCGCCTCGGGTTCACCGAGCCGCGCGCCGGCGCCATCGTCGCCGAGCGCGGCTGGTGGGCCGAGGACGGTGCCGACGGCGCGGCCGGGCCGGTGGCCGACGCGGCGCCGATCATGTGGGCGTTGGCGCGCAGTCCCGATCCCGATCTCGCGGTCCGCACGGTCGAGCGGCTGTTCGCGGCCGCGCCGGACGCCCCGGCGCTCGACGCCGCCCTGCGTGCCGACCCCGTCCTGCGCGGGCGGCTGCTCGCGCTGCTGGGCAGCTCCACGGCGTTGGGGGACCACCTCGTCGCGCACCCGGACCGCTGGCGCCGGCTGGTGGCGGGGGCCCCGGCGCCCGCCGCGCCGGCCGCCACGCTGCTCGCCGCCGTGGGCGCCGACCCGGACGCGCGGCCACCGGGCTCGGCCGGCGGGGCCCGCGCGTCGCTCACCGGTGACGCGGCCGTCGCGGCGCTGCGCACGGCCTTCCGGGACGAGCTGCTGATGCTCGCGGCCGCCGACCTCGCCGCCGCCGCGGAGCCGGAGCTGCCCGTGCTGCCGGTCGACGACGTCGCCGCCCGGCTCGCCGACCTCGCCGCCGCCGCGCTGCGCGCCGCGCTCGCGGTGGCCGCCGCGGAGACCGGCGACGCGGTCGGCGACGGCCGCCTCGCGGTGATCGGGATGGGCAAGTGCGGCGGGCGGGAGCTGAACTACGTCAGCGACGTCGACGTCGTGTTGGTCGCCGAGCCTGCCGATCAGGCGACGACGAGGCTGGCGAGCCGGATGATGCGGGTGGCCGGGGAGGCATGTTTCGAGGTCGACGCGAACCTGCGCCCGGAGGGCCGCCAGGGCGCCCTCGTCCGCACCCTCGACGGGCACGTGGCCTACTACCGACGCTGGGCCAGGACGTGGGAGTTCCAGGCCCTGCTCAAGGCGCGGCCGATCGCCGGGGACCCCGAGCTCGGCGCGGCTTACGCCGAGGCGGTGGCGCCGCTGGTGTGGCGGGCGGCGGAGCGCGAGGACTTCGTCGCCGACGTGCAGGCCATGCGCCGCCGCGTCGAGGAGAACGTCCGCCCGGAGCACGCCGAGCGCGAGCTGAAGCTGGGCCGGGGCGGCCTGCGCGACGTCGAGTTCGCGGTGCAGCTGCTGCAGCTCGTGCACGGGCGCACCGACGAGGCGCTGCGCTCGCCGTCGACGCTGGAGGCGCTCGCGGCGCTGGCCGACCGCGGCTACGTCGCCCGCGACGACGGGGCGAACCTCGCCGCCTCCTACCGGTTCCTGCGCCTGCTGGAGCACCGACTGCAACTGCAGCGGCTGCGGCGCACGCACCTGATGCCCGCCGAGGAGGACCTGGATGCGCTGCGCTGGCTCGCCCGGGCCGCGCGGCTGCGCCCGGACGGGCGCCGGGACGTCGTCGGCGTGCTGGTGGCCGAGTGGAGCCGCAACGTCCGTCGGGTGCGCCGGCTGCACGAGAAGCTGTTCTACCGTCCGCTGCTCGCGGCGGTGTCGCGGCTGCCGGCCGAGGAGGTGCGGCTGTCGGAGAAGGCGGCCGTGGCGCGGCTGGCGGCGCTGGGCTGGGCGTCCGCGGAGGGCGCGCTGGGCCACCTGCGGGCGCTCACCGGCGGGGTGTCGCGGGCTGCGGCGATCCAGCAGACGCTGCTGCCGGTGCTGCTCGACGAGCTCGCCCGCAGCCCGGACCCGGACCGCGGGCTGCTCGCGTACCGCCGCGTCTCCGAAGCGCTGGCCACGACACCGTGGTACCTGCGGCTGCTGCGCGACGAGGGGCTGGTCGCGCAGCGGCTGATGCGCCTGCTCGGCACGTCGTCGCTGGTGCCCGACCTGCTGGTGCGCGCCCCGGAGGTGCTGCGCCTGCTCGCGGCGTCCGGCTCGGGCGGGCCCGACGAGCTCACCCGCGACCCCGCCGAGGTCGCGGCGTCGCTGCGCGCCACCGTGGCCCGCCAGCCCGGGCCGGAGGCGGCGGCCGCGACCGCGCGCTCGATGCGCCGCCACGAGGTGCTGCGGGTCGCCTGCGCCGACCTGCTCGGCCTGCTGCCGGTCGACGAGGTGTGCGCGGCGCTGAGCGCGGTGTGGGTGGCGGTGCTGCAGGCGACGCTGCACGCCGCCGAGCGGTCGGTCGCCGCGGGCGCCCCGGCGCCGGGGCGGATGGCGGTCATCGGGATGGGTCGCCTCGGCGGCGCCGAGCTGGGGTACGGCAGCGACGCCGACGTGCTCGTGGTCTGCGAGGCCGTCGACGGCGCGACGGACCAGGAGGCCGTCCGCTACGCGACCACCGTCACCGAGACCGTCCGCAGGGTGCTCGGCGCGGCCAGCCCCGACCCGCCGCTGGTGGTGGACGCCGACCTGCGCCCGGAGGGCCGCCAGGGCCCGCTGGTGCGCACCCTGGGCTCGTACCGGGAGTACTACGCCCGGTGGGCCGAGGTCTGGGAGTCCCAGGCGCTGCTGCGGGCCCGCCCGGTCGCCGGGGACACCGACCTCGGCCGCCGGTTCGTCGAGCTGGTCGACCCGATCCGCTATCCCGCCGGCGGGCTTCCCGCCGCGGCGGTGACCGAGATCCGCCGGATCAAGGCCAGGGTGGACGCCGAACGGCTGCCGCGCGGGGCCGACCGGGCGACGCACACGAAGCTGGGCCACGGCGGGCTCGCCGACGTCGAGTGGACGGTGCAGCTGCTGCAGCTCCAGCATGCGGGCGAGTTGCCCGCGCTGCGCACGACCTCGACGCTGGAAGGGCTGCGCGAGGCCGCGGACGCCGGGTTGCTCACCGCGGAGGACGCGGCCGAGCTCGCCGCGGGATGGACGGGCGCGACCCGGGCCCGCAACGCCGTGATGCTGGTGAAGGGCAAGTCCGGCGACCAGCTGCCGCGCTCGGGCCGCGAGCTCGCCGCCGTCGCCGCCGCACTCGGGTACCCGCCGGGCGGTGACCCCGGCGTGTTCCTCGACGACTACCGGCGCACCGCCCGGCGCGCCCGCGCCGTCGTCGAGCGGGTGTTCTACGGCTGGGAGCAGCGCGCGAGTCCGGGGGAGGGCGCCAGCGGGCGCGGCTAGCGTTCGGACCTGCCCTCGACCCAGACCCTGCTCACGTTCGCGCTGGCGGGCGTCGTGCTCGTCGCCGTGCCCGGCCCCGGCGTGCTGTCCATCGTCGGGCGCGCACCGGCCCACGGTCGGCGCGCCGCGCTGACCGGCGTCGCGGGCGACCCGGTCGGGGCGTCGATCGTCGTGGTGGCGGTCGCGCCGGGGCTGGCGCGAGCGGGGCGGCGGCCGACCGGCGCCTGTTCCGGCAGGGGGTGGTCGTCGGGGCATGGTGGAGGGGTGCACTCGTGCGCACGGAGGGGTGCACTCGCGGGCACGGAGGGGTGCACTCGCGGGCACGGAGGGGTGCACTCGCGCGCACGGAGGGGTGCACTCGCGCGCACGGAGGGGTGCACTCGGCGCCGCGGTCACCGGCCGGCCGGCCGGAGGCGACCTATCGGTCGCCGCCGAGCAGCGCAGCGACCCCGGGCTCGTCGGGGAACGTCACGGGCAGGCCCTCGATCCGCGCGAACGCACGGTCGGCGGTGACGACGGCGCGGCAGCCTGCGTGCGCGGCGGCCGCGGCCAGGACGGCGTCGAACGCGCCCAGCTCGGCATGGTCGTCGAGCAGCGACAGCGCCCGCTCGACCGCCGGTTCCGGCACCTCGAGCAGCGGCCGCAGGAGCGTTAGGTACGACCGGCCGAGCTCGACGGCGTCGGAGCGGGGGCGGCGGTGTTCCCGCACGTGCACGAACTCCTGGAGGACTCCCGCGGTGGTCGTGAGGCCGGACGCCGCGGGGGCGCCGAGCAGGCGACGGCAGGGCTCGCGCAGCGGGTGCCCGGTGCCGACGGCGTACAGCAGGACGGTCGTGTCCAGCACGATCACCGGCGGCTGCCGCGCAGGTCGCGCAGTTCCGCCACGAGATCGGCGGGATCGTCGGCAACGGCAGTGGGTGCGGCCGCGAGGACGTGCTCGAGCGCGCGGGCCCGCACGTCGTCGTCGGCGGGCAGCCCGCGGTCGATCGCCTCCCGGATGACGGTGGCCACCGACGTCCCGCGCGCCCGCGCCGCTGCGGCGACCCGCCGGTATCGCTCCTCGTCGAGGAGGATCTGGAATCGCCGGTTCAACATCGGCCTACAGTAGCATGTGTAGGTTGTCCGGTGGCGCCGGTGAACGACCCGGCTGCCACACTCGGCGCGGTGACGATGCTGGAATCCGGGCTCGCCGCGCTGGCCGAGGTCGCGACGCGGCGGCCCGCCGAACTGGCCGCGGCGCTGCTCGCCCTGGTCCTGGTGACGTGGACGGTGACCTGGCGGGTCACCCGCACCGTCGTCACCATCGCCCACGAGGGCGGGCACGCGCTCGTGGCCGTGCTCGCCGGGCGCGGCCTCACCGGCATCCGGCTGCACGCGGACACCTCGGGGCTCACGGTCTCCACCGGGCGGGGGCGGGGCCCCGGCCTGGTCGCCACCGTCGTCGCCGGCTACCCGGCGCCGGGCCTGCTCGCCGTCGGCGGCGCGACACTGGTCGCGGCCGGCCGGGCCGGGCTGATGCTGTGGATCGCGGTCGGGCTCCTGCTCGCCACCCTGGTGCACGTGCGCAACGGGTTCGGGCTGCTGGCGGTGCTGGTCACGAGTGGCGCCGTCGGCGGCATCGCCTACGCCGGCGGGCCCGCCCTGCAGGCCGGGTTCGCCGCGACGCTGTGCTGGTTCCTGATCTTCGGCGGGCTGCGGGCGGTGCGGGAGCTGCAGCGCGGCCGCCGCCGGGGACGCACCGGCGACTCCGACGCGGACCTGCTCGCCGCGCTCACCCCGGTACCGGGTGGGGCCTGGGCCGGGCTGTTCTGGCTGGCCGCGGCCGGCTCGGTGGCCGCCGCGGCCTGGCTGCTGCTGCTCGGGTGAGCGCCGCCACCGGCCACGGCGCGCCGGGGGCAGTAGGTTCGGCGCGGATCACGCCGTCCCGAGCACCGTCGAGGAGAACCGTTGTCGATCACTCTGGAGCAGGCCAGGACCATCGTGCGCGCCGCGCTGGACCACGGCGCGGAGCAGGGCTTCAACCCGCTGACCGCCGCCGTGCTCGATCCCGGCGGCGCCGTCGTCGCGCTGGAGCGCCAGGACGGCTCCGGCTTCCTGCGGCCCGACCTGGCCGTTGCCAAGGCTTCCGGGGTGCTCGCCCTGGGCATGACCAACCGCGCCATCGCCGCCCGCGCGGCCGACTCGCCCGAGTTCTTCACCTCGGTGGCGGCGCTGGCCGGCGGGAAGGTCCTCTCCGTGCCGGGCGGGGTGTTCGTCCGCGACGACGGCGGGCGCCTGCTCGGTGCCGTCGGCGTCACGGGCGACGCCTCGCTCAACGACGAGGCCGCCGCCGTCGCCGGTATCCGCGCCGCCGGCCTCGTCCCGCACACCGGCGGGGAGGAGTGACCCCGCGCGTGCGGGGAGCCCGATGACCGACCGCCGGGTGGCCGTCGGGCTGGCCCTGGCGGTCGTCTCCGCGGTCTGCTTCGGCCTGTCCGGCCCGTTCGCGAAGGCACTGATCGACGCGGGTTGGTCGGCCAACGGGGCAGTGCTCGTGCGGCTCGGCGGGGCCGCGGCGGTGCTGGCGGTGGTGCTCGCCGTCGTCCGGCCCGGCGTGCTGGCCGCGGTGCGCCGCGACACGCCGGCGCTGCTGCTCTACGGCGTGCTCGCGATGGCCGGGGTGCAGGTGGCGTTCTTCAACGCGGTGCGCTACCTGCCCGTGCCCGTCGCGCTGCTGCTGGAGTACCTCGGCCCGGTGCTGGTCGTCGCCTGGGTGTGGGTGGTGCGCCGGCAGCCGCCGACCCCGCGCACCGTGCTCGGCGGCGCGATCGCCATCGTGGGACTCACGCTGGTGGTGCAGATCTGGAACGGTGCCGGCCTGCGGTGGGAGGGCGTCGCCTGGGGGCTGCTCGCGGCGGTGTGCCAGGCGTCGTACTTCCTCGTCGCCGACCGGGCGGGCTCGCGCACCCCGCCGCTGGTGCTCGCCGGCGTCGGGATGGCGGTCGGGGCGGTGCTGGTGGCGCTGCTGGGGCTCGTCGGCGTGTTGCCGGTGGTGATCGACGTCGATGCCACCGGGGTCGTCCTCGCCGACGTCGACATCGGTTGGCCGGTGGCGGCCGGCCTGCTCGTGCTCGTGTCCACGGTCGCCGCCTACCTGACGGGCGTCGCGGCGATCGCGCGGGTCGGCGCGGCCCGCGGGTCGCTGATCGCGCTGCTGGAGGTGGTGGTCTCCGCGCTCGCGTCGTGGCTGCTGCTCGCCCAGGTGCCGACGGCGATGCAGCTCGCCGGTGGCGTGCTCATCCTCACCGGCGTCGCGCTCACCCAGGCCGCCCCGCCCGCCGCGCTCGCCGACGCCCCCGCAGGGCCCGAGCAGGACACCGGGCCCGGCGGGCAGAATGAGCGGCATGCCGCGCCTGATCACCACCCCGAGCCGGGTCACGGCCGCGGGTGAGCCGCCGAAGACGATCGACGAGTACGTCGGCCTGGTCAACACGGGCGACGGCGCCCTGTCGATCGCGCACATGCGCAGCCCGTCGGGCTGGTCCGAGCCCGGTCAGCGCCCGGAGTTCGACGAGTACACGCTCGTCCTGCGCGGCGAGCTGCGGGTGCGGCACGACGGCGGCGAGCTGACCGTTCCCGCCGGTCAGGCGGTGCACGCGGCCGCGGGGGAGTGGGTGCGCTACAGCTCGCCCGGCCCCGACGGCGCCGAGTACGTCGCGGTGTGCCTGCCCGCGTTCACCCTCGACGCGGCTCGCCGCGACGCCTGACGCTCACGCCATGGCGCCCCGCGGTGTGGCGCCGTAGCCTCCACCCACCGTCGCCGCGACACGAAGGGTGGGGCGTTGGTCGACTCGCTGATGCGGCTGCACATCGCCACGGGCGACCCCGACGAGGCGCACGCCTGGCTCAGGACCGCCTACGGCGACCACGCGGTGCGGCTGTCCGGGCGCCGCGACGCGTTCCGCTTCTCCCACAGCGTGGCGGACTGCGGGGCGTTCAAGGTCGGGGGCGCGCGGCACACCATGACCGTGAGCGGCACCTGGGAGCCGCTCGGGGAGATCCTGCTGTTCAGCCATCTCCTGCACGGACGGTTGCGCCTCCGGTCGAGCCGCGCGACGGTGGACGCGGGGCCGGGGGACGTCCTCGCCTACGACCCGGACGCCCGGATGTCCTGCGACTGGTCGGACATCCGGACGGCGCAGGTGCGCCTGGACCGCCGCGCCGTCGAACGGGTGGTCGCGGAGCTGCTCGACGACACCGAGCCCGCGCCCGTGACGTTCGCGCTGGCACGACCGATGTCCACGGCCCGCGAGCAGCACTGGAAGAGCCTGATGGGCTACGTCACCAACGACATGGCGACGAACGCCGCGGTGCACGGCAGCCCGCTGGTGCTGCGCCAGGTCCTGCGCGTCGTCGTGGCGACGGCGCTGGAGACCTTCCCCAGCAGCGTCCGGGACGGCGACCACGTGCCCGCCCGGCACGCGCCCGGCGCCGTGCGCCGCGCTCTGGAGTTCATCGAGGAGCACGCCGGCGAGGACGTCGACCTGGTCGCGATCGCGCGGGCCGCCCGGCTGGGGCCGCGCTCGCTGCAGCGCTCCTTCCGCACGGCCATGGACACGACGCCGCTGGCGTACCTGCGGTCGGTTCGGCTGGACCGCGCCCATGCCGAGCTGCGCGCGGCCGACCCGGCCGACGGCACCACCGTCGCGGCGGTGGCCGCCCGGTGGGGCTTCGGAAACCCCGGGCGCTTCTCCGCCGACTACCGCGGCCGGTTCGGCCTGCTGCCCAGCGAGACGCTGCGGGCCTGACGGGCAGCCGGGCGGTCAGTAGCCGTCACCGGTGCCGTCCGGGCCCTCGACCGGTGGCTCGGCCGTCGAGACGGCTGCGGCGGTCGGTTCGGCGGAGCCCACCGGGGCCGACGGCGCCCCGGCGGCGGGCGTGCCGTCCGGGCCGATCGCGCGCCACACCCCGCCGACACCCTCGCCGCGCACCTCTCCGGGCACGGTGTCCTCCGCATAGGTGTAGAGCGGCCACCCGCCCAGGGTCAGCTGCTGGCCGCCGTCCGGCCGCCCGATCGTGCCGACCATGGCCGAGTCGATTCCCTGCAGCGGCGGCAGGCCGTCGCCGAGCACCGGCTGCCACCGCTCGGCGCAGGTGTCGACGCACGTGGAGGTGGGCGGGTCGGCGGAGTCGCGGTCGAACAGGTAGACGGCGAACCCGTCGCTGGTGACGACCGCGCCGATGTCGGTGGCGGTCGTCGCGAGCCCGGGCACCGCGGCCGGTGCGTTCCCGGCCGTCCCGACGGGCGGGGCGTCCGCGGCGGGCACGCCGGTCGCCCCGCAGGCCACCGAGGTCAACGCGAGCGCCGTCACGGCCACGGCACGGACGAACCGGCCGGGTGATCGGCGGGTCATGGGTCCTCTTCTCGTTCGGCAGTGGCGCCCGCGGGGGAGCGCACCGCGCCCTGGCGGGCCACGGAGGAGGCGCCGGCGCGGACTGTAGGGCCGGCGGGCCGCCGCGTCACGAAGCTGAGGACGGCCGGCGGCATCCGTCGCGCCGACGGCGCCGAACGGGGGCAGCCTGCGCCGACCGGGTGTGTCTCGGCGGCCGGATGCGCGTCGGTGGTTCAGGGAAGGGATGCGACGCGACGCCTTACCCGCGCCGAGCGGCGATCGAGTTCGCGACTCCCCAGACGACGCAGAGCAGGAGCAACTGGCCGACCGGGAGCAGCTGCACCGCCGGCGGCCAGTCGCGGTTGTCGACCAGGACGGTGACCGCAACGAACTCGATCACGGAGACGACCAGGGCGACCACTCCGACGACTGAGAAGCCGACCTGCGCGATGCGTTTGTCACGTTCGTCTCGATACTCGATCGCGTTGACTCGGGTGATATCGCGAGAGTTCGGGCGCCGCGCGTAGATCGCCATGGCGAGAACCGCGAGCCCCACCGCCGCGAGCAAGCCGGCCTCGAGCCACCTTCCGACGATGGCTGTGACGACGCCTCCCGCCAGGCATACATTCAAGAGAACCGCGTTCGTGGTCGAGACGGGCAACCGGCTCCTACTCGGCGTCGACATCGAACATCTCCTCCACTGTGCGGCCGAAGTGCCGCGCCAGGTGCACCGCGAGCCGCAGCGACGGGTCGTATCGCCCGGTTTCGATCGCATTGATCGTCTGCCGGGAGACCCCGAGGGCCTTGCCCAGGGCTTCCTGCGACAGGCCTCCGGCCTGCCGCAGTGCACGGACCTTGCTCCTCACGACGACAAGCGTGCTTGACAGCCCCCGCTGGTGTCAAGCACGCTTGTCGACAAGCCTACTTTCCATCGCGGTGCCCGGCGGCACCCGGACGACGTGAAGAGGTATCCCGTGATCGAGCCGCTACAGGACCCTCGCGGCCACCCTGCCGACGTGGCTTCAGTGGCTCGCCGTGATGGCCGCAGGGGCCATCCCGTTCGTCGAGTCCTACTTCGGCTCCGTCATCGGGATCTTGGCGGGCGTCAGCCCTCCGGTCGCAGTGGCAGCCGCCGTCCTCGGGAACATCGCGACCATGGTGGTGATGGTGCTGGCTGCCCATGCCGTCCGGGGGAGGGTGGCCGGAGAGGTGAAGGAACTATCTCCCAAGCGCCAGCGGCTGCGTGCGGCCTTCGACAGGTACGGCGTGCCCGGGGTCAGCCTGTTAGGACAGTCGATCTTGCCGAGTCAGATCACCGCCGCGGCGATGGTCTCCTTCGGAGCTCGAAAGAAGACCGTGATCATCTGGCAGATCATCTCGATCATCCTTTGGGGCCTCGCGTTCGGCGTGCTGGCGGCACTGGGGGTGGACCTTCTCGGGAGCCGGTCCTCGTGAGCTCGACGCACGATGCATGCGCCCGCGTTCGACCTCTGACCAGCCGCATGAGGGGCTCGATGCCACGAACCGATCCGTGGCCGGTGATGAAGTTCCGAGTCCGGCGCGGCGGGCGGTGTCAAGCATCCCGGCACAAGCCGTGCTCGCCCCGAGGACGGCGAAGGCCCGGCCTCCCCGCTCGTGGGCGGGAAGGCCGGGCCTCCACCGTCTGAGAGAGTGTTTCGAAACCCAGTGGGTCAGCTGGTCAGGTCTTCTGCTATCCGGCGTGCGGCCTCGGTCTCGATCGGGCCGTGGGGCTCGATCTCCTCGCCGGCCAGTCGGGCAGCCATCAGGCGGATCATCGCGACCTGGA